>NZ_CP007440.1:5426843-5734293 GCF_001579845.1 Rhodoplanes sp. Z2-YC6860
GCGGAGCGAACACGCCCCACTCTACCCCGCGGCACGCCCCGCGTGAAACCGCCCGCTTCGCCCTATTGCGGCACGATGCCGGCCTCGGCGGTCACTTTCTTGAACTCCTCGCGGTCCGTGTCGAGGAACCGCGTGAACTCCTCGGGCGTATCGCCGATCGGCTCCAGCGCGCGGTCGACCAGATTCTTCTGCCTGAACTCCGGCGTCCGGATGATCTCGACGATGGCCCGGTTGATCTGCGCAATAAGAGGCTTGGGCGTCGCGCCCGGCGCCACGATGCCGAAGTAGTTCCGGTTCATGCGCTCCGTGTAGCCAAGTTCGCTCAGCGTCGGCACCTGCGGGAACAGCGGCGAGCGCTTGTCGCTGTCGACCGCAAGCCCGACCAGCGTCCCCTCGGCGATCAGCGGCGCAAAGTTCGCGCCGCCGAAGAACGCGATCGGGGTCGAGCCGTTGAGGATGCCGGTCAGCGCTTCGCCGCCGCCGCGGAATGGCACGTTCACGATGTCGATGCCGTGCTGCTTGTTGAAGCGCTGGATGAACAGCCGCTGCGCAACGGCCGGCGTCACGAAGGCGAGCGGCTTGGCCTTGGCCGCCGCCGGCAACTCCGTCAGCGACTTGATGCCGAGCGAGGCGTGCGCCACCAGCACCTGCGTGTTGAAGAACAGATTGGTCACCGGCGCCAGATCACGCCGCGTGTCATAGCCGACGTTCTTGTAGAGGAAATCGTTGTAGACCAGCGTCTCGCCGGACAAGGCGCAGAGCGTGTAGCCATCGGGCGGTGACTCGGCGCAGGCCCTCCCCGCCAGCATGAAATTGCCGCCGGGCTTTGGCTCGATGATGAAGGCCTGGCCCAGGCGCTTTTGCAGTTCCTGGGCGAGCGCACGCAGGAAGACATCGAACGTGCCGCCCGGCCCGACATTCTCGATGAACTTCACAGTGCGCGCCGGGTAGTTTTGCGCCGATGCCTGCAACGGAAGCAGCGCCGCCAACGCAAACGACAGCAAGGCTGCGCGCAACGTCCCGGGCTTCATGCCCGTGTTCTGCATAACCTCCTCCTCCTCCGTCTCACCCGATCGTCAGCCCGGCTTATGCCGGGTCTTTTTATACTACGTTCAGTTTCAAGAGCTTTGCTGCATTCTTCCAGAGGATCGCCTCGCGGCTGGCCTCCGGAATGTCCAGATCCTTGATCAGCTTGATCGCCTTGGGCTTCAGCGACGTCAGCGGCGGCGCATCGCTGCCATAGAGAATGCGGTCCGGCCCCATCCACTCCAGCACCATCTTCAGCGCCGGCTCGTTGTAGGTCACGCTGTCGATGTAAAGCCGTTTCATGTATTCGCTGGGCTTCCGCTTGATCTTCATCGGCACGTAAGGACCGAGGAAGAACGCCTCGTCGCCCAGCTCGTAGGCATAGTCCATGCGGCTGATGGTCTCGCAGATGCCGCCGCCGCCATGCGAGGCGACGAGCTTCACCTTCGGGAAGTCTTCCAGGATGCCGCGCACGATCAGGCGGCCGAGCGCGAGACACAGATCGAACGGCCGGCCGATGCTCGACGCCAGCCGATACTCGCGCATGCGCTCCTCACCGAAGCCCGCGTTCGGCGGATGGATCATCACCGGCACGTCGAGATCTTCGATCAGCTCCCAGAACGGCCGTGCCTCGTCGTCGTCGGGGTAGCTACCCTTGTGGCTCGAGTGGATGAAGACGCCCTTGAGGCCAAGCACGCGGATCGCGCGCTCGGTTTCCTTGATGAATGCCGGCCCGCCGCACGGCAGGATCGTCGCAAACGAATAGAGCACCCCCTTGTGGTCGGACTGCACCCGCGCAGCGTAGTCGGTCCACTTCTGCACGGCCGCAAGTTCTTCGCTCGCGCTCTTGCCGCGCAGATAATGCGCAGCGTTGGTCACGACGCTGACGTCAATGCCCGCTTCGTGATGCGCCCCGAGGAAATTCTCCAGCACCATGGGGCAGCCGCGTTCGCCCCAGCTTGGACCGCCCTTGCCGTCCCACGTGCCTTTGTCGTCGGCCGCTTCCTCCGGGGTGTAAATGTGTGCGTGCCAGTCGATGATCATGCGGGCCGCCTTTCTTGTTATCGAGGCCGCAATGTCGTCGCTTTGCGGTTCGCGAGCCAATCGTATTTAATGGCGGAAGATATAACCTTGCGTTATAGGTCGGCCGCCCGATGAACCTCGCCCAGTTGCGCTACTTCGTCGCCGTGGCGCGCAACAAGAGTCTCAGCCGCGCAGCGAGCGACCTGCACATCTCCCAGCCCGCGCTGACCCGCCAGATCAAGCTCCTGGAAAGCGAGCTCGGCGGCGGGCTCCTGCAGCGCCACGCCCGCGGCGTCAGCGTCACCGATCTGGGCCAGATTCTGCTGGAGCGCGCCGAGCGTCAGTTGCGCGACTTCGAGCAGCTGCGCAGCGACGTTGCCGACGCCTCGATCGCGCCGAGCGGCCGGCTTCGCATCGGCTGTCCTCCTTCGCTCAGCACGTTTCTCCTGACGCGGCCGCTGAAGACGTTCATGCAGACGCATCCGAAGGTGATCGTGGAGGTGCGCGAAAGCATCAGCGACGATCTGTGGAAGGCCGTGCTGCACGACCGCCTCGACATCGCGATCGTCAGTGCGACGGGCCTTGAAACCAGCCGTCACTTCCTGTCTGAAATCCTGTTCGATGAGCCGATCTGGATGTTCGGCCCGCGACGAGCGCGTGGATGGCCGGCGAGCCAGAGCCTCGACGGGCTACCGCTGATTCTTACCCACTCCAACAACGCGGCGCGCGACGCGGTCGAGCGCGACATGCGGCGCGCGGGGCACGAGATCAAGATCGTGGCGGAGACGGATTCGCCGCGACTGATGATCGAGATGATCAAGGCCGGCGTGGGCTACACCATCGCGCCCTACCTCACCTTCTTCCGGCAGCTCCGCACCCGCGAGCTGTCGGGGCGACCGCTGAAGCGGCTCACGGTCGAGCGCACGCTGATCCACCGCAACGATCGCTCGGCGAGCAAGGCCATGCGCCTATTCGCTGAGCTCTTGCGGCCGGAAATCGAATTGGCCTGCAAGGAAATCGCCAAGGCGAAGAGTTAAGACGAGAAGCCAGAGCGTCTTCCAACACGCAAGCTTGAGCAGCTACGATGCCAAGGTCGGGGAACAGGTCATGCGGCGACGCGGGTTCATCCAGGGAATTGCGGCCCTAGCGGCTTTTCCGCGTGCCGCGAAGGCGCAGGCCGCGCCGGTCCTCGGCTTCCTTCACGCCAGTTCGGCCACCGGCTACGCCAAGGAGCTTGCGGGATTCCGCCAGGGCCTGCGCGAGGCGGGCTTCACCGAAGGGCAGAATCTGACAATCGAGTATCGTTGGGCTGACGGCCATTACGATCGGCTCCCTGCCATGGCCGCCGATCTCGTGCGCCGGCGCGTCGCCGCGATTGCGGCAGCTCCGATCCCCGCGGCGCTCGCAGCCAAGACTGCGACGTCCGACATTCCCATCGTCTTCGAGCAAGGCGCGGAACCGGTTCGCTCAGGTCTCGTGCAGAGCCTCAACCGCCCCGGCGCCAACATCACCGGTGTGGTCAATCTCGGCGTCGGCCTCATCGTCAAGCGCATCGAGATCATACACCAGCTCGTGCCCAACGCCCGGTCGCTCGCGGTGCTGATCAATCCGGCCAATGCGAACGCCGACGAGATGACGGGCGAAGCGCAACGCTCGCAGGCGCAGCTCGGCGTCACCGCCGAAATCATGAAGGTCACGACGCTCGACGAGATCGAGAAGGCCTTCGCCAAGGCCGCCGAACTGAAGGCCGGCGCGGTGGTGGTCGGCGCCGATCCCACCATGAACAGCCTGTCGGCGCAGATCGCGGGCATTGCGACGCGTCACAAACTGCCGGTCTGCGGCGAGGTGTCCGAGCTGACGAAAGCTGGCGGCCTGTTCAACTACGGCGCAGATCTGCCCGACGCCTATCGTCTCGCCGGCACCTATGTGGCGCGCATCCTCAAAGGCGAGAAACCCGCGGACCTGCCGGTGCAGCAGGCCACCAAGGTCGAGATGACCATCAATCTCAAGATTGCGAAGGCGCTCGGCATCGCTGTTCCTCTGCCGCTGTCTGCGCTCGCCAGCGATGTGATCGAATGAGAAGGCATGCATGTTGCAACCGGTGCGGCAGCAGTTCGCCCGGGGCATTGGCGCTACTTCGGTCCGTTACTCTATCATTGCGGTCCGCAAGGGAGTGACCGATGCCGATCGTCTTTCGACCTGCTCACGCTGACGACCTGCAGCGGATGCAAGAGCTCGTCGTTGGCAGCATCAACGACCTGACCGAACGTCACGGTTTTGGGTCCATGGCGAGCGTGGGCCGTCCGGATTTCCAATCGTTCTCCCTCAAGGATGATCCCGACGGCTTGTGGATCGCAGAAGCCGACGGGGAGATCGTCGGTTCCGCGTTGAGCTGGGTGTGCGGGGATTTATGGTTTCTGGCGGAGCTGTTTGTCTCCCCCGGCCGGCAAGGTAGCGGCATCGGCAATCGGCTCTTGGCGCACACATTCGATCATGCCCGAAAGGCGGGGGCCACCAACAAGAGCCTCATCACATTCACGTTCAACGTCGTGTCGCAGGGACTGTATATCCGGCATGGAATGTTGCCGCGCCTGCCGATTTATCTGTTCAGCGGCACGCGTGCCACGCTCAAGCCCCCCCGGCAAGGCGACGAGCTCCATTGCGTCGCGATCGAACCTTCCGCCTCGCATCTCGACACGCTGGCACAACTCGATTTGAGTGCGTTGGGCGTCTCACGCGAGAAGCATCACCGTTATCTTCTCGGCGATGCCACGATGAAAGGTGTTTTCCTGAAGCAGCATGGCGATTGCGTCGGCTACGCCTATGTCTCGGCCAATGGTCACGTGGGTCCTCTGGCGGTCGCAGAAGCGCGCCATATGGGCGCAGCGTTCAGGACAGCGCTGAGCCAGGCGGCAACAGACGGCGCCGAAAATTTGTCCGCCTTCCTTCCCGGCACGAGTGAAGCGCCCGGCATTGCCTTGGAGCATGGGATGCGGATCAGGTTTCCCATGGTGCTGGTATCGACACGCGAATTCGGCGATTGGACCCGATACCTTCCCCGAAATCCGGGCTTTATGTGATCGCGCCGCCGCCAACGGCGGCGGCAGCGCGGGTCTTGGCGGCGTTAGTCTCAGCGGCAGCCGGTCTCGGGTCCGCGGCGATCAACTGGCTTTCAGCGACGACAACTGCTCGGTGTCGAAGCGGGCGCGCAGTTTCCCGATGGCCGCGGCATCCGGCGGCGTGCTCTGCGCCACGAGTTTCACCAACTCCTCGAAGTAGTGCTCGTGGCCGGGCGGTGAGACCGTCATGATCATCCGCATCGTCTTGTCGCTGGGATTGGCGATGTTGTGCGGCACACCCGGGGGAATGAACACATAAGTGCCAGGCTTGGCGCGGATCAATTCGCCGCCGATCGTCCACTCACCCTCCCCCTCCAGCACATAGAAAGTCTCTTCCTGGACGCGATGGACGTGGGTGCCGGTGGAGAAGCCCGGCGGCAACGTCCAATCGAACATCGACGTGTGCTTGGTGTCCTGGCCGGTCACCAGGAAGAACAGCGGCTTTCCGGCGAGCGAGACCTGTTTGCCCTCGCCGGGCATGCGGACGACAGCTTTCGCGGTCATGAGATCCTCCGTGGCTTTGCGCAACATCGCGCGTTTGCGATGTCCCCATGGTGGTCGCGGCGCCCGCGCAAGTCGTGAAATCGGTCGGAAAAAGTTGCAAAGTGTTTCCGAAAGGGGTGGCCCCATCCATGGCGGAGACCTACCGGTTCGGCCCATTCCGGCTCGACGCCGAGGCCGAAATCCTGTTTCGCGGCGCGGAGCCGATCGTGCTCGGCCAGCGTGCGGTCGCGCTGCTGCGGCTCCTGCTCGAATGCGCCGGCGCCCCGGTCGCCAAGACCGCACTGTTCGAAGCGGCTTGGCCGGGGCTTGCCGTCGAAGACAGCAATCTGACGGTGCAGATCGCGGCGCTGCGCCGCGCATTCGAGGGCGCAGGCGGCGCCGACTGGATCGAGACCATTCCACGCCGCGGCTACCGCTATGTGGGTCCCCCGGTCGAACGCGGCGCGCCTGCGGCGCCGGCTGCGTCAGAGACGACCGCTTCCCTGCCCGGCAAGCCGTCGGTCGCGGTGCTGCCATTCACAAACCTGAGCGGCGACCCCGAGCAAGACTATTTCGCCGACGGCATGGTCGAAGACATCGTCGCAGGCCTCTCCCGCATCAAATGGCTGCTCGTCATCGCGCGTCCGTCGAGCTTCGCCTACAAGGGCATGGCGGTCGACGTGAAGCGTGCCGGCCGCGAGCTTGGCGCGCGCTATCTCGTGCAAGGCAGCGTCCGCAAGGACAACGGCCGCGTCCGCGTCACGGCGCAGATGATCGAGGCGGAAACCGCAGGCAACCTGTGGACCGAGCGCTTCGATCGTGCGCTCGACGACGTGTTCGCGTTGCAGGACGAGATCGCGCTCAACGTGGTGAGCGCGATCGAGCCGAGCCTGCGCCGCGCGGAGGTCGAGCGCGTGAAACGCAAGCGGCCGGAGAACCTCGATGCCTACGACCTTCTGCTGCGAGCCATCTCGCTCGACATGGCGATGCCGGACGGCGTGGCCCGGGCCATGCCGATCCTGGAACAGGCGCTCGCGCTCGAACCGGACTATGCGCGGGCGCACGGGCATCTCTCGATGTGCCACCACAGCCTGTATCTGCGCGGGGGCTTACGCGAGGAGAACCGCCTCGCCGCCGTGCGACATGCGCATGCCGCAATCGCCAGCGGCCAGGACGACAGCACGGCGCTCACGCTTGCCGGCTTCGCAATCGGCATGGATGGTCACGACCGCGCCGCAGCCGCGCAGGCCTTCGAGGCTGCGCTCACGCTCAGCCCCTCCTCCGCCTTCACGTATCTCATCGGCAGCGTGGTGTTCGGCTGGGGCGGCGACGCCGAGCGCGCCATCGACTGGGGCGAGCGCGCGTTGCGGCTGAGCCCGGTCGATCATTGGAATTGGTTTTCCTGCCACGGCATGGCGCTCGGGCATTTCGCACGCGGGCAATATCAGGAGGCCACGGCCGCGGCGCGCAAGGCGATCCAGTTCAATCCGGGTTTCAGCATGTCGCACATGCTGCTGGCCGCGGCGCTCGTAAAGACCGGCCGGACCGACGAAGCGAAGAGCGCGGCCACCCGCGTGCTGGAGCTGCAGCCGGCCTACAGATTCGGCGGACACTTCGCCGGCGTCGATTGCGAGCCGGTGCTGGCCAAGGCCCTGGGCGACGCGCTGCGGACGGTTGGCATTCCGGAGTAGGCGAGCCGAGCCCGCGATGAAGCTCTGTCGTAGCGACAGATGCGGCGTGCGATGTGATGCGTGCTTTGAAACCTCAGCTGAACGAAAAAGAGACCGCCGTTAAGGCGGCCTCCCATTCTCCGCTGCTGAGGCTAGTAGCCGCGATAGGGTTTGCAGACGCCATCCTGGAGTGTGCGGTACGGCCCGCAGAGCGAACGGCGCGGCGCGTATCCGTACGATCGATAACCTCGATAGTCTCGGTAGTCTCGGTAGTCTCGGTAATACCTGTCACGATAATGGCGTCTGTGCCCAATACGGGCATGGATGCCGGGGGCATCGATCGAGAAGCCTTGAGCCTTTGCAGTGTCGGCTCCGGGCGCCGTGAAAGTAGCCGCACCAGCCACCAAACCAAACGCCATGAGAGCCTTCGTCACGTTGCGCATGATCGTCTCCCTTTTCGGACGGAACAACGCTCGAAGGCCGCTTTTGGTTCATTCGAAAAGGTTTCGCGGGCGGCGGATTTGTCCAGGACTAACAGACAACCCCCGCCCCGAATGTGGGCCGGCAAAAGCTGGCGAAGCGCAGCCTGCGCGGCAACATGGCCGCCGGTCGCAGCGTTCGTTATCCATGCTACTGTAAGGCGACGTTCGTTGCGATCCTGGGAGTATCGGCAGCTCGAACAGTGGCTGCGAAAACGGGAGGACCGATGATCGATCAGAACAGACGCGCCATTCTGACAGCCGGCGCAGCTGCCGCCGCGACCACGGCGGCGCCGCAGGTGTTCGCCCAGTCGCCGCAAGCAGCGGTCCAGGGATTGCCGGCAGGCGCCAAGACCGGCTTTTACGAGAAGGGCAGCGTCCGCATCCGCTACGCGGAGATCGGCACAGGCTTTCCGCTGCTGGCGACGCCAGGCGGCGGCTTGAATTCGCGCATCGCGAACTGGCCAACTGCGGTGATCAACGTGATGGAGGAGTTCAAGAACGACTTCCGCGTGATCATCATGGACCAGCGCAACGCCAGCAGCGGCGTGTCCACCGGACCGCTGGCGATCGACGACCCTTGGGGCGCGTTCGCCGACGATCAACTCGGCGTGATGGATCATCTCGGCATCCACCGGTTCTTTTTCTTCGGCAACTGCATCGGCGGCCCGTTCGCCATGAAGCTGATGGAGCGCGCGCCGCAACGCATCGCAGCCGCGCTCTTGAGCCAGCCGGTCGGGCACCGCCCGGAGAAACCGGACTACATGTACGACTCCGGCCGCGACGTCTGGGCCAAAGAGCTGCGCGAGCGGCGGCCCGATGTTTCCATGGAAACCATCGAGAAGTATCTGCACAATCTTTACCGCGTGCGCCCCGACTTCGTGTACAGCGTGACGCGCGACTTCGCGAAGTCCTGCCAGACGCCGATGCTGGTGCTGCCCGATGATGTCGTCGCGCATCCGCTCCAGGTATCGATCGACATCGCCTCGCTCGCGCCCAATGCCGAGATCACGGTGTTTCCCTGGAAGGACCCGCCGGAGCTGAAAGCCCGCACCATCAACCGCGCGCGCAATTTCCTGAAGCGGCACGTGCCGGCGTAGCTGCCAGCCAGGCATGTCGCGGAGGCAGAACCGTGCGCGTTGGAATCGTTGCGATCGCCAAGACGGAAGCACCCTTCCTGCTCGAGTGGGTGGCCTTCCATCGGGCTGTCGGCATCTGGCATTTTTTCATCGCGGATAACGGTGGCGACGACGGCACCAGCGACCTGCTGAAACGCCTCGACCGGGCGGGACATATTGTACGGTTCGACTTCACGGACCGTCACCTCGCGCAGTTAGCAGCTTACGACGAAATTGTTCCAAGACTGCGCGGATCTCTGGATCTCGCAGTCATCATCGATATCGACGAGTTCGTTCGGCCGCTCGCGTCCGAACGGGTCGATACTTTCTTCACTGAGATGTTTTCAGACCCGAACGTCTCCGCTCTGGCGCTGAATTGGGCCTGTTACGGCTCATCTGGCCGCATCAAACCGGGCCGCGGCCTTGTGACAACACGCTTCAAGCGTCGCGCCGAGCAGGATTTCAGGAGCAACCGGCACTCAAAACCGTCGTTCGCGTTGATCGGTTTGTGTGCGCCTTGAATCCTCATCTGTTCAGTGTATCGGAAGGACGTTACGTCGATGTCTACGGCGAAGACATCACCGAATGGTATCCCGATTTCGGTCCTGGAGCCACGGCACGAACCCTGTGGCGTGGCGCGCGGGTCGATCATTTCCTGCTCAAATCGCTCGAAGAGTTCAAAACGATCAAACGCGCGCGCGGCCGGGTAGACCTGCCAACAGAGCATCCGGAATTTTACCGGCGCATGGAGTATTCACCGGCCTCGATCGCAACGAGGTCTACGACCCCATGCCGGCGAGCCTCGTTTGGAAGACGCGGATGCAGCTTCTGCGGATGCGTTGGCGGATGTTCAGGAAAGAACAGCTGTCCGCCGGTAAGCGCTCGCTTGAGCGGTTGCCCTCTTCACAACTATGAAGGGGCGAGGCTGCATCGGCCCGCCCCTTCCAAAAAATCCGGCCTGTACGGCCTCAGGCCAGCAGGAAGTCCGAGGCGTGCAGACTGCTCATCGTCACGTGGCTGAGCGTGACCGTCTCGTCGGACGCCACGGTGATGACCGTGTCGGTGCCGACCTGATGCATGGCGGCCTGCACCGCCTGGAAGTTCTGGAACACGTGATCGAACTCGATGACGTCGCCGTGGCTGAAGTCGGTGATGACGTTCTGTCCAAGATTGGCCGGGAACACGAACGTATCGTTGCCGTTGCCGCCGGTGAGGATGTTGTTGCCGCTGCCAACCCTCAGCACGTCATTGCCGTTGCCGCCATCCATGACGTTGTTGCCGTTGCCGGCGATGAGAACGTCGTCGCCATTGCCGCCGGACATCACGTTGTTGCCGTTACCCGCAGTCAGAACGTCGTTTCCGTTACCCCCGGTCATGGTGTTGTTGCCGTTGCCGGCGATCAGCGTGTCGTTGTCGTTGCCGCCGTCCATGACATTATTGCCACGGCCGCCGATCAGCATGTCACTGCCGTTACCGCCGGAGATGATGTCGTTACCGTCGCCGCCGTCGATCGTGTCGTTGCCGTTGCCGCCGTTGATCGTGTCGTCCCCGGTGGTGCCGGTCAGCATGTCGTTGCCACTGGTGCCGTTGATGGTGCGGCCCGTCTCGGCCACATCCGTCACCTTGACGCTGATGTCCTGGCTGCTCGCGGCGCCGAACGCATCGGTCGCCGACACGACGACGTCATAGACGCCGTCGTGGTTGGCATCCTCCGGCGTCTCGAAGTCCGGCGAGTTGATGAAGCTCAGCAGGCCGGTGTGGGGATCGATCTTGAAGAAACCCTGGTCGTCACCGCCAAAGATCGCAAAGACGAATGCGTCCTGCTCCGGGTCTGCGGCGGTCACGCTGCCGACCGCGGTGTGGTTCTCCTGGATCGAGAAACTGTCCGGTGACGAAAGCACCGGAGCGAGGTCGTGCTCGACCGTCACCGTCGTGCCGCCATGGGTGTCGGACGCGAGCCGGAACACATCGCCGGCGAAGCTCTGGTTCGGATCGAGCTGGATGGTGACGGTACCGCCGGAGCCGCCAGAAACCGTCAACAGATTCCCGGCCCCGAGCGTGGCGTTGGTGGCACCGTTATTGCCCGCGAGATCGATGCTGTCCTCGCTGGAGAAACCATCGACCACATTGGCAAAATGACCGCCGGTGAAAGCCGTCAGCTCGAGCTTGAGCGTCTGCGCTCCCGCATCGAGCGTGATCGCGCCGGTGCCTGCGGAATCCGCCTGGACCACGTCGAGCGTGCCGGAAGCGACCTCGGTCCCGCCGCCGTAGCTGTTGTGGCCGCTCAACACCAGCGTGCCGGTGCCGATCTGCTCGACGAAGCCCTGCCCCGTGATGGTATTGGCGAAGTTCACGGTGTCGGAATGGCCGAAGCTCAGCACGCCGTTGTCGAGCACGTCGCTCGCCAGCGCTCCCGTGGAGCCGACAACCAGCGCCGCGCCCTGGTCGATCGTGGTGCCTGACGAAAAGCTCTCGCTGTCGGTGACCGTCCACTGGCCGCCCTGGACGTGCAGAATCTCGACGCCGGTCACATTGGCGAGCGTGCCGGTCCCGTTGCCCAGCAGGTTCACGGTGTCGGTGCCGGCGCCGCCATCGAGCAACCCCGTCAGGCTCGATCCGGTGTATTCGTTGACGATGTCGTTGCCGTCGGCCAGCGACACAGTGCCATCGATGGTGCCGTAGTTGTTGATGGTGTCATTGCCGCTCGAGGTGCCGACGCCGTTCGCGAAGACGATGCTGCCTTCGATCTTTCCGTGGTTTGTGATGGTGTCGTCGAACGTGTCGGTGATCGAGATCGCCCCGTAGGTGCCACCGTGGATCAGTCCCCAATTCGTGATGATGGTTGGCGCAAAGCCGTTGCCGTGATTGTCCCCGTTGACGCCGCCCGGCCCGCCGGTGCCATCGCTGTCGTTGACCGTGATGGCGCGCTCGAAGCTCGTGATGACGCCGCCCACTTCATTGATGATCGAGCCACCACCGATCGTCACGGCCTCCTGGATATCGACGCTGCCGTTCGCCTCGACCACGTGAACACCGGTAGCCTGGATGGAGCCGAAGTTGTCGAGAGAGATCAGGCCGTCGATATCGACGCCGTCGCCGGTTACCGACGTGCCGATGATGGTGCCGTGATTGATGACGGTCGTCGTCGTGGTCTTCACGGTGTCGAGATTGATGCCCGAGCCGCTGTTGCCGATGATCTCGCCGTAGTTGTTGACCGTCACCGGGTTGTCGCCGGTGATGCCGTGGCGGGCGCCGGAGATCAGCGCCGCCGTGTGGGTCGCGTCGCCGTTGTTGACCGTGCCGCCGGTGTTGGCCTGGAAGTCGATAGCGTCGTTGCCGGTCGAGGTCGGCGTGCCGTTCAGCGACTTGATGGTGCCGAAATTGTTGATCGTGGCGTTGGTGCCGGCCCGGATGGCGTCGGCGTCCGCCGCCTGGATCAGGCCGGTGGCCTCGTTGGTGATGGTGACCTTACCGTTGGTCGAAACGAGATCGTTGAAGTCGATCGCCTGGCCGTTGTTGCCGCCGACACCGGTGGACTGGATCGTGCCGGCATTGTCCACCGTGAAGGTCCCGGACGGATTGCCGGTGAGCGTCGATGCCGAGATGCGCACGGCATCGCCCTGCGACTGGACGGTGCCGCCCAGGTGATTGTTGAGCGTAAACGTGACGATGTTGGACAGGTTCGTCGTATTGAGGTTGATCGCGCGGCTCGCCGAAGCGGTGGCGTCGATCAGGCCGCTGTTCTCGATGTCGATGTGGCCTGCGCCCGGACGGATCGCGTCGTCGCCGCTCGCGCCGATCGTTGCGCCCGCCTCGTTGGTAATGTTGATAAAGGCCATCTGCGATGTGATCGCGGCAAAATCGAGCGCCTGGCCGCTGGCATGCGCGACGACTTTGCCATTGGCATCCACCGCGCCCGACACCAGCAACCCGGCGTTATCGACCGTGATCGTCCCGTTCGTGATGTTGGTGTTGATGCGAAATGCGTCGTTGCCCGACGCGATGAGTTTCGCGCCTGCGTTGTTGTTGAGCGTGAAACTGCCGGTCGAGAAGCTGCCGGACGTGTCGATGCCTCGTGTCGTCGCGAGGATCGAACCGGAATTGTTGATGACGACGCCCGGCGAGGCCGAACCGCCGGTCCAGGTGATGTCGGTGGCGCCAGTAAGGATGCCGCCGCTCTGAATGGTTCCGGTGTCGTCATTGCTCACCGTCTTCGCGGCGGAATCGGTCGTGTTGGTGGGGACGGTAAAGCTGGCCATGACGCGGCTCCTGGCGACGGGGTGGACGTTTGCGGTTTCGGCGTGGGGCGCCCCTGAGCCGGGGCAAGGAACGGAAGGTTTTGGAGCCGCGAATTTTTCCGCGCTGTGTGACACCCGGATGACAGGTTTTTGACAATTGTCGTGCTGCCTCGTCAGAGGGCTGCGTAGCGGCCGAAGCGCGGGGCACGCAATCGCGAAAAAAATGGCGAGGGCGCACCAGTTCTCGGCCGCTCTCATGTCACAGAACGGGTCACCTGCGCGCGCCGTTGTCGTCAAAAGAAAACGGCCCGGGGTTAGCCGGGCCGAGAGGTTGGAAGACGAAAAATACTGACGTGAAAATCTAGCCGCATACTGGCCGCCATCCAGCAAGCCGTGAAGTGCGCAAAGTCACAGCCGGTTGGTGAATCGCGGGTCGCTCCAAAGGGCAAAATTTGAGCGACTTAAACGCGTCGGGGCGTCTGCGGTTGCACGCCTGCGGCACGGGCGCTGACCACAAGCTCTGGACCGCATTCGTACGCGGGTGCTGGCCGCTCTCAGGACCGCAGAGAGTGGCCAGACAGAGCCTCGGCAACGGTATCGAGTTCCATCGCCTTTTGGCACGAAGGCCTGCGCCAAGGCCCGCTTCAGCGCAGCACGGCGCGACGCTGTGTCAAACGACAAAAGCCGGCTGTCCCTAAGGCAACACCGCGGAAGAATCGCGTGTTCGTCAGGGACGGACAGAGCCTGGGAATTGGCATCCAGTACGGCTTTCAAGGTATGATTCGAGTCGGATAGCCGGTCTCGAGTGGAACTCGGCCGGCGCTGGGGGGAGCAGGAATGCGAACTTCCTGGTGGGCCGGTGTGGCCACCTGCATGGTCGTTGGGGCCGTGACATGCTTGGTGGGTTACCGCCATTTCAATCCGTCGCCCGCGCCAACGGAGACACTCGGTGTGTCCGAGCGGTCCGATGGGCATTCAGTCGATCAAAAAACAACGCCCCCGGCGACTGACAAAGATCAGGCCCGGTTGCAGGACGCGGACGTTGAGCCAGCCGATTTGAGTCCGGCGCCGAATCTGGAGCAGGACTTGGCAGATCTGGCAAAGGTGGATCTTACGTATCTCGCCTACTACGCCTACTCGGAAATCCCGCCTGACCCGAAACCGGCGGATGTCGTGCTTGACGCTCTCAAGCGCATCCCGCCTGGAACGCCTGTCGAGGAAATCAGATGGGTCTCAGGCCTGTTGGGCCTCGACTTCACCTTCATGAAGGCGGTCGCCAAGATCGAATCCAACTTCAAGCCGACAGCGCGCACCGGCTCCTATGTCGGCCTGTTCCAGCTCGGCAAGACCGAGTTCGAGAAATACGGGTCGGGCGACATTCTCAACGCGCGGGACAACACGGTCGCCGCCTCGCTGAAGTTCATCACCGAAGCCATCATGTTCGAGATGTTCACGCACCGGAAGCCGACGCTGAACGATCTCTACCTGATCCATCAGCAAGGCATCGATGGCGCGGCCGAGCACGTCAGCCACCCCAAGCGCCTGGCCTGGCAATCGATGTGCGCCACCGACGAAGGCAAGGAAAAAGGCGAGCGGTGGTGCAAGCGCGCGATCTGGGGCAACACGCTTCCGGCCGTCAAAAAGGTCTGGAAAAACGTCAACAAATTCACGTCAGGCGCGTTCGTCGCCATGTGGCAACAGCGCGTGACCCATTTTTACGCGCTGTATTCCACGACCGCTGCGAACTGAACCGCAAACCGATCAGCGGATGGTAGCGGCGCCGCTTTGACGTCCGCCCTCATGAGGAGTGGACGTCGCGTCCCGGCCGGCTCTTACCACCAGCCGCGCGGCTGCTGCTGCCGGCGATCGTCGCCGCGCCGGCGTGTGTTGCTGGAATCGCCGCCCCAACTACCGAAGAACGAGAAGCCACCGCCGTCGCCGCGAAATTCGTCACTCGCAATGAGCTGCTGGGTGGGCTTGCGCGTGATGAACCCGCCCTGAGGCTGGTTGCTCAGAACCGCGACGAATTCGGTGCGATAGTTGGTCTCGCTGCTCAGCGGCTCGTCCGAGATGACGATCGAGGATCGCGGCAGCGCGGTCGGCCCGATGCGGTCGAGTACCTCCTTCGGGATGGTGACACGATCGAGAGCGTTCTTGGCCTCGTCACCGTGATCGATCGTGACGGCGCTCCAGCGCAGGCCGTCGCCGTTGCGTGCCATCGCGGTGAACACGTGCGTGCCGATCGGCTTGTGGGGGTCGCGGATCGCGACCGGAACCTCGATGGACGAGTCGAACACCTCGCCGCCGTCCGGCCAGCGCTTGTGCGTGTTGCGACGGACGTAAAGCTTCTGCGTCGCGCGGCTGATGTAGATCGAGACCGGTTCGACCGCGAGCTTCGCGTCGGTCGCGGCCTTGGCCGTGGCGGTTTTCTTGGCTTCGGCCGCCTTGAGGGCGTCCTTTGCGGCCGCGTCGGCGTCGAGTTTCGCCTTCGCGTTGGCCGTGGCGGTGTCGAACTGCGTCGTTGCGCCCGCGGCCTTGGTGGCGGCCTTCTCTTTCCGCGCCTCGGCTTGCGCCTTGGCCTGATCGGTCTTGGCAGCGGCGAGCACCTTTTCGGCAAACGCGAGTTCGGCGTCGGCGCGGGTCTTGAGCGCCTTCAAGTTGCGGAGCGACGCCGTAAGCGATGCCGCCCCGCGTGTTGCTGCGACGACAGCCTTCTTCGCATCGTCGGCCGCCTTGGCAGCGTCCGCGGCCTCCTTGGCGGCCGCCGCAACACGCGCCGGAGCGGCCGCGATGGCCTCCGCGTTCGGCTGCAGCAACGCCGGGTGGGAGAACTCGACCGGAGCCGCTTCGTTCGGCGAAATGATCACCCGCATCCCGATCCGCGTCTTGTCGAACAGCTTTTCGGCGAAGCCGTAGGGCATGCGGACGCAGCCATGCGATGCTGCGTATCCGGGCAACGGCCCGCCGTGCAATGCGACGCCGTTCCAGGTGATGCGCTGCATGTTCGGCATCCAGGCATCGTCATACATGCTGGAATGGTGGTCCTTGTCCTTCTCCAGGACCGTGAAGATGCCGGCCGGCGTTTCGCGATCCTTGACGCCCGTCGACACGGGTGCGCGCGTCATCCAGCCGTCGGCGTCGTAGAACGTGACCATCTGGTTCTTGATGGTGACGATCGCCATGATCGGCTCGCCCACAGTGCGCTGCGCCTGCTCCACCGGCGGAATCTTTGCCGGACCTGCGACCGCATCGGCGGTCAGTGCCGTCAGCGCGGCGACCGCCGCCAGCGTTGCGATGGTGGAAGACCGCCAATGACCCGCCGCCACGGTGGACCGCGCCGTTGCCAACAAGTTGACCATCCCCTGCTCCGGTTGAAATGCCCGTCCCAACATATGTGGATTATGTGTCAGATCGCGAGCTTTGAAAACCAACCGCCAGCGCCATCCACTCCGTTACTTGCCTCCCGGAACCAACGGCGCCCCGCGACAGTGATTCCTTAGGTGGACAATGTGCCCTGTGGTAAGCGAACGGCACCCCGGTCCCCATCTTTGACTTGGCGGATGACAGCTCCACCACGCCTTATTGAAAGGACACACAATGGCAAAGAACACGATCTGTCTGTGGTACAACAAGGATGCCGAGGACGCAGCGCGCTTCTATGCCAAGACGTTTCTCGACAGCGAGGTGATCGCCGTCCGCCACGCCCCGACCGACTATCCGTCCGGCAAGAAGGGCGACGTGCTGGTGGTCGAGTTCAAGGTCGCCGGCGTCTCGTGTGTCGGCCTCAACGGCGGCCCGACGTTCAAGCATAACGAAGCGTTCTCTTTCCAGATATCGACCGAAGATCAGGCCGAGACCGATCGCTATTGGAACGCGATCGTCGGCAATGGCGGCCAGGAAAGCGCGTGCGGCTGGTGCAAGGACAAATGGGGCATTTCGTGGCAGATCACGCCGCGTGTGCTGCTCGAAGCCATGGCGGCCGGCGGCGATGAGGCCAAGCGCGCGTTCACGGCGATGATGGACATGCGGAAGATCGACGTCGCGGCGATCGAGAAGGCGCGTCGCGGGTAGGATTCCCGGCGGGCAGCGTGTCTCTGAGGTTTCTGGCGGTACGATCGTGCCGTCCGGAATGCCCGGGCGATCAAGCAATCGCAGGGACAGGCTTAGACAGCAAAAGGCCGCCATGACGGCGGCCTTTGGTTCTCGAAATGGTGCCGGCGCTTAACGCTGCTGCACGGCGGGAGTCAGTCCAACGGGCTTCTCGACCTTGGGAGCCGCGCGGCGCGGCGTGGCCAGCAAGCGCGAGATGATCGACCACACATATTCGCTGCGCTCGCGGTGGGCTTCTTCCCAAACCTTGGCAAAACCTTCAGTGCCTTTCATCGGAGCCTCCCAAGTGGACCGCTGCAATGGTTGGAGCATGATCCGCGTTGGCTGAATCGTGAAGTGCGCAAAGTCACAACTTGGCCGAAGCTGGCTATGCAGCCATTTTCGGCGGAATTAATCCAAATAAAACAGATACTTATAGAGGCCGCCCGCTAGTCGAACATCGCGATGCAATCGATCTGGACATCGATGCCGGCGCGGTTGGGGATGCCGCCGATGCACGTCCGCGTGACCTTCTCGCCCGCAAGATAGGCGCGGAAGGTTTCGTTGAAGCGGGGAAAGTCGGCGACGTCGCGCAGCGTGACGCGCACGTTGACGATGTTCTTCGCGGTCGCGCCGGCGTCCGCCAGCACGCTCATCAGGTTGTCGAGCGCAAGCCGCGTTTGCGCTGCGATGTCGCCCTCAACCACCGCCCCGGTGCGAGGATCGACCGATCCCAGGCCCGAGGCGAACAGCATGTTGCCAAAGCGAACGGCCTGCGCGAGCGGCGAGTCCACCTGCCCCAGCGTGGCGCCGGGTGTCGGCGCCGACGATGACGCGATGATCTGTTTCGGCATGGCGTGGTTGCCTCGCGTCAATCGAACATCGCGACGCAGTCGATCTCGACGTCGGTGCCGGCGCGATGCAGTACGCCGCCGAAGCAGGTGCGCGTCACCTTCTCGCCGGCGAAGTATTCGCGGAAGGTTTCGTTGAAGCGGGGAAAGTCGGCCACGTTGCGCAGGATGACGCGCATGTTGACGATGTTCTTGGCGGTTGCACCCGCGGCCTCCAGCACGCTCATCAGATTGTCGAGGGTCTGCTTGGTCTGCACCACGATGTCGCCCGGCACCACCTGGCCGGTGACGGGATCGAGCGAGCCCGTACCCGACACAAACAGCATGTTGCCAAAGCGAATGGCCTGCGCGAGCGGCGAAACCGCCTGGCCCGGCGTGAAACCGGTGGTCGGCGCCTTGGACGACGTGATGATCTGCTTTGGCATGGGAGCTCCGTGAGATGGTGTGCGATGAAGTCGTGAACGTCTGAAAAAGCTCGCAAATGATTCCGCGAGCAGCGGCTGAGCGATAGCGTTGCCTTAGACCTTGGCGTCGACGGCGACGCGCAGTCCGGCTTTCTCCAAGCGCGGCAGCACCTCGCGGCCGAAGCGCTCGAGGCCGCCTTCGTAGTCGAGCCAGGTCAGGAGGAAGCCGTCCACACCTGCGTCGGACAGGTTCGTGAACAGGCTGGTGATGCGATCCGCATCGCCCACCAAGGGATAACCGGCGAAGCCTGCCTTCAAGGCGTAGGCGAGCTTGGCCGCCGCTTCCGGCGGCATCGCCTTGGTGTCGATGGCGTTGTTGCGGATGATGTTCTGCACCGGCTCATCGTCGCCCTGCGTGACGATGTAGTCGTAGGCGTAAGCCTGGGCCTCCGCAGTCGTGTCCTTGAGCACGACATAGGCCGACATCCAGATCTGGATCTCCTTGCCGAACTTCTCGCGGGCGTCCTTGCGGTACTCCTCGACCTGCTGCTTGATCGCCTTGGGGTCGGGATTGTGCGCGGAGACGAAAGCGATGTCACAGTGCTTGGCGGCGAACTCGCGGCCGCGCGGGGAGCGGCCGGCGTTGAACAGCACCGGACGCGCCTGCACGCCGTGCGGCTGGCTGTAGGCATCCTTCAGCTTGTAGTTCTGACCGTCGTAGTCGAAGCTCTTCCGCCCCGACCACAGACGGTCGAAGATCTCCATCCACTCTTCGGCGAGCTCGAAGCGGTCGCTGTGCTCCTTCACCTCGTAGCCAAAAAGCTTCATGTCCCCGGGATACCAGCCGAGAACGAGGTTCATGCCCGCCCTGCCTTTGGAAATGAGATCGACGGTTGCCGCCGCCTTTGCGACGAACACCGGATGCATCAGCGTGACATGCAGTGTGCTGACGACAGCAATACGCTCTGTCACGGCGGCCACGGCGCCCGCCCAGGTGAACGCCTCCATGAAGTCGCCGCTGTAGTGGTCGTCGCCGCCGAACGACTTCCAGTGCATCGCGGAGACGAAGGCCTCGAGCCCGAGCTTTTCGGCTTTTTGCGCGAGCCGGACGTTGGCGTCCCAGCTGCACTTGAAGCGGTCGGGATGGAACGTGAAGGCAGCGCCATTGCCGCTGATGCCGAAAACGCCGAGCTTGATGCGATTCTTGGAATCGCGGATGGGGTTCGATTTCGTGCCGACCTGGTCGGTCATGTTTGCACCTCTCCCTGTTAGTTGATCGCCGAGGCAGCGGTGCCCTTGATGGCCTCGGTTCGAACGATGTCGGTGACGTGATCGCGCAGCTTGATGAACGCCGCGTCGCTCCGCATGTCGTAGCGCCGCGGCCTTGGCAGATCGACGTCGATCACCTCGCGGATACGGCCGGGATGCGCGGTCATGACCACGGTTTTGTCTGCGAGATAAATCGCCTCGTCGATGTCGTGGGTGACCAGCACGACGGTCTTGCGCTGCTCCTCCCAGATCTCCAGCAGGAAATCCTGCATGATGGATCGCGTCAGTGAATCGAGCGCGCCGAACGGCTCGTCCATCAGCAACGTCGACGGATTGATCGCAAGCACGCTCGCAATTGCCGCGCGCTGGCGCATGCCGCCCGACAGTTCGGCGGGCTTGCGCTGCCGGAACGCTGCCAGTCCGGTCCGTTGCAGCATGCGCTCGACCACCTGCTCGCGGTTGCCCTTGCCTTTGTTGGCGCGCAGCGACAGGCCGAACGCGATGTTGTCCTCGACCGACAGCCATGGAAACAGAGCCGTCTGCTGGAACACCACGCCGCGATCCGGTCCAGGCCCCTTGATGGACTGACCGTCGACAAGAATTTGTCCGGCGGTCGGCGTCTCGAAGCCGGCAACGAGGTTCAACAGCGTGGACTTGCCGCAGCCGCTCGCCCCGACCAGCGTGACGATCTGCTTCTCCTGAACCGAGAGCGTGACATCGTCCAGCGCCGTGACGGAATCGTCGCCGGTCTCGAACCGCTTGGTGACCGAGGTGATGCTAATGCTCCCCACCGAAGGTCTCCCTCTCGTTCCAGGTGAGCAGCATATCGCGGACCAGCACCACCAGCCGGTCGCATACGAATCCCAGCAGGCCGATGCTCAGCATCGCCGCGATCACGACGTCGTTGCGGTAGAACAGATACGCGTCGTTCAGGAGATAGCCGAGCCCGCTCCGCACCGCGAGAATCTCGGCGACCACCACGAGCACCCAGGCGATGCCCATCGACAGCCGCACGCCGGTGAGGATCGACGGTAGGGCCGCCGGCAGGATCACACGCGACAACAACTCGGTCTCGTTGGCGCCCATCATGCGCGCGGCCTTGTAGAGCGTGATGTTGATCTGGCGCACGCCGTGCGTCGAGTTGATCGCCGCCGGAAAGAATGCGCCAAGCCCGATCATGAACACGGCCGGCGCGTTGCCGATGCCGAAGAACACCAGCGACAGCGGCACCCACGCCGTGACCGGAATGTTGCGCAGCACCTGGATGGTCGGATCGAGCACGCGCTCCATCACGCGGCTGAGGCCGATCAGCAGCCCGACGAAAATTCCAAGCGCGACGCCCCAGCCGAAGCCTGCGAACACGCGCCATGTGCTGGCCCAGGCATGGTCGAGCCAGGTGCCGGAATAGCGCGCTGCGGCGTCGGTCTGGCCGGTGATGAGATCGTACCAGACCCACATCACCTCGGACGGCGGCGGAAGCACATTCCTGCGCACAAAGCCGATGGTGCTGAAAACCTGCCAGAGCAGCAGGATCGCCACCGGGAAGATGGCGTATTGCAGCACCAGCGATGTGCGCCGCCAGAAATCCCCGGGCTTGACGACTGTGGGCGACGGCTCGCCCGCAGATTGCGTCTCGTTCAACATCACCACGTTGACAGTTCGGCCGGTGACAGCCCCGACGCCTTGGCCACGAACGAGAGATCGACGAAGCTTTCGACCTTGGCGCTGAAGTCCTCCTTGACCCAGCCGAGTTCGTGCAGCTCGCGCGCCATCGTCTTGATGTCGGCGACGTTGGTGCGGAAGTTGTACTTCAGGAACTCGCGCTCCTGCATCGCGATCACCGGGTCGGGCAGCCGCGAATATTTCTTTTCGAACTCGATCTGCTTGTCGGGCTGGCCCATGAAGGTCTTCATGGCCTCGACATGCGCATTCACGATCCGCTGCAGGAGCGCAGGCTTCTCCTTGATGAGCTTGTCGGTGACGATGAAGCCCACCTCCTGTTTGCCGAAGTTGCCGCCGAACAGATGCAGGAACAGCGCCGCATCGCCCTTCTCGATCGCGATCGCACCGAAGGCGGACAGCGTCATCGCCAGATCGACTTCGGCGGCTTCGAGGGCACGCGGATGATTCGGGAACGGGATGTTGACGACCTGCACATCCTTGTCGGGATCGATGCCGAGCGACTTCAGATAGACCGCGAGCTTGGCGTGCTGCATCGAGCCCGTCGGGGTGCCGATCGCCAGAGGCTTGCCCGACGACTTGCGCGACGCCGCAAGCGATTTCAGCGATGCGCCATCGTTCGGCTTGAGATCGAGGCCTTTGCGCGAGACGAGGACGTTGTAGCCGCCGCCCCAGCCGCACACCCACTTGACCGGGATGTTCTCGCTGATCGCACGGATCAGATGCTGGGTCGTGGTGTTGCCGGTCTCCAGCTCGCCCTGCTCGATGGCGAGCAGCACCGCGGTGCTATCGCGGAAGTCCTTCGCATCGAACACTAGGTCCTGTTTCTTGTTGGCTTCAGGCAGCGTCGTGCGCAGCGCGCCCATGGCGCCGATCTGAAGTCCTTCGCGAACCGTGTCGGCTGCATGCGCCGGCCGCATCAGCATCGCCGGCAGCGCGATGCCAGCCGTCGCCACGCCCACCGCCTTGCCAAAGTCACGTCGATTGATGCGGTGTCCGGTCATTTTGTATCTCGCTTTGTATGCGTGGTGGATAGGCCCGACAGGCAACTTCTGTACCGCCAACGCGAGAGCATATTTCGTCACAGGCTCCTCGGTCTTTCAAGGTGACCGGCGCGCGAACCATCCATGCGGTTCTCGCGCGCGTCGCTGTGCCGCGTTTCGCCGCGGTTCGCTGCCTGGGATGACGGGGCGGGTTTTACGCTTTACTCTCAATTGAGATAGTCTCAACTGCGATCTTCCTTCGACCTCGGACCACACATGAGCAAACTCCGCATCACCGCCGGCCCTTTCGTCTTCGAAGCGCGATTCGAGACTGCGCTGGCACCCAGGACCTGTGAGATCTTCCGCAAGCTCCTGCCCTACACCGAGCGCGTGATCCATGTGCGCTGGAGCGGTGAAGCGGTGTGGATCCCGCTCGGCGACACCGACATGGGAGTGCCGGCCGAGAACCAGACCAGTTACCCGGCGCCGGGCCAGATGATCCTCTACCCCGGCGGCATCAGCGAGACGGAGATTCTGCTGGCCTATGGTGGCGTGCATTTCGCAAGCAAGGTCGGCCAGCTCGCCGGCAACCACTTCATCACCATCACGTCGCCGCTCGACGATCTGCCCAAGCTCGGCAAGATGGTGTTGTGGGAGGGCGCGCAGCCGCTGCGGATCGAAGCGGCGTAGATTTCGCGCGCCTTGGCGCATCGCGAAGACGATGTCAGCCGCTCTCGACCGTGGCCTCGATGCGGCGAGACGGCAAAGCCACATTGCGTGCAAGTCCGAGCGCCGCCAAACCTCGAATGGTGAGCCAGGCCACGTCGGGTTCACGCCAATCACGGCCATGCCGCGCGGAACGAGGGTCCGCATGGTGGTTGTTGTGCCAGCCCTCGCCGTTCGTCAGCAGCGCGACGAGCAGGTTGTTGCGGCTGTTGTCCGGCGTATCGAAACTTCGATAGCCCCACACGTGCGTTGCCGAATTGATCGACCACGACGCGTGCCAGACCAACACGGTTCGCACCGCGGCACCCCAGACCAGCAGGCTCGAGCCGAACTGGATCGACTCCATGGTCGAAGCACCCTGAGCCATTGCCACGCCGAATCCCGCCGCGAAATAGAGGACCCAGGTCGACAGCGCCAGCTTGAGCCAATTGTCGGAGGTTTCCAGCCGCGCATAGAACGGATCGCTCATCAGATCGGCGGCGTAGCGGCCGATCAACGGCCCGGCTTCCGTGTTGTCGCTCTTGATCACCAGCCAGCCGATGTGCCCCCACACGAAGCTTCGCAGCGGGGTGTGCGGATCCAGCTCTTCGTCGGCGACATGGTGGTGCCGCCGATGCCACGCAACCCAGACAGTCGGCGATTCCTCTGCGCAGCACGCGCCCAGAACGGCGAGCGTCCGCTCCAGCCAACGCGGAGAGGAAAAGCTGCGGTGGGTCAGCAGCCGATGGTAGCCGAGATTGATGCCGAGCGTGCCAAAGACGTAAAGCCCAAGCCCCATCAACACGACGCCGGTCCAACTGAAGAACCAGGGGATGAAGGCAAGCAGCGCGACGAGATGCGCAGCAGCAATTGGGACGGCGTATCGCCACTTGATGCGCCGGGAATAGCCAGATGCAGGAGCCGGCGCGTGGGCGGTATCGCCAGCTCCGACCGGTTGGATGTTCACGTTGGCCTGCAAAGGAATTGCCCCTCAATAAGGCGATAGCATCACCCGCCTCACCGGCTTACGCAACGCGTCCCGCTGACGGCCAAGCCCTCGGTCGGTAACGAGGTGGGGGCGACCTGCCCGTCGTTATCCCTCGGGATTTCCGGCTTTCGTCGGCTTTTCCACGCTAATTCCTACCGAGCGGCTCGCCACCGCACACGAATCATGGCTCCTTAACCAGCCAAAATGCGACCCAGCCTATCGCTGGAACCAACCGCCTCAGCCTGAGCTTGTCATCCCAAAGCGGGGTGTCTCATGAGCGACTACCGGCCACGTAACCAGGACTTCCTCGATCTCGACGCCGGACGCGAGAACGTCGGCGTCACCATTGCCGCGATCTTCGGCGTGATCGGCTTCACGATGATGCTGGTTGTCGGCGCCTATCTTACCGATGCTTATAACCCCGCCTCGACCGGCTTCAGCGCGGCGCTCGCCAGGTCCGCGCCGCCCGCGGCCACCGTCGCGCAACAGCCTGCGGCCACGCCGGTCAGCCAGCTTGTGGTGCCCCGCTCGGGTTCGTGACGCGCGCTTCGCGAAGACGAAGCGGCCGCCCCTAACCCATCTTCGGATCGAGCCTGGTCGACCATAGCGCGCGGTCGTCCAGGTCTTTCAACGTCACGGTCATCGCGCCGGTCGGCCCGTCGATCGCGACGTGGCCGAAGAACTGGTAGCCGAGCGCGGGTGACAGGTTCTGCCCCTGCTCCTTGGTCGGCGCCTTGATGAATTTGAGCTGCGGACCAAACGTATTGTCGAGCGTGTTCGGGCCGAACGTGCCGGCATTGATCGGCCCTGAGACGAACTCCCAGAACGGCTCGAAATCCTGAAACTGAGCGAGGTTCGGATCGTAGTAATGCGCGGCCGTGTAGTGCACATCGGCGGTGAGCCACACCGTGTTGCGCACACCGGCATGCTTGACGAACGACAGGAGGTCGGCGATTTCGAGCTCGCGGCCGCGCGCAGGTCCGTCGCCTTGCGCCACGGCCTCGGCTCCCCAACTCTTCACATAGTCCTGATAGACGATCAGGCCGATCGGCATGTCGGCCGCGATCACCTTCCAGGTCGCGCGCGAATTGGCGAGACCCCGCTTGAGCCACTGCACCTGCTGCGGCCCGAGGAAATACGCGTCGGGCCCGTAGCTCGTCTGAAGGTTCTCGCCGTTCGGTCCGCGATAGGTGCGCATGTCGAGCATGAACACATCGAGCAGCGGACCGTAGGAGATTTTCCGGTACACACGGCCGGGCTCGGCCGGCTCGAAACGCATCGGCATGTATTCGTGGAACGCCTTGGCGGCGCGCACGGCGAGCTGCATCGCGTTCTTGTCGGCGTATTTCATGCCGGGCCGTGTCAGCGGCTCGCCCGGCCACCAGTTGTTGTAGACCTCGTGATCGTCCCATTGCGCGAACATCGGCACTTCGGCGTTGAAGGCGCGGAAGTTCTTGTCGAGCAGATTGTATTTGTGGGCGCCGCGGAATTCGGCGAGCGTCTCCGCGTTCTTCGACTTCTCCTCGGTGACGATGTTCTTCCACATCGTGCCGTCGGGAAGCTTCACCTCGGCCTGGATCGGTCCGTCGGCATAGATCGTGTCGCCGGAGTGGATGAAGAAGTCCGGGCGGTTCTTCTGCATCGAGGCATAGCAGCGCATGCCGCCGCGCGCTTCGTCGATGCCCCAGCCCTGCCCCGCGACATCGCCGGACCACACGAACGAGACCGAGCGCTGGTCGGCCGGCGCGGTGCGAAAGCGGCCGACCACCGGCTCGCCTTGGATCGTCGGCTGCGCGAGGTCCTGGAATCGGATGCGGTAGAAGATGTCCTGGCCGGCCGGCAGGTTCTCGATCAACACCTTGCCGGTGAAATCGTTGTCCGGCAGCGCATCGACGAACACGCCGGAGTGGATGGTCTTGAAGCTCTCGACGGTGGAGACCTCGACCTGCATGCGCGAGGCGCGGTCGGCACGGGCCCAGACCATGCCGGAGTCGGTGCTCACGTCTCCGGACTGCACCCCGTGGCTCACCGCGGGCCGGTCGGCGGCGCGGCTGAGATAGGGTCGCGCGATGCCCGAGACGCCCGTGATCAGCGCTGTCGAGCCCAGAGTTTTCAGCAGCTTCCTGCGGTTCAGTGCCTGACCGATGCGGATCGCCATGGCGACTTCCTCTTGAATGATTCCAACGAACGCTGCCCGGCCCGCCTGACAATGCCCCGACGATCTTGCGACAGTCCCGTGACAATACCAGGATGCGGCTTGATCGGACGCCTGTGTCAGGGCAAGGCTAGCTTACACGGACCGATGGTACGGACTGCACATGATCAGGCTTCGCCACTCATTTTATGCTGTCGCCGCTGCGGCGCTGGTCGCGGGCATCCCGGTTGTGCCCGCTGCAGCACAGCAGCAAACTGCCCCCCAGAACGCTCAGCAGCCACAGCAGACAACCGCAACCTATGAGGATTGGATCGTGCGCTGCGAGACGGTCCAGGGCCCTCCCGTGCGCAAGAGCTGCGAGATGGTGCAATACACCCAGGCCAAGGGCGGCCAGGGTGTGATCTCGCAGGTCGCGATCGGCCGCGCGTCCAAAACCGATCCGCTCAAGCTCGTGGTGCAGTTGCCGATCGGCATCTGGCTGCCGAGCGGCGTCAAGGTCGTCTCTGACGCGAAGGACCCGGGCCTGCTCACGACCTTCAAGCGCTGCCTGCCGCAGGCCTGCTTCGCCGACATCGACATCACCGATGCCACGCTGCGCCGCTATCGCACGACAGTCGACCAGGGATCGCTGCAGTTCAAAGACGGCAATCAGAAGGACGCATCGCTGCCGGTGTCGTTCAAGGGCTTCGGCACGGCGCTGGACGCGCTGGCGAGGGAGTAGCCGGATAGCGATTTGGATGTGCGGATCCGTGCAGGGGCAGAAATTGGCCTGTGACTTGCCGGGTTCTGCGCTCTGTTCCCGGAACCATCGTCTGGATTGAGTCTTTACTCTCTGTCGGGCGGGCGACGGAGAGCATCATGGGCCAGGCATTCAAACCGATTGCGCTGGTGGTCGAAGACGACCAGGATCAGCGCGATCTTTTAAGCGTGTTGCTGGAGGAAGCTGAGTTTCACGTGTTCGCCTGCGAGAGTGCCGAAGCTGCTCTGGGCATTCTGGACAAGTACGGGTCTGCCATGTCGATGGTGGTCACCGACGTGCAACTCGCGGGCCGCATGAGCGGCGCAGATTTGGCTCACGTGGCCAAGCATCGCCACCCGAATTTGTCGGTCATCGTCACTTCGGGCAGCACCGAGCCTGCGCTTCCGTCCGATACCCTGTTCATGCCGAAGCCGTGGCGCGCGCTCGACATCTTGCGCGAAGCTGAGCGGGTGCACTGACAACCGCGCGGCTCTCGTGAGCTCATAAAGGAAGGGCCCGCACATCGCGGGCCCTTCCTTTTGTGTTTTCGGCTCAGTGTTTGCTGTCGCGCAGCGAGTCCTTGATGCCGCCCACGGCGTTTTGCACCTTGCCCTTCAATTGGTCGGTCTTGCCTTCGGCCTCAGTCTTCTTGTCGCCGGTCACCTTGCCGGCGAACTCCTTGACTTTGCCCTTCGCCTGCTCAACGGAACCTTCGATACGGTCTTTGTCCATCATTGTCCTCCATATGCCAGGGACAACGCGCTGAAGCGGCGATTGCTCCAGCGGAACAAAGGTTCATATGCGGCATTGCTTGGGCAGGAGTGCGTTCGATGCGCGTGATCGGCCCGAATCTCGTCAAAGCGGAATTGTTTCTGATCGTCTTGGCGGCGTTGTGCCTGGTCGGCGCGGCCATCGCGCTGATTGCCCAGCACAGCGAGCCCACCAGCACGACGGCCGAGGAACGGGAACCGGTCAGCCGGCCCCTGCCCGCGGGTCCGCGCACGTTCCAACCGTAACGGCACGCGTCAGCGCCAGTAGGAACTCCAGCTCCGGCCGGCACTCTTGCGTCCGCCATTCTGAGATTGCCGCTGTTCACTGGTGTCGCCCTGATCGAGGTCGCGCGCGGCGGCATATCGAATCTGACCGATCGCCTCGACCGCCCGGCGCGACCTGGATATGCGGCCGTGCCGGCTCTGCTTGTGTCGCCTCGCCGGGCGCAGGCTTCACGCAGCGCTCCGGTGCAGCGGTCCCTGCCATCAGCTCGCTTTCGGCCTGCCGCCAATGATCCCGATCGCGGCCATCCGGCCGGCCCTGCTCGATCCAGAGAAAGAAGGCGCGCTCGCGTATGCGCTGTTCCAATTCGTCGCCGGGCATTGCATCGCTCCCTGTGTCCGGATCAACCGAAACAGCAGGCGCGCGTTCCGGGCTCCCTTCGCTTCAAGACGAAGGGGAGAGAGCGCTCTTGCTCCTTCTGGAGTCCCGATCAAACCGGAAACGGGCACGCGGCCTCGCCTGCACCTTGATCTGCAGGTCGTGCGCGCGCTTCTTGATGCTGCTCTCGGAGCGGCGCAGCTTGAGCGCGATGTTGCGCAGGTAAGTGCCTTTGTCCGCAAGCTCGCGCAGCTTGGCTTCGTCTTCAGGCGTCCAGGCGTAACTCGCGCGTTTCAGCATTTCAGGCTCCGGCGATGTCCCCCGACACATCGAATGTCTACGCCCCGGGCCTGATTCCGCTACTCAATTTGACATAGCGGAGCCGCGGCGGTCAGCTTGGGCCCGAAACGCCCGATATTTGAGCCCATCGGGGCGCCGCCACCTGGGCAGCTATGTCAAATTGCAGAACAGCTTGAGGCGCCCGATTAACTCTCCCACAACCGGCCGCCGCTAAAAGCATGGCATGAGCGCCAATCTTCGCAAACGTCCGCGCCACCCGCTGGATATGCGCGCTTATATCGAAACGCCGACGGCGGTCTCCGTCGCCGACGTGTCGGAGACTGGCGCCAAGCTTGTCGTCAAAGATCCTGCTTCGGTCCCCGACGAGTTTCTGCTCCGCCTTCGCCCCGACCTCAGGAAATGGTGTCGCGTCGTCTGGCGCGGCGCGGAGGAGGTCGGAATCGAATTCATTGCACCGCCGGACTTAAAAAATTGAGCGCCTGCGCACGCGCCGCGGTTTCTTTAGCGCGACGCGCCTTCCGACAATCCCTTCGCCACCGGATCGAACAGCGCGTCGATGCCGATCGGCCCATCGATCAACTTCTGTTCCGCGAGAAAGCGCGCGACCATCTCGACGGCGCGGACGTTGACCGGCGTGAGGCCGTAAGGTAGCGGGTCGTTCTGGAATAGCTTCATCGTCGTCTCCCAGTGCTCATGCGACCACGGCACCATGCTGGCGCCGAGCTGCCGCTCATAGGCGCGCGCCTTGCTCGACGCGAATGCCGCGAACACCGCACGCGCTACAGGCTCGTAGTCCTTCACGACTTCGAGGTTGACGACCATCACGTGGTTCGGCGGATAGATGCCGCTCTTCTGAAAATAGGCACGCTCGTCGGCCGGGTGATTGGGCAGCATGCGGCGAAACCGGCCGTGCTCGTACGCCTTGTCGCTCAGCTCCGGGATCAGGAGCCCATCGACCTCGCCGCGCAGCACGAGGTCTTCGAGATCGTCGTCGGTTAGGCTGAGCTTCACGCCCGGCGGCGTCGGAAAGCGCTGATTTCTCCGCGACACCCAATTGATCTCACCAGGGTCGAGCCCGTATTCGGCCTGGAACAGACCGCGGGTCCACACCGCGGCCGTCATGGAATAGTCCGGCAACGCGATGGTCTTGCCGCGCAGATCGCCCGGCGCTTTCAGCGGGCTGCCCTGTAGCACATGAATGATGTTGTGCCGGAAGGCGCGATACGGGAACACCGGCAGCGCCGTCAGCCAGCGCGCGCCGCGAGCGCGCATCATGATGTAATTGGAGATCGAGAACTCGACGAGTTCGAACGGCTTGTGCTGCAAGCCGAGCTGGAACATCTCCCGCGTGCTGGCACGGCGATGACGCACCTCAATGCCGCCATATGTCCCCGACAGAGAAGCGGTGTGTTCGTAGTCCTCGCATTGAACTTCGACTTGAGCAGCGACCGTCATCGGCACTTCCTTCAAAATGGATGTTGTCCGGCAAACATCGAAGCTTGCGGGGTTTTTTTGATATCAGCGTCCCGCCAGGGTCCGCACGCTTTTCCATAGTCCACGAGTGACATCGAGCCAGGATGCCGACTCGGGAGACGAACTTTCACGCAGTTGCGCAGCAGAACCATCTCGCGACAATACGAAAAGGCGATACTTCTGCCTTCCCGTGCAGGCCCCGCTGTTTGGGAAACGGAAGTCGAACCCGGCGTATTCCGCGGATCGACCAAGGGCTTTTTCCACATCGGGACGCGGAGAACAGGCCGCGCCGTAGCAGAGAAATCTGTCGCCAGCGAATGCAACAATCGTTTGCGCGGGCATCTGACGATCAGGCTCGACTGCCCAACCCGCTAAACGGATTGCCTCGGCATCGGTCGTTGCGATGTCGACGTAGCCCTGAGCGCGGTCTTGCTGGATGCAATACACATCTCCCATCGAGCCGAAGATCTTCCCGCGTTGTGCGCCGGCACCGATGCTGAAAGTGCGGCCCCAGACCTCTGTAGGGTCAGCCCCCGCCGGGCCCTCGCCGTTGAGAGATGCCGACAGCAGCGCCGTGAACGTCCAAAAAGCGTGCTCGTGATCGAACACCCCATGGGGGCTCGCCAATGTGAACAGCCGAAACCGAGCCGCAAACTGCTGCCACAGGCTTCGGCGTTCAAGTCCGGCAGTCACCGGATTGCCGGTGCAGAAAAAATAGTTGAGTTCGCCGCGAAACGGCCTTCGGCTATCCAGCACATGCTGAAGTGCCATCTGCCGGTGCGTGGCACCGACGCGGCGGTGCAGCGCCTCGGTCGCATTCGCCGGGTCGGGAGCAGCAGGGATCGGAAGTGGATCCAGGGTGTCCAGGCGGTCGTCAAAACGGCAAGTTGGCGGTTGCGTGTCCACGATTGCAAGATATTCGACCGTCTCCCCCATGTCCTGCAGCTGCAACGCAATTTCGAACATGGCGAGCCCACCGAAACTGGTTCCAAGCAGACGGTAAGGTCCGTGCGGCTGGATCGCCTTGATCTCTCCGATCCAGTACTCCACGGCTCGCTGCAGCGTCGTATCGCGCACCCAGCCCATCCCCGGCGGCTGCAACGCGTAACCCGGCTGATCCGCTTCAAGCGATCGCAGGATCCGCAAAGCCGACGCCGCGTGACCAAACATGCCAGGGACCACGAAAAGCGGCCGCCGGCTGCCGCCGGTATAGACGCCGACCGTATTGCTGATCTGCTCCGCTCCCGCGGTGTTGAGCCGCGTTTCGAGCTGCCTCACTGATGGTGCGGCCACCAGGATCGCGAGCGGCAACCTGTATTGCAGCCTTTCCTCGATGCGATGGAGCAAATCGAGGGCGGAAAGCGAGTCGCCGCCGCTGAGGAAAAAATCGTCATCGATTCCAATGTCCTGACGCCCAAGCACATCGCGCCACAGTTGGAGCAGCGTCTGTTGAATCTCATTGCTCGCCTCGATGCCAACGGGCGCAGCGAAGTGGCGATCCTGTTTCCGTTGCTCCTGTTCTTGTTGCTCCTGCCGCCGCAGCCCCTCGCGATCGATCTTGAGGTTGGGCAACCGTGGCAGAGCATCAAGAATCCGGATCGATCCCGGCACCATGAACGTTGGCAGGATATCGGCCAGCATGACGTTCAGATCGATCGGCTGCAGGTGCGCCGACGTTGCCTCGAGTTCGCAATAGGCCACCAAACGCTGCGGCAGCCCGGCTTCGTCCAGAGTCGCGATGACCGCGGCCTCGTGCACGCCGCGACATGATTTAAGCGCGCTCTCGATATCACCCAGATTGATGCGATGACCGCGCAACTTGATCTGCCGGTCACGCCGGCCGATGAATTCGATGAGGCCGTCAGGCCGGCGCAGCGCCCAATCACCGGTTTGGTAGATGCGCAACTCGGGGTTTCCGGGATCTGTGGAAAAGGGCCGCACACGAAGGTCCGATCCTTGCCAGAGACCGACGGCAATGAAGCGGCTGGTCACGACGAGCTCCCCCGGCTCTCCGTCCAGGGCCGGCTCGCCATCATCGTTCACGACAGAGGCGGTCCAGCCCGGCGCCGGACGCCCCGCCGGAGGATGCGCCGTTGTGGCTCGCAGCGTTTCGTCGACAAAGCCATGAATGAATGGGCCGCATTCGGTGCTGGTCAGCACCGAATACACCTGCACTTCCCGAGAAAAGATTCGCCTGCACTGATCGATATCGCTCCACTGCACGCGGTCGCCGCCGATGCAGGCGATCCGGATGGAATCGAGACGCGCACTTTCCGGCAGCGCGTCCGATAGGCGCTGCATCAGCGCCGGCACCGAGTGGTAGATGGTGATGCCGCGTGCACGGACATGCTCGATCATGGCAGATAGGCCGAGGCCAAGCGGCGGCAGGATATGGAGCGAGCCACCGTTGAGCAGAGCGCCATAGATCGTGCGCCACGATGCCGAGACACCGGGCGAGAAGAGCAACGCGGCCTTGTCTTCGCACGAGATCCGCGCTGTCTCGGTAAACACCCGGACCCAATGCAGCAGGCTGCGATGATTCCAGGCGACGGCTTTCGGCAATCCGCTTGATCCCGACGTGAAGCAGATGACAGCGAGATCGTCGGCATCGGGCCGTGACGTCGGCCGGGATTCCGGGGATTGGGCCAAGTCGTCGATGTTGATGACCCGGATGTCCCGTGGAAAAAACGCCCGCGCGTTGTTGAGGAGGTCTCCGCTCGTCACGACGGCGCAAGCGTTGGTTTCTGCAACGATCAATCCGTTGCGTTCACCAGGAAATTCCGGATCAAGCCCGACATAAGCGCGCCCGGCAGCAAGGATACCAAGCATCGCCGCCGGAAGCCGCGCATTCGCAGCCAGTAAAATTGCAATCGGGCCCGCCAGCCCTTCGCTTCCCGCTTTCGCAGCAACTGCAATCCGATCAACCAAGGCCGCCAGTTCGGCGTAGGCGAGAGACACCTCAGTGTCCTGAATTGCCAATCGGGAGCCATATTGCCGACAAACTGCGTCGAAACGATCAATGATCGAGCGTTCCAGCGAAAAGGCGGCTCCTGATTCCAGTGGCTCTTCGAGACGGTTGTCGGAGTCCGAGGCCTTTGTGGAGGCAGGATCAAGATTTGTCATTTGGCCGAACTCAACTCGGACAACTGAATGCAAATCCATAGCATCGTGGACATTGCCGGGGAACCCGCATCCACGCGGCGCGGACCTCGCGTCGCCGCCTGTATCTCCCGATGACGAGCATTGCGAAGCCACACGTCTCGCCGCATGGTGCTGCGAACGTTCCGCGAATCGGAGCATGAGACAATGTCAGGAATTTCGTTGATGAAGACGCCGATTGCCGCGGCGGTGGTGGTGACCGCCCTCGCCGGCGCGGCCTCGGCCGCCGAGCCATATGGCGTCTGGATGCGCCCGTCGACCGGCACGCAGGTGCGCTTCTACGATTGCGGCGGCAAACTCTGCGGCAAGATCGTCGGCGTCAGGGACCAGAGCCGCAAGAGCGAGATCGGCACGGTCATCCTGCCCGGTGCGGCGAAGTCCGGGGCCAACGAGTGGAAGGGCAACCTTCTCAACACGGAGAACGGCAAGACCTACAGCGGCGTCCTGGCGATGGAAGGCAACGGCCTGAGCCTGAAGGGCTGCATCGGCTTCATCTGCCAGGGCGAAACCTGGACGCGCGTGAAGCAATGATCGGGCGCCTGTCTCCACGCATGTTCACCCGCGCTTGAGATAGCGATAGACCGCACGGACGTTCGGTGCGCGCCATTCGCGATAGCGGGGCATCGCCGCATAAGCCGGCACCCCGACCTCGCGCACCGCAGCCTCCTCCGACGACCCGGCTTTCACTGCGCGCTGCACGGCTTCGCGCAACGCGATCAACAGCTCGTGGAAGCCAGCGACATCTTTTCGCGAGCCGACATCGCCGTGGCCCGGCACGACGATATCCACATCGAGCAATAGCACGCGCTTCAACAGCGCAATCCAGCCGTCGAGATCGCAATCGCCCAGCCACGGATACCGGCCGACAAAGAGGAGATCGCCGAGGAACGCGATCTTCTCGTGCGGCAGGTGCAGCACCAGATCGCCATCGCAGTGCGCAGGCCCGCAATAATTGGCGTGCAGCGCGCCGTTCGTGCGCGCGAAGGCCATATGCTCGTCGAAGGTTTCGGTCGGCCCGACCAGTTCGATGGTCTCGATGCCTGGCCGGTTCATGCGCGTCATGAACCAGTCTTCGAGCGGATCGCCGGGCGGCACGAGCTCGCGTGCGTTGGAGCCGAAGAACAGCCGGAATTTGTCGTCATTGTTATTGATCTGCCAGCGGTCGTTCGGTGACGCGCCGACATAGTCGCGCATGAGCTGCAAGGTCTTGCGATGCGCGATGATCGGCACGTCGTCGAACATCACATTGCCAGCCGTGTGGTCGAGATGCAGATGCGTGTCGATCAGCTGCGTGACGCGTCGGCCGGCCGCCTTCTCGATCGCATCGCGAAAGCGCCGGCCCTGCTCCGGCGACTGCTGCGCATCGATCGCAAGCAGACCATCCGGCAGCAACACGGCGCCGGCATTCGAGTCGCCGTTCGCGCCGATAAAGGCATAGATATCCGGGCCGATCGTCTTCAACATCGGTTCAAACATTTCACTTGCACGTTTTTCAGTTTTCACTTGCGAGCGGATTGGAGCGGGCTAACTAATGTCCGCGCACATTGGAGATTGTCATGAACGGTTCAAGCGGTCCTCGCGTCATCGCTCTCGAAGAGCATTATTGGGATCCCGATCTGCTTGCGCTGTTTCCTGGAAGTGAAGGCAAGCGCGTGCCTGAAGTCGCGAAGCGGATGCTCGACATGGGCGAACTCCGGCTTCGCGAGATGGACGAAGCCGGCATCGACATGCAGGTGCTGTCGCACGGCGCGCCGGGCACGCAGAAGCTCGACGCCGCGACGTCGGTGCGCATGGCGCGCCAGACCAACGATCGGCTCGCCGCGTTCGTTGCGACCAATCCGAAGCGCTTTGCAGCGCTCTGTCTGCTGCCGACGCCCGACCCTGCGGCGGCGGCCGACGAACTCGAGCGCGCGGTCAGCAAGCTCGGCATGAAGGGCGCGATGATCCACGGCCTCACCAACGGCAAGTTCATCGACGAGCCGAACTTCTGGCCGATCTTCGAGCGCGCGCAGGCGCTTGACGTGCCGATCTATCTCCACCCGGCCTTTCCGAGCCCGGTGGTGACCGACGCCTATTACAAGGAATACACCGCGACCAATCCGCTGCTCATCGGACCTGCACTCGGCTTCACCGTCGAGGCGCTGACGCAGGGCGTGCGCATGGTCATCAGCGGTGTGTTCGAGAAATACCCGAAGCTCAAGATCATCCTCGGCCATCTCGGCGAAGGCATTCCGTTCCTGCTCTGGCGGATCGACAATTTCCTGCCGCGCAGCACCGGAAGCTCCTTCAAGGACATCTTTCGGAAGAACTTCTATCTCACCACCAGCGGTTTCTTCTCCGACACGGCATTGACTGCGTCGATCACCGAGATGGGCATCGACCATGTGATGTTCTCGGTCGACTGGCCGTTCAACAACAACAAAGCCGGCACCGACTGGCTGAACAGCCTGCCGCTCAGCGCGACCGACAGGGCCAAGATGGCCGGCGGCACCGCCAAGGCGCTGCTCAAGCTGTAAGGCTACCCACATCGGCGGTCAGACCGGCCGCCGCAGCCATTCGAGATCGGGCGCGGCGTTCCGCGCCTGCCGCGGCAGATACCGGCCGTTTCGCTTGCCTACGATCTTGCCGTCTCGCACCACGACGCTCCCGCCCTTGATCGTGGCGACGGGCCAGCCCTTGAGCTTCTTGCCTTCGAACGGCGAGAAGTCCGAGAAGCCGTTGAGATACTTCGCGTCGACCACCTTCTCCAATTCCAGGTCCACCACCACGAGATCGGCGTCGGAGCCGACCGCGATGGTGCCCTTCTGCGGATAGATGCCATAAACCTTGGCGGGGGCGCGCGTGGCGCGATCGATCAGGATCTCGAGCGGCACACCGCGCTCACGGCCGTAGTGCAGCAGCGCCGGCAGGTGCGTCCCCATCACCGGAATTCCCGGCCGGGCGCCGTGCAGCCCCGCTTCCGGCTTCTTGGTGGCGCGGGCGCGCGAGGTGTTGTCGGTGCCGACGGTGTTGATCGAACCTTCGGCGAAGCCTTGCCACAGCGCGTCGTGATGCGATTTCTCGCGGATCGGCGGCACCATCTTGACCAGGAAACCGTTCGAATCGCTGCTCTCGAGCCCGAGATACGGCGTCGTTGTCTCGACCGTGAAGCGCATGCCGTTCCTTCGCGCGGTGCGCACGACCTCCAAACCCTGCTTGCTCGACAGGTGGACCACGTAGAGATGCGCGCCCGCGATCTTGGCAAGATAGAGCGCGGTCTGGATCGCCAGCGCCTCGGCCTCCGGCGGATGCGCGCGCTCCCAGTCGGCGAGCGTGCCCTCCTTCGTCTTCTGCAACTCGACACGCGCCTGATCGATCAGCGAGCCGGTCTCACAATGCACGCAGGCGATCATGTCGGGACCGAGCGCGGCGACCGTCTTGAACCCGGTCAGCAGCAGATCGTCGGTGATCGAGTCGACCACGCCGGGCATGCCGGACATGTAGAACTTGAACGAGCGGATACCAAAGTCTTTTGCGTACTGCGGAATCTCCGCGATTTGCTCGGCCGTGAAAATCTGCGGATGGAAAACCGAGTCGACGTAGCTGTTCTCATCCATCAGCTTCCGGAAGATCGGCAGATGGATGTTGTAGGACTCTTTCAAGCTCCGCAGGAAAATCCCGATCGTGGTCGTGCCGCCGATGAGGGCCGCGCGCGTCTCGGTCTCAGACTCCTCTTCGAACGAACGCTCGGTGCTGATGTGGGTGTGCGGATCGAAGATGCCAGGCAGCACCACCTTGCCCTTGGCGTCGAACACCTCCTTGGCGCCTGACGACGCCAGGTTCTCGCCAATCGCCGTGATCTTGCCGCCCTCGATCGCCACGTCGGACCTGATCTGACCGACGCCCGGGATCACCAGCGTGCCGCCGCTGATCACGAGATCGTAGCCGCCCGATGTTGCTGCGTTCATGCGTCACCTTGCCTGCGAAATGACCTTGGATTTGTATAGCGATAAACGCACTGAGCTTGCCATACAAAAACATGCCGTGCATTATTCAGCGAGAAAACAAGCGTAAATCTTTGCTTGGCCTGTCGCGAGTTTGTATAACAAACAGCGATACAAATTCTGAGGTACTGCCATGGGACGACGCCCGCGCGGCATCCCGGCGCAAATGCTGAAGCTTTCGCTGTCGGATTCAGGCGAGGTCGCACTGTTCGTGCAGATTCGCGAGCAGGTCCGAAGCTTGATGGCAAACCGCACCCTCGTCGCGGGCATGCGGCTTCCTCCTGTGCGCGCGCTCGCGCGCCAGCTCAAGGTCAATCAGATCACCGTGGCGAAGGCCTATCGCGACCTAGTCGACGAAGGCCTGCTCGACGGCCGGCGCGGTGGCGGCAGCTTCGTGCGCGAGCCGACCGAGCAGCAGCATCCGATTCAGTTGCCCGAAGCCGAGCCGAACCAGCCGATGCTCGCTGAGCGGCTCTACGAGCTTGCGCGTGCGCCGGGCGTGATCGCATTCAGCTCGAACTATGCGCGGCTCGATGACGACAACGTCGCGGCCGTGCGCGCCTCGCTCAACGCGGTGATCGAGCAGCGGCTCGACTCCTGCCTGCATTACGAGCCGCCGGCCGGACGCGCGTCGCTCCGCACCGAGATCGCGCATTTCCTCAACGAGGGCGGCATCGCGGCCGACGAAGGCGATGTCGTCGTCACGTCGGGCGCGCAGCAGGCCATCGATCTCACGGTGCGCGCGCTCTGCCCGGCCGGAGCACCGGTCGCGATCGAGCAGCCTGCCTATTACGGCGCGATCAACGCGCTGCGCGGCGCCAAGGCCCGCATGCTGCCGGTGCCGCTCACCCGCGACGGCATGGACCTCGACGTGCTGGAGAACCATCTGTCGCGCGGCCGCGCCCGGCTGATCTACACCAATCCGACGTTCCAGAATCCCTCAGGCGTCACGGCTTCACTTGAGAACCGGCGCGCACTGCTTGCGCTCGCGCGGCGCTTCGAGGCCACCATCCTCGAAGACGACCACAGCCCGGAGCTGCGCTTCCGCGGCGCGGCCGTGCCCGCGCTCCGCGCGCTCGCGACCGCCGACGACCACGTGGTTTATACGCGAAGCCTCGGCAAGGTGCTGTTGCCCGGCCTCCGTGCAGGCTTTTTGCTCGCGCCTCCCGAATTGCTGCCGCGGCTCCTGCTCGCCAAGGCCAATGCCGACCTGCATTGCTCCGGCCTCATCCAGGAGGCCGCCGCGGACTATCTGAAGCGCGGCACCTGGCGCGCGGCCGTCGAGCGCATGCGTTTGGCTTATGGCGCGCGGCAGCGCGTGCTCCACGACGCGCTGGCGGCGGGCTTGCCCGAAGGCGCCAGCATCAACAATCCCGATGGCGGTTTGAGCTTCTGGCTCAGCCTGCCGAAGGATATCGATCTCTCCGAACTCTACTTTCGCGCCGTCCGCCGCGGCGTCGCCTTCGTCAACGGCGACGTGTTCTATCTCTCGCGGGCTGACGCACGGGCGCTCCGCGTGAGCTTCGGCCTGAACAAGCCCGACGAACTGCTGGAAGGCGTCACGCGGCTCTGTTCGCTGGTGAAAGACCTGCAGACGCGCCGCTCGCGAAGCCTGATCCTGAGCTGACGAAAACCAACGGAGCACCGCCCGACAATGACCAAGAAGACGATCATTCAACCGAGGGGCATGGCCGAAGCGGTCGGGCCGTTCTCGCGCGCCATTCTGATTGGCGACCAGCTTCACATCGCCGGCACCACGGCGCTGAGCCACGTCACCGGCGACTACTACACGCGCGAGATTCCCAAGACCATCGAGGAGCAGACCCGGCTCACGCTCGACAACATCAAGATGTGCGTCGAGGCCGCGGGCGGCACCATGGACGACATCTTCAAGGTCGTGATCATGCTGAAGAACCCCGAAGACTACAAACGCATGAACGCGACACGCGCCGAGTACTTCAAGAAGGAGCCGCCGATCAGCACCTGCTTCCGCGCCGAGGTGATGCGGAGCGACCTGCTGGTCGAGATCGAAGCCGTCGCCCTCATCAAGAACCCCAAACACGCCAACTAGAACCTTGCGCGCGGCCGGGACGCCGAACGACAGGAGAATGCTATGAACTTCCGCCAATTGATGGGCTCATTGGCTCTTTGCGCATTGATGGCGCTTCCTGCCGGGCCAAGCTTCGCCGACGACTATCCGTCGCGGCCGGTCACGATCATCGTCCCCTACGCGGCCGGCGGCGTCACCGACGTGCTGGCACGACTCGTTGCCCAGAAACTCGGCGAACGTCTCGGCAAGCCGTTCCTGATCGAGAACAAGGGCGGCGCCGGCACCATCGTCGCCGCTGTCTCCACCGCGAAGTCCGCGCCCGACGGCTACACGCTGATGATGGCGACCGGCAGCACCATGTCGATCAACCGCACGCTCTATAAGTCCCTGCCCTACGATCCCGACACCGACCTCACACCGGTGTCGCTCGTGTGCTCGGTGCCCTTCGTGCTGGTGACCAATCCGTCGCTGCCGGTCAACAACGTCTCGGACCTGATCAAGCTCGCCAAGGAAAAGCCCGGCACGTTGAACTACGGCACCGGCGGCGTCGGCAGCACGGTGTCGATCCTCGTCTATTTGATGCAAAGCATGACCGGCGTGAAGATGACCGAGGTGCCCTATCGCGGCACGACGCCAGCCATGACCGACACCATCGCCGGCAACGTGCAGTTCATGTTCAACGACACGGCCTCGATCGCACCGCTGGTGAAGGACGGCAAGCTGAAGGCGCTCGGCATCAGCAGCGCCAAGCGCTTCGAGGGTACGCCCGACATTCCGACCATCGCTGAGGCCGGCATTCCGGGCTTCGAGGGCGACTCCTGGCAGATGCTGGTGGCGCCTGCGAAAACGCCAAAGGAGATCGTCGACAAGCTCAATGCCGCGATCAACGAGGTGGTGAATTCGCCCGAGATCAAAAGCCAGATGCTGAAGCTCGGCATGGCGGCCACCGGCAAAGGCAAGCCGGAGGAGCTCACCGCGTACGTGAAGTCCGAGACCGCGCGCTGGGGCAAGGTCGTCACCGACGCGGGCTACGCCCATACGCAATAGACAAAAAATGAGGGCTCCACGGAGGGAGCCCTGCACAAGTTGTTGCTCAGACGCCTCCGGGGGAAGACGCCTGCTGCGTGTATGGCTCATAAATTCCCGTCATCCCGTAAATGTCGCGCCGGGCATTCGTCTAAAATCTTACTGAGCATCCTGGGCGCATTTTCCGGCGCGGCCCCATCGCATTGCCTTGCCGAGCTCGGCGCAGGTAACGCTCGAAGGATAAGCCCTGGATTCCTTGGAATTCCGCGCGCTTGCTCGCGTCCTGAAATGACAGATCGAGCGCCAACGGCTCTCTGGTCCTTCTTTCTCGCAGTGAGGAATTTTTCCGATGCGGCATTTTTTCCATCGAACATTTCCACATGTCAGCGCCGCATTTTTGACGACCGCGATGCCCCTCGTCGGTAACCACGTACTCGTGCCGCCACCGCGATCTGCAGCGCATCGTCCCGGCGGCAACGTCGGTTTTGGTATGCAGAATTATTGACATCGTCATACTCAACAACCCAATCTCTGCCCCCGGAATGGGCTGGGGCGTTGCAAATCGCGCGATGACGTTGGTGGCCGTGGCGGTCGCGGCTGCGGCCGGGTCGGATTCCGCCAGCGCGCAAAGCACGCAACTGCCGCGGATCAGCGTCGTCGCGCCGAAGCGCGCCAAACCCAAACTCCAGCGCACAGCCCCCAAGCCCACGCCGCCACAAGCCGCGTCCGCCAACGTCGCCGCGCCGCCGCGCCAGATGGCTCCGATCAACACCTCGAACGAACGCCTCGTCCCCGGCGCCGAGGTCAACGCCTATCCGGTGACGCGTCCGGCGGAGGCGCTGGAGCAGGCCGCGCCGGGCCTCGCGGTCACGCAGCACAGCGGCGAAGGCAAGGCGAACCAGTATTTCCTTCGCGGCTTCAACCTCGACCATGGCACTGACCTCGCCATCACCGTCGACGGCATGCCGGTCAACATGCCGACCCACGGCCACGGCCAGGGCTATGCCGATCTGAACTTCCTGATCCCCGAACTCATCCAGTCGGTGCGGGTGCGTAAAGGCCCCTACTTCGCCGACGAAGGCGATTTCTCCTCGGCCGGCGCGCTTCACATCGATTATCTCAAAAGCCTCGACCGCGGTTTCTGGCAGGCCACCGTCGGCAGCTTCGGCTATCGCCGCCTGCTCGCGGCGCAATCGTACACGGCCGGCAGCGGCAAGCTGCTCGCGGCCTTCGAGACCAACGCCTACAACGGGCCGTGGGACGTGCCCGACGACGTGCGCAAGTTCAACGGGCTGCTTCGCTACAGTCAGGGCAATGCCGACAACGGCTTGTCGGTGCTCGGCATGGCCTATGCCAACAAGTGGAACTCCACCGACCAGGTGGCGCAGCGCGCGATCGACGGCGGCGTGATCGATCGTTGGGGCTCGCTCAATCCGACCGACGGCGGCCAGTCGAGCCGCACTAGCCTTTCGGCCAATCTCACCCGCACCGAAGGCAATGCCCAGACCAAGGCCAGCGCCTACGTGATCCGGCAGACACTGACGCTGTTCAACGACTTCACCTATTTCCTCAACGACCCGGTCAACGGCGACCAGTTCAGCCAGACCGATCGCCGCACCATTGTCGGCGGTGAGGCGAGCCACACCGTGAAGGGCAGGCTCCTGGGCTTCGACACCGAGAACACGCTCGGCATCCAGCTTCGCCGCGACGACATCGCGGTCGGTCTCATCAAGACCATCGATCGCATGCCGCTCTCGACCGTGCGCCAGGACAATGTCGGCGAGACCAGCGTCGGCATCTACGGCCAGAACACCACGCGCTGGACGAACTGGTTTCGCACCGTTCTCGGCCTGCGCGGAGACTACTTCACGGCGCGCGTCAACAGCGACACGCCGCAGAACTCCGGCGACACCTCGGACTTCAAGGCGAGCCCCAAGGCCAGTCTCATCTTCGGCCCGTTCTACAAAACTGAATACTTCCTCAGCGCCGGCTATGGCTTCCACTCGAACGACGCGCGCGGCGCGACCATCACGGTCGATCCGACCGACAAGACCACGCCCTTGCAGCGCGTGCCGCTGCTGGTGCGCTCCAAGGGCGCAGAGGTCGGTGTGCGAACCAAGGCGATCGCCGGCCTGGAAAGCACGCTGTCGGTGTTCGTGCTCGACTATGACTCGGAGATCCTGTTCGTCGGCGACGCCGGCACCACCGAGCCGAGCCGACCAAGCCGGCGCGTCGGCGTCGAATGGACCAACCGGTACAAGGTCAACTCCTGGCTCGGCCTCGACGTCGACTTCGCCTACACGCACGCCCGCTTCACCGACGTCGACCCGGTCGGCAACCGCATTCCCGGCGCGCCGGGCATCGTCGCGTCCGCGGGCGTCACACTTGGCGAGAAGACCGGCTGGTTCGGCTCGGCGAAACTCCGCTACTTCGGCCCGCGGCCGCTGATTGAGGACAACAGCGCCAGCTCCTCGCCGGCCGCGGTGGTCAATGCGAGCCTCGGCTACCGCTGGGACGGCGGCTGGCGCGTGCAGATCGACGCGCTGAACCTGTTCAACTCGCGCTCCAACCAGATCGAATATTTCTACGACTCGCAATTGCGCGGCGAGACCGCGCCGGTCGCCGACCGCCACCTCCATCCGCTCGAACCGACCGCGGTGCGGCTCACCCTGGCCGGGCCGTTGCCTTAGGCGTTTTTCCCTGCGCAACAATTCGACGGCCGGGGATCGGCTTTGCCCCCATTTCGTTCGCCGCGATTTCCTGTTTTGATGGCCGCAAATTGCACAAGACAATCTCCGGGAGCAGCGCGCCATGCCGATACTGGATCGCACCGTCAGTTTCTTCGGCGCAGCGCTGATTGCGCTCGCCTGCTGCCTGCCAGCCGCGGCCGACGACTATCCGACACATCCGATCACGCTGATTATTCCGTTTCCGGCCGGCGGCGGCGTCGACACTGTCGGCCGCGTGATTGCCGCCAAGCTCACGACGGCACTCGGCCAGCAGGTCGTGGTCGAGAATCGCGCCGGCGCGGGCTCGGTGGTCGGCATCCGCGCAGGCGCGAAGGCACCGCCTGACGGCTACACCATCCTGATGATCACCACGGGCGCGAGCGCGCCGACCAATCCCGGCTACGACATCTTTAAGGACTTCGCGCCGATCGGATTGATTGCCGCCGTGCCGATCATGATCCAGGCCAATCCGGCGACGCCGGTGAATTCGCTGACCGACCTCATTGCGCTGGCCAAGAAAGAGCCGGGCAAGCTCACGGTCGGCACGCCGCCGCCGCCGACGCTCAATTACTTTGGCATCGAGCTGTTCAAGTCGCTGACCGGCGCCGACGTCACGACCGTCACCTACAAAGGCACCGGTCCCCTCACCAACGATCTCGTCGGCGGGCATGTCATGCTGGCCTTCAACACCGTGCCGCCTGCCATCGGCAACATCCAGTCTGGCAGGATCAAAGCAATCGCAGTGTGTGCGCCCGAACGCCTTGCGGTGGCGCCCGACGTGCCGACCGCGGCCGAGGCCGGCCTGCCCGGGCTCGATGTCGTGCTCTATTACGGGCTGCTCGCACCGGCCGGCACGCCGCAGGCGATTGTGGAGCGCTTGAACGCGGAGCTTCGCAAAATCGTCGACTCCGACGACGTGAAATCGCGCATGATCTCGGACGGCGGCGCGGCGATGCCCAGCACGCCGGAGGAATACGCTCGCAACATCGAGCGCGAAGAAGGCAAGTGGCGCACGTTGATCGATAAGCTCGGCCTCAAGATCGAATAGAACCTCAGGGTGGCCAAAGATCGTAGGGTGAGCGAAGGCGCGAAGCGCCGTGCCCGCCTGGCATCTGCCGGCATTTCGTTCGACTCCCTCCCCGCCTCATCCTGAGGAGCATTGCGAAGCAATGCGTCTCGAAGGATGGGGCGGCCTGGTGCTTCGAGACGCGCAGCTTCGCTGCGCTCCTCAGCATGAGGCCGGGAGAGAGCGCCCGGCTCGCACCAGCGACTCGGCAACGCGGACACGGCGCTTCGCGCCTTTGCCCACCTACAAACTGACGACTGCCTCAATCGAAGAAGAAACCGCCGTTGACCTCGACGATCTCGCCGTTGATGAACTTCGTCGCCTCGGTGAGCAGCATGATGGCCGTGCCCGCCATATCCTCGGGCTCGCCGAGCCGCCCAAGCGGCGTGCGGGCGATCACCTCGTCGAGCGCGGCGGCGGGAATTCCAGCGTCGTTCGAGACCATCGGCGTCTGCACGATGCCGGGACAGATCGCGTTGACGGTGATGCCCGACGGCCCGAGCTTCATGGCAAGATCCCGGGTGAGCGCGATGACGCCGCCCTTGGAGGCCGCGTAGGCCGGCCCGCTGATCGAGGCGCCCTTGCGTGCCGAATCCGAGGCGGTCAACACGATGCGGCCCTGGCGCTGTTGCTTCATCACCGCCGACACCGCCTGCGCCATGAGGAAGGTGCCGAGCAGGTTGATGTTGATGACGCGATTCCAATGCGCGACGGTCGTTTCCTCGATGCTGTGGATGTCGATCACGCCGGCGAAATGCAAAAGGCCGTCGATCCGGCCGAACTTCTCGACGGCCTGCGCGACCACCGCCTTGGTCTCATCGGCTGACGACACATCGAGCGGGCACTCGGCGAACGTGACGCCGGCGCTGGAGGCTTCGCGCGCGATCGCGGCGAGCCCTTGCGTGTTGAGATCGGCAAGCACGAGCTTCGCCTTCGACTTCAGGAGCAGCCGCGTGGCGGCCTGGCCGAACCCGCTCGCCGCGCCCGTGATGATGATCACCTTGTCTTGCAGTCCATAATCCATGTCACACCGCACGCTAGTTCAGCGAAATCTGCGCCGCCTTGATGACCGGCGCCCATCTCTCGATCTCGCTCTTCACGAAGGCCGCGGCTTCCCCAGGCGAGCCGCCGCCGGCTTCGGCCGCGGCGCCTGCGATCAGCTGTTTGGCTTTGGCGCTCACGAGATAGCGGTTCACGGCCGCATTGACCTTCTGCACAACGTCGGCCGGCGTGCCGGTGCGCGCCATGATCGTGAACCATGCGGCGGCCTCGAACGGCATTCTGATCTCTTCCTGGACGGTCGGCACATCGGGCAGATCGCCGAACCGCCGAGCGGTTGCGACCGCAAGCAGCCGGACTTTCCTGTCCTTGGCGAGATGGACGAAATTCGACAGCAGGTCCGAGCCCATCGGCAGATGACCGCCCAGCAGGTCCGTCACCATCGGCGCGCCGCCCTTGTAGGGCACGCCGTTGAGCACGATTCCCGTCTTCTGCTGCAGCATTTCGAAGGCGACATGGCTCATCGAGCCGACGCCGGTCTGGCCGCTGGTGAGCTTGCCGGGATTGGCCCGCGCGTAATCGAGCATGGCCTGGAAATTCGTCACCGGCGCGTCGAGCGCGCCGACGAACACCACCGGCGACTTGAGCACCAGGACGATCGGCACGAGATCCCGCGCCGGATCATACGACAGGTTCGCGAACATCATCTTGTTGAAGGCGGCCTGCGCCTGCGTCGCAAACAGCAGGACGCTGCCATCGGGCGGCGCCTTGACGACCGCCGCGGCAGCAAGATTACCGCTCGCGCCGGGATGGTTCTCGACCACGAACGGCTGACCGAACTCATCGCTCAAGGCCTGCGCGCAGCCGCGCGCCATGAGATCGGCGATGCCGCCGGCCGGCAGCGGCACCAGCATCGTCACCGGCCGGTTCGGCCAGTTCTGTGAAGCCTGCGACAGAGCGGCGGCACAAGACAGCAGCAAAGCTACGGCCGCCAGCGTAATGCTGCGAAGCGTAATCATGGTCCTAACCTCATCCGGTCGCGCGGATCATGCCTTGATGCGCTCGGGCGCCACGGGCTTGCCGTGCGCCGCTTTCGGCTTGCCGGTGGTGCGGCGGATGGCCTTGCGCGTGGTTTCCGGATCGGCGCGCTCGACGCCCTCGACCGCCCCGCCCCTGATGGTGACGCGCTCCATGTAGCGGCGTTGCGGGAAGTAATCGTTGACCGCGTAGTGCTGGGTCGAGCGGTTGTCCCACATGATCAGCGTGTTCGGCGTCCAGTGATGCCGGAACTGATATTCGGGAACCTGCGCCTGCAGGAACAGCGTCTCGAGCAGCGAGCGGCCTTCGCGCTCGTCCATGTTGCGGATGCCGACCGTGAACTGCGGATTGACGAACAGCACCTTGCGCCCGGTCACCGGGTGCACGCGCACCACCGGGTGCACCGCGGGCGGATAGATCTCCTCCCAGCGCAGCACGTTCTGGCGGTCGCCCTCGGAGTCGTCGAACAGCTCGCGGAACGGCTTCCAGTCGTGCACCGCCTCGAGGCCCGAGATGAACTGCTGCATGCGGTCGCTGAGTCCGTCGAACGCAGCCGACATGCTGGCGAACATTGTGTCGCCGCCGATCGCCGGCACCTCCTTGGCGACCAGCACCGTGGCCTTGGGCGGCTCCTTGCGGAACGTCTCGTCGGAATGCCAGACGTCGGTGCGGAACGGCGGGTTGGTCTCGTCGTTGCGAAACTTGATCAGCACCGAGACATCTTTGTCCTTGGGCGCGAACGGATGCACGGTCAGTTCGCCGAAGCTCGTGCCGAAGTCGATCAGGTTCTGGGATGAGATGTCTTGATTGCGAAAAATCAGGAGCTCGTTCTCGGCAAGCGCGGTCTCGATCGCCGCGCGCTGTTCACCGGACATGGGCTTGCGCAGATCGATGCCGGTGACTTCGGCGCCGAGATAGGCACCGACCCGCGTGATCGTCAGCCCCGCATTCTGCGAAACGATGGGACGGCCCTGAAAACTTCCAACCGGCTTGTTCACGCGCGATCCTCCATTGTCGGTCGCTTCGTTGAGCGGCTCTGTTTGTCAATCGGCTTTGCAATATCGATTTGTCCGACATGCTAGCCGACTGGGGAACCCGGAATAAAGGGGCGCAGGGCGAGCAAGTGAGCAGGCCTCCGGGGATTGACCTGCGCTCCGAGAACCCGGATTCTTGAGGTCATAAACCATCAAGGCCGCAGGTCCGGCGCTTGAGCGCCAGGCAAATGACGGCCGCATAAACGGCAGTCTGGGGAAATGTCATGGCCGACGCATCGAGCCGCAGCGAAAAAATCAAATCCGTGATCCGCGTTTCCAGCGGAAACTTTCTGGAAATGTACGACTTCTTCGTGTTCGGCTACTACGCGAGCGCGATCGGCAAGACCTTCTTTCCCGCCGGCAGCGAATTCGCGCAACTCATGCTCGCCTTCATGACGTTCGGCGCGGGCTTCTTGATGCGGCCGCTCGGCGCGATTGTTCTCGGCGCCTATATCGACCATCACGGCCGGCGCGCGGGCCTGCTGCTGACGCTGGTGTTGATGGCCATCGGCACGCTGTCGATCGCGCTCGTGCCGGGTTACGCCACGCTCGGCGTCGCGGCCCCGATTATCGTCGTGCTCGGCCGCCTCATCCAGGGCTTCTCGGCCGGTGTCGAGCTCGGCGGCGTCTCGGTCTATCTGTCCGAGATCGCAACGCCCGGCAACAAAGGCTTCTACGTGAGCTGGCAATCCGGCAGCCAGCAGATCGCGGTGATCTTCGTGGCGCTGCTCGGTGTCTGGCTCAGCGCGCTGCTGCCGCCCGAGGAGATGACCGCCTGGGGCTGGCGCATCCCGTTCCTGGTCGGCTGCTTGATCGTGCCGCTGATCTTCTTCCTGCGCCGCTCGATGGAGGAGACCGCCGAATTCACCGAGCGCAAGAAGAGCCAGGCGCATCCGACGCCGAAACAGATCCTCCAGTCGCTGCTGCAGAACTGGCGGATCGTCATCATCGGCATGCTGCTGGTGACCATGACCACGGTGTCGTTCTACTTCATCACCGCCTACACGCCGACCTTCGGCCGCGAGGTGCTGAAGCTCACCGGCACCGACAGCCTGCTGGTGACGCTCGGCGTCGGCATCTCCAACCTGTTCTGGCTGCCGGTGATGGGCGCGGTGTCCGACCGCGTCGGACGGCGACCCTTGTTGATCCTGTTCACCGTGCTGATGCTGGTGAGCGCGTACCCGGTGCTGAATTGGCTCGTCGCCGCGCCATCGTTCCAGCGGCTGCTGATCGTCGAACTCTGGCTGTCGTTCCTCTACGGCAGCTACAACGGCGCGATGGTGGTGGCGCTGACCGAGATCGTGCCGGTGCGGCTACGCACCGCGGGCTTCTCGGTGGCCTATAGCCTCGCCACCGCGCTGTTCGGCGGCTTCACGCCAGCGGTCAGCACCTATCTGATCGAGGTGAGCGGCAACCGCGCGGTGGCAGGGCTGTGGCTGATGTTCGCCGCCGCCTGCGGACTCATCGCGGCGCTGCTGGCCTGGAGGCCGCAGTTCGCCGAGCGTGGCGCGGTGGCCGCGGCGGCGTGAGCGTCGTCCGCGGCCTGGTCAGAGCGGATATCGGTCGGCCGTCACGCCGCAGGATTCGAGAAACTTCCGCATCTGCACGACTTCTTCCGTCGGAAGATCATGCTGGGCGTGCGTGAAACTGGCCGAATGCCCGTTGAGCTTCACGCCAATTCGATTGCCCGACTTGTTCTCGACCTCGGCTCCGAGATCTTCCAGAAGATGGACGACCTTCTTGAAATCGATGTTGGCGCTGATCGGATGCGCGAACAGAGTGTGCAGTGTCGTGCGATGATGGTGATTCATTTTTTAACCGTTCCCTGAAGTGTTGAGATTCGCGCCGCGGCTCAAGCCGAACAGGAAATGCATGTTGCCGCCGTTGGAAGCGCCTTCAGGCGTTTCGGGTCGATCGGCGCCCCGCACTTGGCGCACGTTCCGTACTTGCCATCGGCTATCCGCTTCAGAGCGGCCTCGATCTGACGGGCTTCTTTGATCTCAGACCGTTCGATTTCTGCGAGCGCGTCCTGATTTTCCAGCTCGATGGCCTGGTCCCCAGAGTCGGCGGACAGCGGTTTGTGCAATGAGCGATCGACCTTCACCAGATGCTGCCGTAGCTCGGCGAGGCGCGCCTTCAGTGTCTCTGTGACGCCTTGGTGCTGATTCATTCTCGTTCCATCCAAACGCTCGGGTCTTACAAGTCGCATATTGGCCGGAGGGCATCGCGCCGCGCTGATCTAGATCAAAGGCCGCGTATGCCCGCGCATCTCTTGTGGAGCTTCGGATTCGTGCTTGACTCTATGTTCCTGTTTTGTTCTCATTGAGTCCCAAGAGAACGAGGCACGCCATGGACGATCAATTCCACAACTTTCTGGCCAATCTGTCGGACGAGCAGAGCAAGGAGATCAAACCCGTCGAGTCGCACCCCGCCGATGAGGAGGTGCGGGAGGCTCTCGCCATCTGCAACGGTGATGCCGTTGCAGCGCTCCGCATCACGCTGATCGCCAACGCGTTTCTCGAAGCTCAGCTCGATGAATTGAAGAGCCAAGTTTCAACCAGCTTCGGGCGCAAGCGAAATCCGGCGCGCACCAAGGTGGAAGACCCGACACAGGCGAAAAAGCCTGCGCGCGCGGCCAAAGCCTGAAGCGGAAAGGCGTAAGCGAAACGAACCGAACGGGTGTCCCGATGTCCGTCACCTATTATGTCGCCCTGCCCTTCGGACGCTCGGAGGACGGAATCTCGCCGGGCCAGGCTCAAGAGCTGCCCAATGAAGTGGCGGCGATCCGCCGGGCCGAGGCGCTGTCGCGCCATCCCGACAATGTCGGCGCTCTGGCGTTCAAGCGATCCGGCGAACCGAACGTCGGCCAGTTCGGCGAAGCGACGATCCTGAAGGTGTTCGGCGAGGTGCCGAGCAATCTCGACGAGCTTTGAGAGCTCGCGCTCCCGTCGCAATCAAGCCGGCCGCCGAAACCAGCGGCGCGCCGCAACGACCGCCCATATCGCCTCGACCACGCCGAACGGCCAGGCACCCTGCAGAAAACCGTAGGCCGAGCCGAGCGCGCAGGCGCCGGCAAATGCCAGCACGAACCAATGGCTGCGGTCCTCCAGCGCGTAGCAGATCAGCATCGCCGTGACGGCGAACAAACCGAAGGCCGTGAGAGCGTCCATGGTTGCTAGCGCGCGACCGTGTAGCCGATCGACTGGCTGACCTCGATGGACGGCTGCGTCATGCCCGGCAGGAACGCCGGCAGCGGCTGCGCACGGCGAAGCATCGCCATGGCCTCGTCGTCGAGCGCACGAGAGCCGGAGCTGCGCACGACTCGCTGCGACAGGATCTCGCCCTTGGCGGTGACCACGAACGCGAACGTCACCGTGCCCTGCTCGCCATGCGCGGCCGCCGGATAGCGCTTGTTCTGCTGCAGCCTGGCCGACACCAGATGATTCCAGCGCAGCAGCGCGTTGCGGCTCATGGTGCTGCCCTGAGGCGCGGTCGCGGGCCGTTGCGGTCCGATCTGATCGGCGCGCGGTGGCGCGGTCGCGACCGATGGCGCCTGCTCCTCCTGCTGCGGCTTCTTCTCTTCGACCTTTTCCTCCGGCACCGGCAGTTGCACATCGGACTGCGTCTCGACCTTCTGCACCGGCTCCGCAACCTCGGGCTTGGCCTGATCCGGAGGCTTGGGGATCTGCAAAGCGTCAGGCGCCTCTTCGCCCGGCGGCAGATCGGCGGTCGATGGCGACGAAGCCGACATCGGCGTCAGGTCGACGAAAACCGCCGGCGTATCGGACATGCCGTCGTCCTCTTCGGGCGCAGCATAGAAATAGGCTCCGACCGCGGCGACATGCATGACAACCACGATCGCGGCAGCGTATGCCCAGCGCCGGACCTCAGCGCCGTCATAGGCCGGCAGTATCAGCGATTGCGCCGTCATCTGGCTCATTGCGTCTCAGCCTGACGATTTACTTGGCTTGATGATTCACTTAGCTTGGCGATTCTCGAGCCCGACAAGGGCAATCTTGAGATAGCCTGCGGTGCGCATGTCGTTCATCACCTGCATGATGTCGCCATAGGCCACCGTCTTGTCGGCGCGCAGGAAAATGCGCTCATCGTGATTGCCCTTGGCCGCGACGTTGAGCGCCTGCGCCAGAGAATCCCGTGCGATGACATCCTCGCCGATCGCGAGCGAACGATCCGCTTTGATGGTGAGGAAGATCGGCTTGTCCGGCCGTTCCTGCCGCTGCGCCGTGGTCGACGGCAACTCCACCGGAATGTCGACGGTGGCAAGCGGCGCCGCGATCATGAAGATGATGAGCAGCACCAGGATCACGTCGATGAACGGCGTGACGTTGATCTCGTGCGTCTCCTCGAATTCGTCGCTGTCGTGCCCGAGCTTGATCGACACAGAACTACTCCGCGGCAGCGCGCGACATCGGAGACGACATGCGCTCGCAGTCGCGGCTCACGAGCCGCATCACCAGCGCGGAGCCGTCGGCGAGCAGCGCGCGATAGCCGCCGGTCGCGCGCGAGAACACGTTGTAGATCACCACGGCCGGGATCGCGGCGAACAGGCCGAGCGCGGTCGCGAGCAGCGCCTCGGCGATGCCCGGCGCTACCACCGCGAGATTCGTGGTGTGGGCGTTCGAGATGCCGATGAAGCTGTTCATGATGCCCCACACCGTGCCGAACAGGCCGACGAAGGGCGCTGTCGCACCGATCGTGGCGAGAATGCCCATGCCGCGGCCGGTGCGGCGGATCGCCGAGGCTTCGACGCGCTCGAGCAGCCACGCGATCCGCTCCTTGAGCCCCTCCGGCTCGGGATGCGGCGACATCTGCACCTCGTGGACCGCGGCACGCACGAGCCGCTCGATCGCGGCCTCGCCGCGGCCGAGCCGCTGATTGGCCTCGCCAAGCGAGCGCGCCTCGTTGAGCAGGCCAAGCGCCGCGCGCGCCCTGCGGCTCGCCGCGAACAACTCCCAATACTTCGCGACACAGACCGTCCAGGTGACGAGCGACGCAAACACCAGTCCGATCATCACGAGTTTCACGATGATGTCGGCGTTCATGAACATGCCCCACGGCGACAGGTCGCGGGGCAGATCGGCCGGCGAGACCTGCGCAGTGCCGATGGCCGGGGCGGATGCTGCATTTGCGTCAGGCGTCGCCGGAGCGGACCCGCTCTGGGCTGGCGCAGCCGGAACTGTCGTGGCGGGAGCCGGCGTGGCGGCCGCGGCTGGTGCGGCCTGCGGTGGGGCCGCTTGCGATGGCGCGACCTGGGGCGCCGCCGGTTGCGAAACCGCCGGCCGCGGAGCCTGCTGGTTCGGCGCGGGCGCCTGGGCGAAAGCCTGGGCGGTGCACAACACGGCTACGATCGTGGCCGGAGCCACTAAACGACTGATCCTCATTGACTAATCCTGCACATTCCAAACGCTGCGACTGCCCCGCTCGCGTGCCAGTGCACTGTCGGACGCATTTGTAACAGTGTTACATGCGCCAAGGCCAGTGGAGCGATGATGCATCCTGATCGGGGCAATCATTCGGCAGCCTCGACCTGAGGCATGGCCATGGCGGGCGTTGCAGGCGTGGCCGGCTTCGGCCGCCTGCGGCTGCGGAGCCAGATCATCACACCGGTGATGACGAACACGGTCGGCAGCACGCCGCAGACAAACACCAGCACCTGCCACAACGCGCCGCCGCGACTGCCGTCGTGGAGACCGCGGATCAGTTGCGCCGCGCGGTCACCGGAAAGCTGCGCCAGCGGCGCGAGCGCGCCACTGCGCTCGTCGAGCATCATGGTGGTCATACCGCCGGTCTGCGGATCGCGAACCTGCACGCGCACGCTGCCGCCGCCTCCCCGCTGCGGCTGCGAAATCGGCGCGACCGACGCCATCATCTCGCGCGCCTGCTGCGGGAAGCCGAGATAGATGCCGGTCGCCGACACCACCGCGAGCGGAATCGAGATCCAGAAGCCGAACAGGTGATGCAGGTTGAACGAAAGCGCGGGCCCGCGCGTGAAGCACAAGCCGCGCAGAAAGCCCGCGTTGCGCGGCCACCAGAGATAGATGCCGCTGAGGCTCAGGATTAGCATCGCGACGCCAACCCAACCGACGATGCTGCGCCCGTTCAACTCGGGGATCGTCAGGTTCTCGTGAAAGCGATGCAGGACGCCGATGAGAGAGTCGCGGAATTCGACGGTCTCTATGATGCGCCCGGTCGGCGGATCGAGATAGACGGAAACGAACCTCAGGCGTCCGCCCTCGCCGCGCCGACCTTCACGCGCCGACAACACCGCGGGCCAGCCGTCGCGCTCGGGCATCCGCAATCCGGTCGTCTGGAAGCCGCGCTCCAGCGCAGCGGCGGCCTTCGCCACGAGTTGTGCGGGCGGCAACGACGGCCCTGCGGTCGCAGCATAGCGAGACGGATGGATCAGCGCGTCGAACTCATCATGCCAGACCAGAAACGCGCCGGAGAGCGAGATCGGTACGAGCAGAACTGCAAGGCCGATGCCGAGCCACAGATGGATTTGCAGGAAAAGCCGGCGCAGCCGGGATCTGGACGCGGCAGACATCGCGCTCTCTTTGTAATCGTTCCAAGTAGTTTGGAGCTCCAGGGCCACGTATAGCGAGCGGCCGCGCTGCCACAAAGTAGAAATGCAATAAGTTTGTTAGTTTTGAAGTGTTCTAATTCGAAAGAGCCTGCAGTTTCAACCATTTATAATTGCCCACGAATACTACCGCATGTAAGCCAATACTGGGCATGAACTGAATTTTTATCAGTTCTAAACAACAAACTTGAACGTAAGAGTGGGGCGATGTCGAAGTATATCCGGGTCACAAAGAAGCCAGCGGCTTCTTTGGAGCAGCAGTGCAACTGCAGCCAAAATCGGTCGGCGATCAGCGCAACGGTTCGCCATCCGTTGTCACAGGCCGCCGTCGGCCTGGCCTCGGTGATGCTGGCAACGACCAGCGGCACCGCCCAGGAGGCCGCTACCGCGGGGACGCCGCGTTCGAGCACAACCACGGCGCAGGCCGGCGAGCAATCCGCGACCACCACCCTGCCCCGGATCAACGTGCGCTCCGCGAAGCGCAAGCCACGGCAAGCGCGTCCGGTTCAAGCGCCTCGCACGCCGCCGGTGGCCGCAGCAGCGCCGGCGAACCCGTCGCAGACGTCGTATCAGGCGCCGACCAACGGCAACCTCAACCGTATCCCGGTCTCTCTTCTGAGGACGCCCCAATCCGTCAACGTGGTGCCGCAGGCGGTGATCCGCGACACGGCCGCGTCGGATGTCAGAGACGCATTGCGCAACGTCGCGGGCGTCACCTTCCGCGCCGGCGAAGGCGGCAACCAGGGTGACACGCCCTACATCCGCGGCTTCTCGGCGCAGAATGACGTGTTCCGCGATGGGCTGCGCGATCCCGGCTGGTATACGCGCGATATCTTCGCGGTCGACGCGGTCGAAGTCTACAAAGGTCCTTCGTCGGTGCTGTTCGGACGCGGCTCGACCGGCGGCGCGATCAATCTCGTCTCCAAGCTGCCGACCGATCGCACCTTCGTCGAAGGTACGCTGACCGGCAACACCGGTCCCGGCGTGCGCGCCACGGTCGATGCCAACGGCAAGGTGAACGACCAAGTGTCCGCGCGCATCGTCGCGATGGGACAGCGCTACGACATTCCGGATCGCGATCATGTCGAGATCAACCGGTACGGCTTCGCGCCGTCGATCAAATACAAGATCGACAACCAGACAACCAACACGTTCAGCTACATCTACCAGCACGACGAAAACGTCCCCGACTACGGCGTTCCGTTCATGAATTACAGTTTCGCGGGCAATCCACGACCGATCGCGCCGGTGTCGCGCAGCAACTGGTACGGCATTCTCAGCGGTCCTTATCCGGACACCGAAAAGGTCGACGCGCATACCCTCACCAACAGGCTCGAGCACGAGTTCAATTCGAACTTCAAGGTCGTGAACACGACGCGCTACACGAACGTCGATCGCTTCCAGCGCAACGTCTTCCCTGAGCCCGCGCCCTCGAGCCTGACGGCTGCCTGGACGCCGAACCGCGCCCAGATCGCGGTGAACAATTCGATGATTGCGAACGCCACCGACGCCATCGCGAAGTTCAACACCGGGCAGCTCGAACACACCACCATCACCGGCTTCGAGGCCAATCGCGAGACGCGCGATTTCCGGCGTAACCAGTTCGCGGGACAGGCCTCAACAAGCCTGCTCGATCCCGACCCCTATCGCTACGGCGGCACTCCGCAACCCTCGACCTCCAGCCAGTTTACCTATGGCGAGGCGACCGATCTCGCCTTCTATGCGGCGGATCAGATCAAGATCAATCAATACTTCGAGGTGCTTGGTGGCATTCGCCTGGAGAATTACAAGTTCAAGCAGGCGGCTCCGCTCGCCTCCGCGGCCGTCTCGCAGCTCGAGCGGAACGACAACCTGTTCAGCTGGCGCGTCGGCGGAATCTTCCACCCGACACTCAACAGCAGCATCTATGTGATGCATGGCACGTCGTTCAATCCGTCGGCCGACAACCTCTCGATCGCGGTGACAACGCCCGCCACCGCGATCAGCCTGACGAAGCTCGCGCCCGAAAAGAACGAAACCACGGAAGTCGGCATCAAGGCCGATGTGCTTGGCGGCAAGCTGAGCCTCGCCAGCGCGGTGTTCCACACCGTGAAGACGAACTTGCGCGTGCCGGATCCGATCAATGCGGGCGTGACGATCCTCGATGGCGAGGTCACGGCGGACGGTTTCGAGGCGAGCGTCAGCGGCTACCTGACCAAGCAGTGGCAGATCATCGCGAGCTACACCTACGTTCATGCCCGCGTCACCAAAACGACGAGCGCATTCCAGCTCAACACCGAGCCGCTGAACACGCCGACGAATGCGTTCTCGCTGTGGACCACATATGACGTCACGCCAAAGCTCCAGATCGGCGCCGGCGCTTTCTATACCGGCGAGGTCTATGGCGACTCGGGAAGCGCGACCGTTCCGCAGTCGGCGCTCGTGCCGGACTGGTGGCGCTTCGACATCATGGCCGCCTACAAGGTGAGCAAGCAGGCGACGCTGCAGCTGAACGTCTACAACCTCGCCGACAAGACCTATTACCAGTCGGCCTACTCCAACTGGGCGGTGCCCGCGTCGGGCCGCACGGTCGCCCTGACCTACCGGGTGCGGTTCGAACCCGACGAGGCGCCGAAGTCAGCTTCGCTCATCCCGACGAAGGCCGTGGCTCTCAAATAACGATTGGCGGGCCGCGAACCCCACGAGAGCCGCCTGCCCTGCAGGCGGCTCTTTTGCTGAGGACGCAACCGTCATCCGGAGCTGTTAACGGCCGGCTTGGAAAAGCAGCAGTGCGGCGGTAAGCCGAAGGTCAATCGCAAGGAACCCGAGCCATGATGCTCCACATTCCCGAAGTGCTCAGCGCCGAGCAGGTGGCGCGGTGCCGCGAGGTCATGACCAAGGCCGAATGGGTCGACGGCAATGTCACGGCGGGCCACCAATCGCGGCAGGTGAAACACAATCTGCAGCTTCCCGAACAATCGCCGGAGGCGCGCGAGCTCGGCGACATGGTGCACAAGGCGCTGTATCAAAGCCCGCTGTTCATGTCGGCGGTGCTGCCGCACCAGGTGTTTCCGCCGCTGTTCAACCGCTACGACGCCGGCATGACGTTCGGCGCGCATGTCGACAATGCCATCCGCTCGCATCCCATCCATCCGGTGCGCATCCGCACCGACGTCTCGGCGACGCTGTTCATCTCGGCGCTCGAAGACTATGACGGCGGCGAACTCGTGGTCGAAGACACCTACGGCAGTCACGAGGTGAAACTGCCCGCGGGCGATCTGATCATCTATCCGGCGACCAGCCTGCACAACGTCACGCCGATCACCCGCGGATCGCGCATCGCCTCGTTCTTCTGGACGCAGAGCCTGATCCGCGACGTGACCCAGCGCGCTTTGCTGTTCGACCTCGACATGGCGATCATCCGCCTCACCCAGGATCATCCCGGGCATTCGTCTCTGGTGACGCTCACCGCCTGCTACCACAACCTGCTGAGGCAATGGGCCGAGGCCTGAGCTTGATCCCGAAAAGTGCGAAGCGGTTTTCGGGAAAGATCACGCTCAAACAAACTCTATCCCGCAAAGCGACCCGGCCGAACGGCTCCGCCCTTCATGAAATACAAAACGAAATCGCCGGACCTTTGGCCCGGCGATTCGACTTTTGAAGCTCCGCCCCGCGTGGGGCAGCCGCAACGCGGCTACTGATTCAACAGCGGGATGCTCTTGTAGTCCTTGCCCTTCGGGATCGACGACAGATACGCGTAGATGTCGACCAGATCCTCGTTCGGCAGCACCTTTTCGCTGAACGGCGGCATTGCGCGGTTGGTGGTGCGCACGAAGGCCGAGAACGTGTCCCAGGGCAGCGGATCGGGCGCCAGCACCTTGCCGAGGCTCGTCACGGCCGAGCCTTGGCCCTCGTAGCCGTGGCATTGCCAGCAGCCATACTTCTGGAAGTTGGCCTTGCCTTTGACGGCATCGCCGGCGGCGAATGCCGAGCCGGAAGCGAGGGCCACCGTGCCGGCCGCGACCGCGGCCAGCACAAAGCGAACGAACGAACGTGTCATCTTGATCTTGCTCCCCAAATCAAATCAGCGCGGCTGCGTCCAGACGTTGACGAGAGCCGGCTGACCCGACTTCACCGCGGCAACGGCTTCCTTGATCGCGGGCCCGAGCTGCTCCGGATCCTTGATCGGCCCCTTCGCCCACCAGCCCATCGACTCGGCGAGCTTGTGGTACTCGATGTCGGGATTCATGATGCTCGTGCCGATCGGGCCGAGATCGTTGCCTATGCTCGCGACGCGGTTGCGGAAGCTTGCCATGCGCTGCACGTGCATCAGCTCCTGATGGTAGCCGCGGTTGTTGTGCATGACGGCGAGCAGCGGGATCTTGTGCTTCGCCGCAGTCCACAGCACGCCGGGCGCGAACATCAGGTCGCCATCCGACTGGATCGACACCGAGAAGCGGCCGAGATCGCGGTTGGCGAGAGCGGCGCCGATCGACGCCGGTGCGCCGTAGCCCACGCCATAGCCGCCCGAGCGGCCAAGCCAGTGATGGTACTTCTCCATCGGCCAGAGCCGGGCCGGCCAGTTGCTGACGTTGCCTTCCGAGGCGACCAGCGACCAGTCCTCGTTCTTGATCTGGTTCCAGGTCTCCATCACGAGACGCGCAGTGCTGATCGGGCTCGCGTCCCAGGCGATGGCCGCCGCTTGCAGCGTGCGGGTGTGTGCCTCGTCGCGGGCCTTCTTCGCGGCCTCGCCGCGCTTTGCGATCGCGTCCTTGCGATCGTTCGGGATTGCCGACTTCACGGCCTCGATCAACGCTGGCAGCGTCGCCTCGGCGTCGGCCGCCATCGCAATGTCGACCGGCTGGAAACGCTGGAAGTCCTGGTAGTTCGCCTTGGTGATGAGCTCGACCGAATTGATGCTGATCAGCTTCATGCCCGCCTTGATGCGGGTCTGGTTGAAGCCGATGCCTTCATCGCCGTTGTCGACGTAGGAGTTCATCACGGCCCAGAAGTCCGAGAGCTCGAGGCCGAGGATCACGTCGGCATTGGCGACCGCGGGCGGGCCCGACACGAGATGATGCGTGCGCGGGAAGTTCATGCGGTTGCCCAGATCGACAACGCGCGCCTGCAGCGCTTCGGCGAGCTGCACGAGCAGCCGCACGCCGTTCTCGGTACGCGCCGCACGGTCGACCACGATCACCGGCCGCTCCGCGTTGGCGAGGAGTTTCGCGGCGTCCCGCACCGCGCCCATCTCGCCCGCGGGCGGCGAGGTCGGCGTGTATTTCGGAATCGACGGAGTCGCTTCGCCCGGACGGGGATGCATCGGCTCCTGCTGCAGGCCGGCATCGAGCGAGATCATGACCGGGCCATACGGCGGGGTCATCGCGATCTTGTAGCCACGTACGAATGACTGGGCGAAGTGCTGCAGCGACACCGGAGTGTCGTCCCACTTGGTGTAGTCGCGCACGATCGCGTTGATGTCCTGCGCCGAATGGAAGGTCGGCACGCCCGGCGGGCGGTGCGCGGCGTCCATGTCGTTGCCGCCCATGACGATGACCGGAACGCGGTCGCACCAGGCGTTGTAGATCGACATGGTGGCGTGCATCAGGCCGACTGTGCCGTGCACCAGCGTCATCAGCGGCTTGCCGGTGACCTTGAAGTAGCCGTGGCACATCGCGACCGCGGACTCCTCATGCATACAGGTGAGGAATTCCGGCATCTTGTTCTGACCGTAGTCGATCAGCGACTCGTGGATGCCGCGGTAGCTCGAAGCGCAGTTCGCCGGCAGATATTTGATATCGAGCGTCTTGATGACGTCGACCATGAAATCGGAGCCGGCTTTGCCGCCGATCCGGTTCAGCTCCTTTTCCGGCATGGCCGTTTCGGCCGCGATCGTGCGCGCCGAAGGCGGCAGCACGGACGGGATGCGCGCCGGCTCGGCGCCGGCGGCCGGCAGGGCGTTGGCCGCGCCCGGGGCGACCGCACCCGCCGCGGCGCCCGCGACTGCGACACCTTTTAGAAAATTTCGACGATCGACTTTCGGAGCGGAAATCTTGCGTGCCATCAGAGCTTCTCCCCATTCAAAAATGTTTTCGCTGCGGATCCGCGAATCCGCCTCTCGCGAGTTGGCGCGATCCTAAAGCACGTCAGATTGCCGCACTAGTGCAGTGTCATCATTTCTGGAAGCAACGTGAAAAATCTCGCGGCGTCGCGAGATACCCGCCCGTCAGCGCATACACGCGTCTTCGACGCGCGCCGCGCACAGCTCGGGAGATGAATCGAGGGTAGCGTTCCGCTATGCGATACGCGGCGAGCTTTAAAACCCTGCTTGCTGAATCAATCGCAGCCCGCTCTGTGGCTCGCGAACCAATGCCGCCAGGAATCGCTCGCCCCAGCCCTTGATGTCGTTCGCCGTAAGGGCCGCGATCATGTCGCGGTGCCGCTCTTTGCGTTCTTCGAGCGGCATCGACAACGCCTGGTCGATCGCGGCCGCCACCGCTTCCTGATCGTACGGATTGACCAGCAGCGCCGAGCGGCATTCCGCCGCCGCGCCGGCGAACTGCGACAGCACCAGCGCGCCGGGATTCTCCGGGTCTTGAGCCGCGACATATTCCTTGGCGACGAGGTTCATGCCGTCGCGCAACGGCGTGACCAGGCAGACGCGGGAGAAACGATAAAGCCCCGCCAGCAAGGTGCGGGTGTAGGCGCGATTGACATAGCGGATCGGCGTCCACGAGGCCTCGCCGTAATGTCCGTTGACGCGGCCGACGGTCTCGCTCACGCGCTGCTCCATGTCGGCATATTCCTTGATCTCCGACCGGCTGCGCGGCGTGATCTGCAGATAGGTCACCTTGCCGCGCCAGTGCGGATGCGCTTCGAGGAAGTGCTCATAGGCGCGCATGCGCAGATCGAGCCCCTTCGAATAGTCGAGCCGGTCGACGCCGATGATCATCGGACGGTCGGCGATGCTCGTCTGCACCTGGATGATCTCGTCGATGCGCGCGCTCCTGCGCGCGAGACGCTCGAACTGCGCGGTCTCGACACCGACCGGAAATGCACCGGCACGCACAGTCCGGCCGTTGACATTGAAGCTTCGGCCGTCGCGACTCGTCAGGCCGAATTGCTGCGTCAGATACTTGCCGAAATTGGCGGCGTCGCCTTCAGTCTGGAATCCGACCAGGTCGTAGTGACTGAGCGGATAGATGCTCTGCTCGTGCTTGGGCACCGTCTCCAGCACCTCTGGAGGCGGAAACGGAATATGCAGGAAGAAGCCGATCCGATTCATGTGGCCGCGATCGCGCAAGGCTTTGGCAAGCGGCATCAGGTGATAATCCTGCACCCAGATGATGTCGTCCGGCTCGATGAAGCGGTGCAGGATCTCGGCGAATTTCTCGTTGACGCGGAGATAGCCGGTCATGTCGCGATTGGAGAACTCAACCAGATCCAACCGGTAATGCATGATCGGCCAGAGCATCCGGTTGGCGAAACCGTTGTAGTATTCCTGATAATCGGCGCGGTTGAGATCAGTGGTGATGTAAGTGACGCCGCCGCGCTCGACGGCGCGGACATTTTCGCTGCCGCGCTGGGCGATCTGGCCGCTCCAACCGAACCAGATGCCGCGGTTGCGCTTGATGAAGGAGCGCATCACCACTTCAAGTCCGCCGGCACGCGCCTTGCCGTCGCTTGGCAAGCCCACGCGATTGGACACCACAATCACGCGGCCCGGCTTCACGCCGCCTCCGCGCGCAACCTCGATCTCCCGCTCCGGATCGACGCCGCGGCGAAACAGATCAGTTGCAACTTGTGTGAGGGAACGCCGGTCTCCGGACGAAGGCGTGGATCGAGGCGATGGTAATCCGTAGCCGTTGCCGTGTCGCAATGCGTCCATGAATCACGAACCTTTCCACGCCCCGAAGCCCCATCATTTGACGCAAGCGGAACCCGCAGACTCGGATGAAGTCACAGCGTCGAGTTCACGAAAGTCAGATGATCACGAATGTAACGGATGAGATGCGGGAAAGTTCCGGCAACACGCGCGACGAATTTGGTTCCAAATCACAACGAAAAAAATGTTCCGAGCGTCACAATGCGTGAGGCATTACGACACGGGAGCTTCGGCCGAAAGATGATCGAGCCATGCGCGCACCTCTGTTGGGGACGCGATGCAGTGCTCGACCCACGCGATGCGCCGGCCAACCGACACAGCGATGCCGTCGAACTCGGGCACCACCGCAAATGCAAACTCGTCGGTCTTGTCGTCGCCCACGTAAATCGGTCTGCGCCCGTTGAACGGCGCAAGACTCATCAGTTCGCGCACGCCGGTGCCTTTGTTGTAGCCACGGTGCTTGATTTCGAGCACGGCCTTGCCGCTCAGAAGTTCGATCGACGGATCGTTCCACGCTTCGAATGCATGCTTGACGTCGTGGTTCAGGCTGACACCTTGCTTGGGCACCAAGCGGTAATGCAACGCGATCGATGAGCCCTTGTCCTCGAACAGAACGCCCTCATGCCGTTTGGCAATCGCGGCGAGTTCGGCGCGCAGCATCGGCTCGAGTGAATAAGCGCGCTGGTCGATGGTATCGCCCTCGCCGTGCGGCCGCAGTTCTGCACCGTGGCCGCCGACCACCGGCAGACGCAGCGGCGTGAACAGCCCGTCGATGTCGGAGATCAACCGCCCGCTCACCAGCGCGAGCGCGCCACCCAGTCGCTCGCGCAGTGTCGCGAGCGACTGGCGCAGCGAGGCTGGCACATAAACCGCCTGCGGCGTCGGCGCGATGTCGAGCAAGGTGCCGTCGATATCCAGCAGCAGGGCAAATCGGCTGAAGTCACGAAGGTCGAGCGGCACGGGCAATTCCATGAATGAAGAGAGGCTGACGGCGTATGGCGGGGGCGGACGGATGGCCTAGCAATGGGATATAAGGTGTTCCATGTCCTTCACTGCTGCGCCGCCGACCATCCTTGTGTTCGACTCCGGGCTCGGCGGTCTCACGGTCTATCGCGAGGTGGTGAAGGTGCGCCCGGACGCGCGCTTCATCTACGCCCTCGATGATGCTTTTTTCCCCTATGGCCGCCGCGACGAGCCGGTGCTGGTCGCGCGCGTCCTTGGCGTGATGGACGAATGGATTACCGCGCATCGACCGGATCTGGTCGTGGTTGCGTGCAACACCGCTTCGACCCTCGTGCTTCCTCAACTCCGGGCCCGGTTCCAAGTTCCATTCGTGGGCACCGTGCCGGCCATCAAGCCGGCTTGTGCCGCCTCGAAAACCAAGCTGGTTTCGGTGCTTGGAACCGAAGCCACCGTGAGCCGGGAATACACCCGCGCGCTGATCCGTGATTTTGGCCAGGGCTGCGCTGTGACGCTGGTCGGTTCGCTGCGGCTCGCGGAACTGGCGGAGGCGGCGCTGAAGGGCGAAGGCGTTGCCGATGACGCAATCGTCGCGGAACTCGCGCCTTGCTTTGTTGAATTGGACGGCGCCCGCACCGACACCGTGGTGCTGGCCTGCACCCACTACCCGCTCCTGCTCGACCGGCTGCAGGAGCTCAGCCCCTGGCCGGTGAATTTCATGGACCCGGCGCCAGCCATCGCCCGCCGGGTCACGGACCTCCTGGGGCCGGCCAACGGGAACGCCACGCCCGCCGGCCGCGTGGTGTTCAGCTCCGGCCGACCGCCTGCTCCGGGGCTTGCCGCGGCGTTGGCCCGGTTCGGCCTAGAAACCGGGGTCCCGGCCGGCGCAGGCGTTTAAACACTACGTGTTTGACACAATTGGGCTTTGCCCCTAAAAGCCTGCCCATCTCGCGGGCCATTTGGGCCCGCGTGGTGTTTCGCGACCCGCGGTTTTGCCAGTTTTCGCAATGATTTGCGCTTTGGCTGCAAAACCTGTCGGCCTTGGGCTCCGGCCTGGGCAGTAGGAGGGCGCGATCCTCAAGAGCAATCCTGCTCATAACCTAGGACTGAGGACGCGATGACCAAGCGCCACGAGGCGAAGTACAAGATCGACCGCCGTATGGGCCAGAATGTCTGGGGCCGCCCGAAGAGCCCCGTCAACAAGCGTGAATACGGCCCGGGCCAGCACGGCCAGCGCCGCAAGAGCAAGCTCTCCGACTACGGCGTGCAGCTCAAGGCCAAGCAGAAGCTGCGCGGCTATTACGGCAACATTTCCGAGCGCCAGTTCCACGGCATCTACGTCGAAGCCCGTCGGCAGAAGGGCGACACCGGCGCGCACATGATCGGTCTGCTCGAGCAGCGGCTCGATGCGATCGTCTATCGCGCCAAGTTCGTGCCGACCGTGTTCGCGGCGCGGCAGTTCATCAACCACGGCCACGTCAAGGTGAACGGCCGCCGCGTGACGATCCCGAGCTTCCGCATGAAGGTGGGCGACGTCGTCGAGGTGAAGGAAGCCAGCAAGCAACTCGCCCTGGTGCTCGAGGCCCGTGCGCTCTCTGAGCGCGACGTGCCGGACTACATCGAGGTCGACGAAGGCAAGCTCTCGGCGAAGCTGGTGCGCGTTCCGGCGCTCAACGAAGTGCCCTACGCCGTGGCGATGGAGCCGCATCTCGTCGTCGAATATTATTCGCGCTGATTACAGCGCGCTGACAAAATGGAAAAGCCGCCCCACCGGGGCGGCTTTTTTATTGGTCGTGCGGCGTTGCTACGCCGCTCGGGGCGCTACGCCACCTGGCGAACGTCGGTTTCGGCGTTCGGATACATCAGGAACGCGCGGTTGCGGCCGGTGTTCTTCGCCATATAGAGCCCGCGGTCGGCGCGTTCGATGGTGTCCTGGATGTCGCGATCGGGCTTGGCCACGAGCGTCACGCCGATGCTGACGGTCACGCTGATCAGCGCCTGGCCGTATCCAATCGGCTTGCTGGAAACGCTCTCCCGCGCCCGGTTGGCGAGCGCCCTCGCCGCTTCTTCGTCGACCTCGCGCAACAGAATGACGAACTCTTCGCCGCCGAAACGCGCCAGCTTGTCGGTGCTCCGCAGTGTCACACCGAGCAGCTCGCCGACCTGCTTGATGACCGCGTCGCCCGCAGCGTGCCCATAGGTGTCATTGACCTTCTTGAAGTGGTCGATGTCGACCACCAGGGCGGCAATCGGCCGGTCATAACGCTTGTAGTACTCGAAGGCGTCGTTGGCGGCGCCGAGGAATGCGCGCCGGTTCAACAGGTTCGTCAGCGGATCAGTGTCGGCCATGGTGCGCAGGATGCGGATGTCGTGCGCGTACTGCTCGGCGCCTTCGGCCGCCCGTCGCTCGGCCTCGTTCGTCCGCTCCTCCGCAACCCAGATGCGGCGCAGAAGCGAGCGCAGCGCCGTGGAGAGATGTTCGACCTCGAGCGAGCCGCCGTGACGCGATAGCATTTGCGGGCCGGCCGCGCGGCCGAGTCCGTCGGCCTCGGCTGTGAGCGAGCGGATCGGAGCCGCGATGCTCCGCGCCATCACGATCGCGAGCACGAGCCCGATCAAAGCCACGCCAAAGCCCACGCCCGCGATCGTCCAGATCATGGAATGAACTGGCGCAAGCGCGACCGCTTCGCTCTGGCGTGCCGCCACCATCCAGCCCAGGCCTGGATAATCGGCATGGGCCTCGACCGTCGCAAAGCCGACCAGAGAACGCTCGCCGCCTGTTGCGTCGACGAAGTGCCCGGTCTTTTCCGACATCAACCGCGTCCTGCGATCCTGTGCGAAGAGCTCCGAACCCAACGTCGCGCCCAGCAGCACCTTGCCGTCCCGCGACAGGATCAGGATGTCGGCGCTACTGGCCGGATATGACGCATCCAGGATCACCCGACGCAGCTGCGCGGCAAAATTCCAGCTCAGATGCGCTCCGAGGACGCCGATGGTTTCGCCGGCGATGTTTTGCACCGGGAACGCAACATCGACAAAGCGGAATGGCTCTCCGGATTTCTGCGGCGTGAGATAGCCCGAGAGCAGCTTGGCTTCGTGCACATCCTCGACCGTGGGGCCAAGCATGCCCTTCTTGAACCAGGGCCGCTCGGCGACCGAAGCCTTTTCGAGAAGGCCTCCGGTCGCGGCGACGACGTTGCCGCTCGGATCGGCAAAGCCGATCCAGGAATAATCGGAATAGCTCGCCTGAAGCGATTCCAAAACTTTACGCAACGCGGCCGGATCGCCCTGCCACAGCGGCTGCAACGGCGCGAGCCGCGACAGGTTTCCAACCTCGTGATAGCGCGAACCCAATGTCCGGCTGAGCTGATCGGCCAGAACCTCCGCGGTGGCGGCAAGATCCTGACGGATCAGACCGGACATATGCCGCGCACCGAAATAGCCGGTCGTGGTCGCAGTCGATGCGACCAGGATCGTGCACAGGGCCGCGGCGGCGAGCCCGATTTGCACGCGCACGCTGAGCCCGCCCAGGTAAGTTGAAAGCTTCTTCGTCAACCGCACCGCCATCTCTCCTGCCTCTAACGGCGGCACGGATCATGCGCGTGCGTGATTAACACAACGTCCCGTTAACCATCTTGGCGGCGTCCTCGCTGCAAACAACGTAAGAAAGCAGTGAACAAATCGTCGAATCTTGAGGCTTTTGTTCTGGGCTTTTCCGGTCGGCGATAATGGGACCTATCGGCGTCTCAGCGCTTTTTTCAGAGCTCGAAGCGGAGCGGTCCAGCGCCGAGAGCGACGAAGGGCCTCGTTGAGCGAATCGGTGAGATTGTCGAGCTCACGGATTCGAAGATCGCGTCTTCGCATCTCGTGAACGCCGAAAACGTCGACGCTCCCAAGGTGGTTTCGCAATCTGCGTATGGCCTCGTCCGAATGGGCCGTTTCAAACAGCGTTTCGAGTGCAAACAGCCTGTGCGCGGCATACGGTATCGTCAGAGCGAGTTCGGCGAGCCAGATATCGGATACGGAATTGCGTTCGATTTTCCTTTCGACAAGGTCCTGCGCGAAGGCTTCGTTCAACACCTCAATGGGTATGGAGCGAAACCGCTTGAGGATTTGCGCAGTTTCAAAAGCGGTGCGCAGCTCCGTGTCGGGGCGCGGCGCGCTGGCATTTTGATGGTCGCGCCTGATGCGAAACGCCGTGAGTTCTTCGCTCATGACGTGAATCGGCGCCGATACGGCGAGCCTGATCCACATATCGAAGTCCTGCAGATTGGTCAGGCGCGGATCGTATTCACCGCACGCCGAATAACAGGACCGGCGAATCATCGCTGTGGGCCCACAGAGAATGTTACCCTTGAAGAAGAATTGCCGGAGCCATGAGCGGCGCGAGAAATCCGGCAGCTTGAGCGCGGCATGAAAGTCGCTGAAATCATCGGTGGCTGCGCCAGCCTCGTCCACGATCTGCGGCATGGTGAACACCGCACCCGCGTCCGGATGCCCGTCGAGGAAGGCAACCTGCTTTTCCAGCCTGCCAGGCAGAGCGTAGTCGTCCGAGTTGAGGATTGCGATCAGCTCGCCGCGCGCGCGTGCGAGCGTGGCGTTCATCGCCTTCGATACGCCCTGGTTGCTCGGAGACACTTCAAGACGGATGCGCTTGTCCGTAAAGCCGCGAACCACATCCGGCGTGCCGTCGGTCGACGCGTCGTCGGTGAGGACGATTTCGAAATCCTGAAAGGATTGATCGAGGACGCTTTGGATCGTTTGCGCGACGAACGGCGCGTGGTTGTATGACTTGATGACGACGGAAACGCGAGGGGTCATCGCTTCAGCCAGTGTGCATTTCGCCGGTCGATGGCCCTTGAAAGAGCCGCGCCGGGTTGCCGGCCACGGTGGTGTCGGGCGCGACCGGCTTGGTCACGACCGCACCAGCGGCCACGACGGCATTCGCGCCGATGGTGACGCGCGGCAGCACCACCGCGCCCGCGCCGATCATCGCACCCTTCCCCACCCGCACCATGCCGGCAATGGTCGCGGCGGGTCCCACGGAAGCAAACTCGTCGAGCTCGGAATGATGGCCAATCGTTGCGCCGCGATTGACGAAGCAGAACGCGCCGATGCGGCAGGCGGCACCGATGTTGACCATCGAGTTGACGTAAGTCCCAGGCCCGATCGCGGCAGTCGAGGCAACGACGGCGGTCGGATCGATCAACGTCGCAGGGCGCACGAAGCCGCGCTGGCGCGCTTCGCCGACGGCGGAGATGCGGTAACGCGAGGTGAACAACGGAACGAGGAAGTCGTGCTGCAGAAGATCGGCGGGCAGGCGGTCGGCGTCCGAAATCTGGACGCCGTCCGGCGCGAAGCTTTCGCCGGGGACGTTGCGTACCCAACCAACGATATCGGCGCGCAGCCGACGGCAGGTCTCCTCCACATCGGCCACGATCGGAGAGCCGATCGCATAAATGACTATCGGCATGCACCAATACTTTCGGAAAGCGCGCTTGAGATGTCCCCGATATGACCTTCGGCAACTTCCGGCGAAATCGGCAGGCTCAGAAGTTGGCGCACCAAACGTTCCGTAACAGGCAATGCGACCTCGCGGCGAGCAAAAAGCGGATGTTCATGGACGCCAACCGGATAGTGGATGCCGGTATCGACTCCATGCGTGTTCAGCAGTCTAGCACGCACGGAATCGCGTTGCTCCACGGCAATGGCATATTGATGGTAGACAGCGCCGTCATGGGCAGGAGGTAACCCGACCGGCATCTCTCCGAGATGGTGCTGGTATTCAGCGGCGAGCTTCCGTCGGCGCAAAATCTGTTGATCGATCTTCGGCAGCAATACGCGCAGGATCGCGGCCTGGATCTCGTCGAGCCGGCCATTGCTGCCAAGCTCTATCGCCTGCCCAGCTTGATCGAACCCATAATGACGCAGACGTCTGAGCCGTTCCGCGATGGCCGCATCGTTGGTCGCGACCGCGCCACCATCCCCCGCACAGCCCAGAATCTTGGTCGGATAGAAGCTGAAGGCCGCCGCATCGCCGAAACTGCCGGTGCGCCGGCCGGCGATCTCCGCGCCATGCGATTGCGCGCAGTCCTCGACAAGCGCGAGGCCGTGACGTTGCGCGATGGCGACGATCGCATCCATCGGTGCCGGTATCCCGTGCAGGTGCACGGGCAGGATCGCAGCAGTCGCCGGACCGATCGCGGCCTCGAGCGCTGCGGGATCCATGCAGCGCGTCTTGGCATCGACATCGACAAAGACAGGTCTTGCGCCAATTTCCGCAATCGCGATGGCCGTCGCTGCAAACGTCATCGACACGGTGATGACTTCATCGCCCGGCTCGATTCCGGCTGCTCTGAGCGCGAATCCGAGCGCTTGCGTGCCAGACGCCACGCCAACGACGTGGCGCACGCCAAGATAACTCGCAAACTCGGCTTCGAATGCCGCGACCTCCTCGCCCAGAATGAAGCGGCCACGGTCGAATACCCGGGCGATCGCGGCATCGATCTCCGCACGATGCCGCGCAAACAAGAGTCCGGGACTTTCGCGCGGGATGCGCAGTGAATGGTCGCGCGACCCCATCGCGTGTTTCGTGCCTCGGTTGAACCTGATCTCGCTCGATACTAGCGAAGCGGTCCTCGGCTGTCATGGCGGGCATGTCCGGAATAACAGGCAAGCGAAGCCGCGCCATCGTTCGAATGATCGAGACCAAGCGCGGTGAACCTAAGCTTTCGGCTCGGCCAGCGCGAAATCGCGAAGGAGGCGTACTGCAAGCCGCACCAGCTCGGCCTGCGTGCGCGCACCGGTGCGTGCGAGCGCGGTGCGCAAATGGAAGCGCGCGGTGTGGATCGTGACGCCTTCGCGCTCCGCGTAGCTTTTGAGATCGTCGTCCGCGGCGAGCGCCGCAACGAGCCGCGCCGCGCCCCTGGGCAGGCGGAGTCCCTGCTCCAGCACGTCCGCCATCACTGCTGGCTGCGCTTCGGGATCATGGACCAGCACAATCGCCCCGCCGCTCGGCTCGCTACGCTCCCAATCCGACTGCGCCGACGACGGCGGCGCAGGCGCGACCAGCACCACGTAGTCCCGCGCGCCGCTCGTGCGTTGCATCGCGACGATGCCTCCGGTGCCGCCGCCTGCGACATCGGCAAGCAGCGCATCGATGCGCCGCCGCGCCTCGATGTTGGCGGGCAGCGGCCGGCCGCTGCGGTCCAACATGAAGCCGTCGCCGCGCTGCGCGATCGCCTGCATGGCGGTGTTGACGAACAGCGCCGCGCCTTTGTCGCCGAGCAGCACGATACCGGCGCGCAGCCGGTCCACGGTGGCCTGCAGACCGAGACTCCTGGCATCGACCTTGAAGAACGCGCGGCGCAACTGCACGGCGCGCGTGATGTGCAGCATCAGCCGTTCCATGTGCGCGATGTCATCGTCGTCGAACGCGTCGCGCTCCGCATTCCGCATCACGCCGACGATCGCCAGATGGCCCTGGTCGGAATAAAGGTTGCCGGCGAGAGTCTCCACCATGCCGTTGGCCAGAAAGAATTCATTGTAGAAGCGGCCGTTCCGACGCTCCTCTTCCGTGAACATGCGATTGGTGGTGCTGGCCGAGCCAATCGGCAGGCGTGCAATAGCCGCCGGAGCCGGGTCGATATCCGCGTATTTTTCCAGATAGAGCTGCAGGTTCTCCTTCAGCCATCCCGAGGTGGCGTTGAAGGTCGCGGTCGGATCCTGCGAGTCCACCGACACCAGAACGGCGCCCCGGCAGCCAAATATGTCCTGGAGGAGTTGAAGGGCGCGATCGAGCTCTTCGCTGTCGGTCACGCCTCGATAGAGCGCATCCAAAAAGCGCTCTTCAATTTCATTCACGGTCACAGCTCGCCCAAACTGTGGAAACCCGGGTCATGGCATAGCATTAAATGCGGCACCCTACTCAATTGAATAGCATGGCCACCCTGCGGATTTGGCACGCTCCCCCCATTGCAAGTGGGAATGGGTGCTGGGGTGACGGGCGACATCGGGGGAAGACGGGGGTCGGGCAAGCCCGGCTCACGCAATCGGCTGTACAATTTATTGCTGACTTCGGCGGCAGTTCTGGGCTGCACGCCGGCCAGCGCTGCCGACTGGCTCGGTGGCACGTCAGCCAACTGGTTCACGCCAGGCAACTGGAATCCGGCCGCGGTCCCCGGATCGGGCACCGACGTCACCATCAACAACGGCGCAACACCAAACCCGGCCGACATCACGGCGACGGGAGCACAAGCGCGTAACGTCACGCTCGGCTCGGCCGCGGGCCAGACCGGCACGCTGAATGTCACCGGCGGTGGCCTGACGATCGGCTCGACGCTGACCGTCGGCGATTTTGGCACCGGCACGGTCAATATCTCTTCCGGCGGCACCGTCAACACAGGCAGCGCCTATGTGGCCGTCGATCCGGGCGGGTCCGGCACGATCACGGTGTCCGGCACGGGGTCAAAGTTGACCGCTTCTGGCACCTACATCGGGATGGACGCCAACGCGATCGGTCAGGTGACGGTGCAGAATGGTGCAAGCCTCGCGAGCACCACAACGGTGATCGGTTATTTCACCGGCACCTCCAACGGAACATTGACCGTTTCGGGCTCGACGTTCACGAACACCGGATCGTTCACGATCGGCGAACGCGGCACGGGCACGTTCAATCTCAACAACGGCTCGACCGCAACATCCGGGACCACGTCCATCGGTTCGACCAATGCAAGCGGCAGCGGCACCGCCAACATCTCCGGCAGTGGCACGACCTGGACCACCAGCAACGTGAATCTCGGGACGAGCGGCGCCGGCTCGCTGACGATCTCCGACGGCGCCCACGTCACCTCGAACCGCTCGCTCGGCGTCATCCCAGTGGTGTCGATCGGTGGCAACGCCACCGTGACCGGCAGCGGTTCGCAATGGCTGATCGACGGCAGCCAGGGCGTCGGCGGCCCTACGGGCACGCTCGGCATCGGCAAGGCGAACAGCACGAGCTCTCTCACCGTCTCCGCCGGCGGCACCTTGAGGATCAACAACAACGCGACCGGGACCGACGGCAGTTCCTCGGATGTTCGCATCGGGGTGGCGAGTGGCTCGACCGGCAACGTCACGGTCACCGGCGCGAACTCGACGATGACGACGCCTTACAATGTGCATGTTGGTTACGCCACGAACTCGACCGGCAATGTGACGGTCAGCAACGGCGGCGCACTCAACACCGGCTTCACCATCCTCGGCGGCGGCACCGGCGCGACCGGCAACGTGACCGTCACGGGCGCCGGCTCGACCTGGACGATCGCGGATACTCCCAATGCCATCGTCGGCCAGGCCCAGGGTCTCTCCATCGCGCTGGGCTCGAGCACCAGCAAGGGCACGTTGACCATTGCCGACGGCGGCACCGTCAACGTGAACTCGACCGGACGCTTCGTCAAACTTGGCAGCCTTTCTGGCAGCCAGGCCACCCTCAACATCGGCGCGGCGGCGGCAAGTCCCGCTGCGGGAGCCGGCACGCTCAATGCCGACGCGGTCGTGTTCGTGGACGGCGCGACCAGCACCATCAATTTCAACCACACGTCCAGCAACTACATCTTCGCGGCCAGCATCTCGGGCAACGGTCCTGGCGCGGTGAATTTCCTCGCCGGCACCACGATCCTGACCGGCAACAATACCTATACCGGGACGACGACGATCTCCGCCGGAGCCACAGCGCAGCTCGGCAATGGCGGCAACGCCGGCGGCAGCAACGGCCTCGTCTCCGGCAACATCAGCAACAACGGCGCCTTGATCTTCAACGTCGGATCAGTCCTTCCGACCTACGGAGGTGTGATTTCCGGCAACGGCACGGTCGAGCAACGCGGTTCCTCCACGTTGATCTTGACCGGCACCAACACCTATTCGGGACTGACGACGATCTCGGCCGGCACGCTGCAGATCGGCAACGGCGGCACCACCGGCTCGATCGCGGGCGACGTGCTCAACAATTCTGCGATCACCTTCAATCGCTCCAACAATTTCAGCTTCAACAAGGTCATTTCCGGCACCGGTTCGCTCAACAAGAGCGGCACCGGCGTCATGACGCTCAACGGCGTTGCCACTTACACCGGCGGAACGTCAGTGCAGCAAGGCACGCTGCGGCTCGGTGGCAGCGACCGGCTGGCAGCGACCGGCAGCTTGTTCTTGTTCTCGACGGGAACGTTCGATCTTAACGGCTTCAATCAGACGGTCAGCGATCTTTCCGGCCCCGGCACGGTCGCGGCCGGCACTGGAACCTTCACGGCAGGCGGGACCAACAACCGCACCTTTGCGGGCACGCTCACGGGCAGCGGCGCCTTCGTCAAACAGGGCTCGGGCTCACTCAGCCTGACCGGCACCACCTCGGCCTATGCCGGCACCACCACGGTCGCCGCCGGCACGCTGCTGGTGAACAGCAATCTTTCCGGCAGTGCGGTGACGGTCAACGCCGGCGCGACGCTGGGCGGCAACGGCACGACCGGCGCCACGACCATCAACGGCAACATCGCGCCAGGCAATTCGATCGACACGATCCACATCGTCGGGCCCTACATCCAGGCGTCCGGGTCGCGCTACACGGTCGAGATCAACAACGCCGGCCAGAGCGACCTCATCGCGGTGAATGGCGCGGCGACGATCCAGTCGGGCACGACGGTCGCGGTGGTCGGCACGCCGGGCCTCTACACCCTCAACCAGCGCTACACGATCCTGACCGCGACCGGCGGCGTCACGGGACAATACACGACGCTGACCGACAACCTGCCCTTCGTCGACTTCATGCTCGGCTCGGACGCCAACAGCATCTTCTTCGATGTCCTCCGCAACACCGTGTCGTTCGACCGGATCGCGCAGACGCCCAACCAGCAGGCCGCGGCGGGCGGCGCGCAGTCCCTTGGCACGGGCAACAGAATTTTCGACACCGTCTTGGCGCTCGATGCACCGAACGCGCGGCGCGCCTTCGATCTCCTGTCGGGCGATATCCACGCCAGTGTCAGCGGCACCATCCTTGAGGACAGCCGCTTCATCCGCGATGCCGTCACCGGCCGTTTGCGGCAGGGGATCGGCGGCACCGCCTCGATCTTCGCGCCGCAGTTGGCCACGCTGAACTTCGGCGAGGACGATAGCGATGCCGGTACGGACGTCGCCGGGCTGATGTTCGAGGGCGACGCCATGTCCTATGCGTCGGGCAAGCGCAAGCGCGTGCGGGACACCATGGACCGCGCGTTGCCGCTGAAGGCTGCGCCGGTGACGCGCGGGCCGATCTACACCGCCTGGGGCCAGGCTTTCGGCAACTTCGGCCGCACCGACGGCGACGGCAATGCGGCAGCACTCCATCGCACCACCGGCGGCTTCATCACCGGCATGGACGTCACCACGCGCGGCAGCATCGGCGACGTGTGGCGTGCGGGCTTGGCGGTCGGCTTCCAGCACACCTCGGTCGATGTCAGCGACCGCAGTTCGTCGGGCGGCATCGAGACGTATTACCTCGCGGCCTATGGCGGCCGGCAGATCGGTGCGCTGGGACTTCGCGCCGGCGCGTCCTACGGCTGGCACGATGTGAGCACCAACCGCAGCATCGTGGTGCCAGGCTTCACCGACACGACGAAGGGCCGCTACAACGCCAACACCGCGCAGGTGTTCGGCGAAGTGGGCTACGGCATGCAGTGGCGGCAGTTCGCGATCGAACCGTTCGCAGGCATCGCCTACGTCAACCTTCACACCGACAACTTCGTCGAGGGCGGCGGCGCGGCGGCACTCGCGGGCGCAGGCGGCACCACGGACACGACCTATTCGACGATCGGGCTCCGCGCTGCGGCGCCCCTGCCCTGGCGCGATTTCGCAGGCCTCGTCGCCAAGGGCTCGATCGGCTGGCGGCACAACCTCGGCACCAGTGTGCCGACCGCGCAGTTGAGCTTCGCGTCAGGCGGCACGCCATTCGTCGTCGCCGGCGTACCGATCGCACGTGATGCTGCAGCGGTGGAGTTCGGTCTCGAAGGCCAGGCCTGGCGCAACGCCACACTCGGCATCGCCTACACCGGCCAGATTGCAAGCAGCGCCGACGATCACGGCGTCAAAGCGAACTTCGTGCAGAAGTTCTGAGGGCATGATCCCGAAAAGTGTGAAGCGGCTTTCGGAAAAGATCATGCCCCAACAAGAGAAGGTGCGACGGTCCCAGCGACCGGCTCGACATCGTTGAATCGCTGAAAACGAATCACTTGTGCTCGTGATGCACCGCAGCACGCGCGCAAAACGCAGGCACAAGTCTCTGACACAGGCCAATATTGTGCCTGTCCTTGAAGCAATTGCCTGTTTTTAGTAGCCCTCACCCCTGCGAATTGTGGCGTGGCGTCCAACGCGATTGCGATCGCAAAAGGGGAAACGCTGATGACCGCTATTCAAACGCTCAAAACATGGATCGGTGCGTTGACGGACGTAGGCCTGATGTTGCTTGCGTTGGGAATCGTGTGCGCGCTGCTGGTGGGCGGCCAGAACATTCCGTTCTTTGGCAACGTCTCCGGCAACATCATGACGTTCGTGAAGGAGCTTGGAGCGAACGGGCTCGTCGGCCTGATCGCGCTGGGCTTCATCCTGTACCTGTTTTCCCATCGTCAGATGGCGTGACGCGCGGACACTCCGCGACCGTCATGACCTGAAGCGAGCCCGGTGGGGAGCGCAAGCTCCCCACCCCAAAACATTGGGGGGACGCGGGACGATGATGGAGCTGCTCGAAAGAACCCGGCGGTTTTTGTGGCTGTTCGTCGAACTGGGATTCCTGACGATCCTGTCGGTGATCCTGATCTACCTGATCCTCGGCGACAGCTCCGGCGTGTTCGTCAAATCGGTGGCCGACAATGTCGTGAATTTCGCAGGCGCTGTGCCGACGCCGAGCCTGGTCGGCTTCGCCGTGATCGTCGCGATCATCTATCTGGTGATGCAGCGGCTGCGCTGAAAGGCTCGCCGCGCTCTCGCGCCGTCATCCTGAGGTGCGAGCGAGCGAAGCGAGCGAGCCTCGAAGGATGCGGCCCCGAAATCCCGGGCCGTCGCCCTTCGAGGCTCGCCCTGCGGGCGAGCGCCTCAGGGTGACGGGGATAGATTGCCGCCCGATCAGGCCGGCGCGGTGTCCTTCACCTGCAGGCCCTTTTCCTTCATCAGCGATTGCAACTCGCCCGCCTGGAACATCTCGCGGATGATGTCGCAGCCGCCGACGAACTCGCCCTTCACATAGAGCTGCGGGATGGTCGGCCAGTTCGAGAAGACCTTGATGCCGTTGCGGAGCTCTTCGTTCTCCAGAACGTTGAGGCCTTTGTAGCTCACGCCGAGATAGTCGAGAATCTGCACGACCTGTCCCGAGAAACCGCACATCGGGAACTGCGGCGTGCCCTTCATGAACAGCACAACGTCGTTGCTTTTGACTTCGTTGTCGATGAATTGCTCGATGGCCATTGGCTTTTCCTTTTCGCGCACCTGCCGTGCGCTCTGCTGACCCGAAAACTACCTCTCCGGCAGGCCGGTCTGCAAGGCGAGCGCATGCAGCGCACCACCCATCTGGCCCTTCAGAGCGTCGTATACAAGCTTGTGCTGCTGCACGCGTGACTTGCCGCGGAATGATTCGGCGAGCACGGTTGCGGCATAGTGATCGCCATCCCCGGCGAGGTCCCGAATCGTCACCTCGGCGTCCGGAATGCCCGCCTTAATCAATTTTTCGATGTCGCCTGCGTTCATTGGCATGAAATGAGGGTCCTGACGGCGCGCCACCTTCCCGCGCCTGATTCACCCGAAGATTATGCCAAATTCAGGCCAGCAGGGCTTGCGAATATTCCAAAAATCCCCCGCTGTGCCGTATTGGCATCCTATCTGCATGGCATTGCGCAGGACGGGCCTTTTTCGAGGCCCGCCAACACAGGACTGTGACCATGCTCGACACCGCCCTGCTCATCGCCTCGGCCCTGAGCGTTGCCCTGATGGTGGCCTTTTCCGAATTGCCTTAACCAGGCCGACCGCGCGTTACCGGAGCGTCAATTCGCGCCGGCCATATAGGCCGGCAGCCAGCCCTCGAAGCGCTCATTCAGCGAAGCGACCGCTATGGGCCGCTCGCCGGGGATCGAAATGGCGTCCCCGCCCGTGGTGCCGATGCGGCTCACCGGCACGCCCGCCGCCTTGATCCGCTGGATCACCGCGTCGGCGCGATCGATCGGCACCGTCACCAGATAGCGCGCCTGATCCTCGCCGAACCAATAGGCGTGCGCCTCGGTGTCCGAAGGCTGTGCCAGGAGCCGCGCCCCGATCCCTGAGGCCATCGCCATTTCGGTGATCGCGACCAGAAGCCCGCCGTCGGAAACGTCGTGGGAGGCCGTCACCTGGCCGTCGGAGATCAACGCGCGCACCACGTCGCCATTCTCGCGCTCCTCGACGAGATCGACCGGTGGCGGCGCGCCCTCTTCGCGGCCGCAGACGTCGCGCAGATAGACCGACTGGCCGAGCCAGCCCTGGGTCTCGCCGATCGCCAGGATCGCCTCGCCGCCCGCCTTGAACGCCAGTGTCGACGATTTGGTGAAGTCCGGCAGCACGCCGACGCCGCCGATGCTCGGCGTCGGCAGGATGCCGCGCCCCTGCGTCTCGTTGTAGAGCGAGACGTTGCCGGACACGACCGGGAAGTCGAGCGCCTTGCACGCCTCGGCGATGCCGCGCACGCAGCCGACGAACTGGCCCATGATCTCGGGCTTCTCGGGATTGCCGAAATTGAGGTTGTCGGTGATGGCGAGCGGCTTGCCGCCGACCGCGGTGATGTTGCGCCAGGCTTCCGCCACCGCCTGCTTGCCGCCCTCGAACGGATCGGCCTCGCAATAGCGCGGCGTCACGTCGACGGTGAGCGCCAGGGCCTTCGGCCCGTCGAGCACGCGCACCACGGCGGCGTCGCCGCCCGGCCGCTGCACGGTGTTGCCGCCGATGACGTGGTCGTACTGCTCCCAGACCCAGCGCTTGGAGCAGAGCTCCGGCGAGCCGATCAGCTTCTCCAGCGCATCCACGATCGACATCGGCGGCTTGACGCTCGCGGCCTTCAGCGGAGCACGCTTCGGCGTCTCCTTGAACGGCCGATTGTAGAGGGGCGCCTCGTCGCCGAGTTCCTTGATCGGCAGATCGGCCATCACGTCGCCGCGGTGCTTGACGATGAAGCGCTTGCTCGGCGTCGTGTAGCCCACGATGGCGAAGTCGAGGCCCCACTTCTTGAAGATCGCCTCGGCCTCTTTCTCCTTGTCGGGCTTGAGCACCATGAGCATGCGCTCCTGGCTCTCCGACAGCATCATCTCGTAGGCGCTCATGCCGGTCTCGCGGCACGGCACGCTGTCGAGCTCGAGGTCAACGCCGAGATCGCCCTTGGCGCCCATCTCCACGGCCGAACAGGTCAGCCCCGCGGCGCCCATGTCCTGGATGGCGATGACGCAGCCCTTCTCCATGATCTCGAGGCAGGCTTCGAGCAGCAGCTTCTCGGAGAACGGATCGCCGACCTGCACGGTCGGGCGCTTCTCCTCGGAATTCTGGTCGAACTCGGCCGACGCCATGCTGGCGCCATGGATGCCGTCGCGGCCGGTCTTGGAGCCGAGATAGACGATCGGCATGCCGACGCCGGAGGCCGCCGCGTAGAAGATCTTGTCGGCCTCGGCGAGGCCAACCGCCATGGCGTTGACGAGGTTGTTGCCGTCGTACCTGGTGTGGAAGCGCACCTGGCCGCCGACCGTGGGCACGCCGAACGAATTGCCGTAGCCGCCGACGCCCGCCACCACACCGGACACCAGATGACGAGTCTTGGGGTGCTTGGGATCGCCGAACGACAGCGCATTCAGGCAGGCGATCGGCCGCGCGCCCATGGTGAAGACGTCGCGCAGGATGCCGCCGACCCCCGTCGCCGCGCCCTGATAGGGCTCGATGTAGCTTGGGTGGTTGTGGCTCTCCATCTTGAAAACCACCGCGAGCCCGTCGCCGATGTCGATCACGCCGGCGTTCTCGCCCGGCCCCTGGATCACCCAGGGCGCCTTGGTCGGCAGACCGCGCAGATGCACCTTCGACGACTTGTACGAGCAATGCTCATTCCACATCGCCGAGAAGATGCCGAGCTCGGTGAAGCTCGGCGTGCGGCCGATCAGGTCGAGAATGCGCTGATATTCGTCGGGCTTGAGACCGTGCTCGGCGACGAGTTCAGGGGTGATGGGGGGCTCGTTGGATTTCACGGGGCGATATGTAACGTGGCGGATGCTGAATTACACCCGCCGGGGTCCCTGCATCCACGCCTATTATTGGGCGAGGCGTGCCGTCACTTGTCCCGGCCGAGGAAGAACATGCCGGCGTAGATCTTGCGGCGGGTGCCTTCGTTCAGCCGGGCGATTGCCTGATAAAGCTTCTCGATCATCAGGCAGGGTTTGCCGGGGCCGTCGCCGCCCTTGGTGAGGAAACTCCCCGAGCGGACGTCGTCGAACTTCAAGCCGTCGCGATTGAGGCTCGTCTCGAAGGAGGTGAGTTCATCATTGGTCAGGGGATCGATCGGCTTGCTGTTCTGCAGGCCCTCGACGATCGCCTGGAACCGATAAAGCGTGCCGAGCCGCATCATCCGGCGGACGCTGTCCGGCGGCGGACCGTCGGCCGGCGTCTCGTCCTTGCCGAGCACCTTCAGGCAGAACGGCGCGCCTTCGGTGCCGAGCGCGTGGAACAGGCTGACCTCGTTCTCGGCAAGGCGGTCGATCATCGGCGTGCTGGCGCCGGCGGCGTAGCGGAGCTTGTTCCGCATGATCTCCTGGAAGCGCCCGAACAGCTCCTGACCGAACTGCTGATCGGAGACGCCCTCGTTGCGCCGCTCCACCGCCATCGCGATCAGCTGCTTGTAGTCGTCGGCGAAATTCTTTTTGAGAATGACTTGAAGATCGGCGTGATCAGAGCGCGCGATCTCGGCCTCGATGCTTTCGGGCGTGGCCTTGCCGGGCGGCACGGGCGCGGCGGGCTGCGGCGCAGGCTGGGACGACGCAGCCGACTGGGGCGCGGCCGGCTGGGACGGCGCGGTCGGCTGGGAAGCATCTGGCGGTTGCGCCGGCGGCTGTGCGGCCGGTTGAGATGACGTCCCGCCGCCAGCGGCTGGTGCGCCACCGCCCACATTGGCGGCGGTGGTGCGCGACGGCGGCTGTTGCACCACCGCCGTGTCGTTCGAGCGCGAGCCGAACGCGAAGTAGAAGCCGCCGAACGCGACAACGATGAGCGCAACCGCTGCACCAAGAAGGATGCGGAAATCCATGACCGAACTCGGATACCCCCTACGCCCCGGCAAGACTAGGCGTTTCAGGCCACCTTCGCAAAATGCTGTGTCAGGCCGGCAAACAAGCCGCGTCCGTCGGTCGGGCCGATGGCGCTTTCGACGTGGTTTTCCGGATGCGGCATCAGACCCAGCACGTTGCCCCGGTCGTTCAGGATGCCGGCAATGGCGTTGATGGCGCCGTTGACGTTGAAACGCGGATCGAGCTTGCCGTCGGGCCCGGTGTAGCGGAACGCGATACGGCCCTCGCCCTCCAGCCGTTCGAGTGTCTCGGAGTCGGCCGTGTAGTTGCCCTCGCCGTGGGCCACCGGCACGCGGATCACCTGGCCGGCATTGTAGCCACGGGTGAACGGGGTGTCGGAGCGCTCGACCTGGAGGTAGACGTCCTTGCAGATGAAGCGCAGCTGCGCGTTGCGCATCAGGATGCCGGGCAGCAGCCCGGACTCGCAGAGAATCTGGAAGCCGTTGCAGACGCCAAGCACCAGCCCGCCACGCGCCGCATGCGCCCGCACCGCGTCCATGATCGGCGCCCGCGCCGCGATCGCGCCACAACGCAGATAGTCGCCGTAGGAGAAGCCGCCCGGCACGACCACGAGATCGGTGCCTGCAGGCAGTTCATGCTCGGCGTGCCAGACCATCGCAGGCTCGGTGCCCGACACAAGCCGGATGGTGCGCGCCATGTCGCGCTCGCGGTTGATGCCAGGAAAGACCAGGACTGCGGATTTCATCGTTGCACTCCGCTACCCCAGCACCTCGACGCGATAATTCTCGATCACGGTATTTGCGAGGAGTTTTTCGGCCGCGGCCTTCAGCGCGGCTTCGGCGGCGGTCCGGTCCGAGCCATCGACCTCGATGTCGAACACCTTGCCCTGGCGGACACTGGCGACGCCCGAAACCCCGAGCGATTTCAGGGCACCCTCAATCGCCTTGCCTTGGGGATCGAGAACGCCGGTTTTCAATGTGACGGTGACGCGCGCTTTCATATCCGCTTGAAATAAAGCGGATTCCTCCCCCCCGCAACCGCAGACCGCCGCGATCCCCGGTATTTCTAGGGCAATTCCAGGGCAGAACGTCCGTCAGGCCGGCACGGCCTGGGATTGGCCCAGCATCCGCCCGCGGCCGGCCACATGGCCGCTGTCGCCGGCAAGCCGCATCGCCTTCCAGAACGCCGATTGCGTGCTGGTCACGACCGGCACGCCATGCTGCCGCTCGATCGGCTCAGCGCATCCGAGCGTCAGGAGCCCGCCGCAGGAGATCAGCACAGCGTCGGGCTTCCCCGCCTCGTCGATCGCCGAGCCGCTCAGCTCGATGATCTCCTTCTCGGACTTGTTGCCCGCATCGCCAAATCCCGTCAGGCCGAAGCCGCGCAACGCCAGCACCTCGAAGCCCGAACGGCGCAGGAAGTCCACGAGCCGGTCGTTGACCACATCCGAATAGGCGGTCGCGACCGCGATGCGCTTGGCGCCGACGCTTTTCAGTCCGTCGACCACCGCCTCGGTCATGGTCGAAACCGGCAGGCCGGTTTCCCTGCGGAGCTTTTCGAGAAGCTGCTGATGCGCCTCATAGCCGCGATAGAACGTGAGCGACGTGCCGATCACCATGATGGCGTCGACGCCCTCCTTCGCGAGGCTCTTCGCCGCCGGCAGGATTGCGTCGAAGGCCGCATCGTAGCCCGCCGGCGTCAGCGCCTTCACGCCGACGGCGCGCGGAATGAACTTCACGCCCGGATACATCATCGGGCCCTCGTCCGGCACCTTGTCGGTCGAGAACGGCACGACCAGACCGATGGTGAGTTGCTTCGTCATGGCCTTCACTCCCTGCGATGGCTTAAATCTATCCCTATTCGACGCTGAGGCCCATGTCTTTCAAGATGGCGGTCCAGCGTTCGGCCTCGGCACGGATATAGGCCTTTGCCTGATCCGGCGTGCCGGTCTTGGGCTCCATGCCGAGCGACATGAAATGCTGCCGCGCTTCGGGCGTGCGCATGAAGTCGCCGATCGTGGCGTTGAGCTTTGCGAGGATCGGCTGCGGAAGATGGGGTGGCGCGGCAAACATCTGCCACGAGTTGGCGTCGAAGCCTTTGGCTCCGGCTTCGTTCAGTGTCGGCACCTCTGGCATGGTCGCGACGCGCTCGCCGGTCGTCACACCGATTGCCTTGAGTTTGCCGCTGCGAATGAGCGGCTGTAACGGACCGGCGTCCCCGATATAGACCGGCACATGACCTGCGATCACGTCGTTCAGGACCTGTCCCCCGCCGCGATAGGGCACGTGCTTCATTTGAAAGCCCATCATCCGCATCAGAACCTCGGCATAGACGTGATGCACCGAGCCGACGCCGGCCGAGGCGAACAGCAACTCGCCGGGCTTCTTCTTCGCGAGCGCCACGAGTTCCAAAAGCGAATTCACACCAAGGGACGGATGGACCACCATGACGAACGGCACGGTCGCAACCAGCATGATCGGCGTGAAGTCCTTCACCGGATCGTAAGCGAGCTTCTTGTAGAGGCCCGGCGCGATGGCGAAGGTCGAGCTCGTGCCCATCATCAGCGTGTAGCCGTCGGGGTCCGAGCGTGAGACCGCGAGCGCGCCGATGGTGGTGCCTGCGCCCGCGCGGTTCTCGACGATCACCGGCTGGCCGAGCCGCTGCTCGAGCCCGTGTGCAACGAAGCGCGTCAACGCGTCGGTGCCGCCACCCGCGGCATACGGCACGACGATTTTGATGGGGCGATTGGGATAGTCGTCAGCCGACGCAGACGCGCTCAGCACGACGCAGGCAACAAGCAGCGCGGTCCCAATTTTTGTGCGAAGCACGTCTCACTCCCTCGTCGCGCACGCTCTCTCCCCGTCATCCTGCGGCGCGAGTGAGCCATCAGCGCGTTCACGCGCGTCTTCGACGCGCTATGGCGAACGAGCCTCGAAGGATGACCGGCCCGGATTCCGGGGCCGCATCCTTCGAGGCTCGCTACGCTCGCGCCTCAGGATGACCGGGCGAGAGTGCGCGTGTTTTGGGAGAGCCTAAAGACATTAACGGCCGGGACAAGCCCGGCCGTTCCATCAGTTCAATTGCGATGGCCTGAGAGCGTCAGCCCTTCACCAGCACCGGACCGGTGCCTTGCGGCCGCTCGTTCTCGCTCATGACGCCGAGGCGCCGCGCGACGTCGGTATAGGCTTCGAGCAACCCACCCATGTCGCGGCGGAAGCGGTCCTTGTCGAGCTTCTCGTTGGACTTGAGGTCCCACAGCCGGCACGAATCCGGCGACAGCTCGTCGGCGACCACGATCCGCATCAGGTCGTTTTCCCAGAGCCGGCCGCACTCCATCTTGAAATCGACGAGACGGATGCCGACGCCGAGGAAGAGGCCGCACATGAAATCGTTAACGCGTATGGCAAGCGCCATCACGTCGTCGATCTCCTGCGGGGTGGCCCAGCCGAACGCCGTGATGTGCTCTTCCGACACCATCGGATCGTTGAGCTGATCGTTCTTGTAATAGAACTCGATGATCGAGCGCGGCAACTGGGTGCCTTCCTCGATGCCCAGCCGCGTCGCGAGCGAACCAGCCGCGACGTTTCGCACCACGATCTCGAGCGGAATGATCTCGACCTCGCGAATCAACTGCTCGCGCATGTTGAGCCGGCGGATGAAATGCGTCGGCACGCCGATATCGTTAAGACGCTGAAACAGATATTCGGAGATGCGGTTGTTAAGGACGCCCTTGCCTTCGATCACCTGATGCTTCTTGGCGTTGAAAGCGGTCGCGTCGTCCTTGAAGTGCTGGATCAAGGTGCCAGGTTCCGGGCCCTCATAGAGGACCTTCGCCTTGCCTTCATAGATGCGGCGACGGCGGCTCATCGGGGTGTACCGTGGTTTGTTAAAATCCATCGAGATGCCGTGGCTCCAGTTGGGATCGGTCCGCGGCGGCAAGCGGCTGGCTCGAGAGTCAGTAGAATCGAACGCCTTACCGTTTACGACCAAAACCTATCCGATCGGGTGGGACAGCACAATCGACATAAGCCCTCATCCCGGAGCACGCAACAGACGCCTGCGACACTGCGGTGGATCGCCTTGACGCACTGGGACTGTTGTGCAAACCGCACAGAGACCATAATTTGCTACAAACTTCCGCCATAGAGAACATAGTCCCATGAAGCAGACAGCGAGACTTCACTGAAGCTGTCGCGATTTGGGAACGTTCGATCTGTAACCGTTTACGAGGGGCGACATGACGACATTCGATAAACGCGAAGAAGGTTTTGAAAAGCAGTTCGCGCATGATGAGGAACTGCGCTTCAAGGCCAATGCACGGCGCAACAAGCTTCTCGGCGCATGGGCGGCGACGCAAATGGGCTTGAGCGGCGCCGATGCCGACGCTTATGCCAAGGAGGTCGTGATGGCCGACTTCGAAGAGGCTGGCGACGAGGACGTGTTCCGCAAGGTCCGCAAGGATTTCGACGCGAAAGGCGTCAAGCAGACCGACCAACAGATCCGCACCACGATGACGACGCTGATGGCGGAAGCCATCACCCTCATTAAAGCCGGAAAATAACCACCAAACGGACGATCTCACGATGGCTGCGCTTCCAGGTTTTTCTCTCGCCCGCAGGCTGGCCGCGGGCGAGACCGTCTACACCGGCTGGTGCGCCCTGCCCGCGCCGGTCGTGGCCGAGTCGATTGCTCGTGAAGGCTTCAACACGGTCACGATCGATCAGCAGCACGGCCTGTGGGACACCGCAGCCACGGCGACCGCGATCATGGCCATCCGCTCGGTGGGCGCGGCGCCCGTCGTGCGCATTCCGCTCGGCGCATTCGCGGCGGCGAGCCGCTCGCTCGACCTCGGCGCCGAAGGCATCATCGCGCCGATGATCAACACGGTGGCGGACGCAAAGGCGTTCGTCGAAGCCACGAAATTCACGCCGCTTGGCGAGCGGAGCTGGGGCCCGATGCGGGCTCTCACGCTCGCCGGCATCGGCGACCCAAAGGCGTATTTGCACAACGCCAACGAGAACACCGTCACGCTCGCGATGATCGAGACCAGGACCGCGATGGCAAACATCGATGCGATCGCGGCGGTGCCAGGCATCGATGTGCTGTTCGTGGGCCCGTCGGATTTGTCGATCGAGCTGAGCGACGGCAAGGACCTCGATCCGCACTCGCCGGCCGTCGAAGCCGCGCTCGACAGGATCATCGCGGCTTGCCGCAAGGCCGGCAAGATCGCAGGGCTCTACTGCCTCAACGCCGAGCGCGCGGTGGCCTGCGCCAAGCGCGGCATGCGCTTCCTCGCGGTCGGCAGCGATTTGACCTTCCTGCGCGCCGGCACCGCTGCGCAGATCAAGGTGTTGAAGGGCTGAGAGTGCCGGCTGAAAGAGCCGGGCCGTATCCTTCGAGGCTCGCTGCGCTCGCGCCTCAGGATGACGGTGTGAGAAGAGCAATCGCTGCAGCGTCGTTGTACCAAGCTCCGTTCCGTCCCCGTCATCCTGAGGCGCGAACGTCGCGAGCCTCGAAGGAGACGGCCCCGATGGCTAGCGCGCGACCGTATCGATCTCCGCCGCGACGGAGCTGAGCACTGCAGACAGATCCCGCTCCACCTCGGCCATCTCAACGTCGATCACCCGATAACCCCGCTCCGTGAGCCAGGCCCGCCGCTCGGCGCGCGCCGTCACCGCCGTGTCCGTCTCTTCCACCGGGATCAGCTCCATCACGGCCTTGAGCGGAAACGACACGATGTCGGTGACGTGCGGGCCGACCGGCACCTGGCGCTTGAAGCCCTGGCCGATGAAGCGCTTGTCGCGCATCAGCGCGTCCCAGAACGTGCGCTCGGCCTCGGTCGGGTTGCGGCGAAGGAGCCGCGCCAGGCCGCGCACCGGGCCGCGCTCGTTCGGCACCCGGCCCTGGCCATGCTCGGCGAGCAGCGTTCGCAGCAACGCCGCCTCGTCGCCGTTCAACAAGCCGCCCCGCGCCGGACCCTTGCGGCCTTCGACCAGCGACATCACCACGCCATGCAGCGTGCGGATGTCCTGCTGGGTCGGATTCATCCGCGTGAAGATGTTGCGCAGGTTGATCTGCATGGTCGCTCGCTTGTCCGGCGGGCGGAAGAACTCGACCTTTTCCAATTCGTGTTCGAGCATCGTGAAGAACGCGTGGAGCTGCTGCTTCGACACCGGCGGCGAGCGGTCCGGCATGGCAAACGGCAGCGCGCCCGCGGTCGCGTGCTTGAACCACTCGTAGGCGACGATGATCACGGCCTGGGCGAGGTTGAGCGACGCGAAGGCCGGATTGACCGGCAGCGTCAGGATGTAATCGGCGAGCGCGACCTCGTCGTTCTCGAGCCCCGAACGTTCGCGGCCGAACAAAATGCCGACCGTCTCGCCGGCTGCCACCGGCGCGGCCATCGTCTTTGCGGCCCCGGCCGCGTCGATCACCGGCTTCGCCTGGTCATGGGCCCGCGCCGTGGTCGCCAGCACCAGCGTGCAATCGGCGATGGCGGCCTCGACGCTCTCGTAGAGCACGGCGTCGTCCAGAATCCGGTCGGCGCCGGACGCCATTTTCTTGGCCTGCGGGTTCGGCCATTCCTCGCGCGGCTTGACCAGTCGCAGCCTGGACAGGCCGAAATTCGCCATGGCGCGGGCCGCCGACCCGATGTTCTCGCCAAGCTGCGGCTCGACCAGAATCACCACCGGCCCCGGCTGAACAACCCATCGCTTGGTCTTGTCGGTGCCTGCACCCGCCATCAAATCCTCTCAGCCCCCTCGCCTGGAGCATTTTCCGGCGAAGTGTGAAGCCGTTCGCCGCGCTTCCGTCTCCGAAGGGAGCGGAAACGGCTCTAGCCCATTCCTGCGGCAAAAGTCGACTTTCACCGTCCCCCCGCTTGGCAGAAGGCGTCCCTGACGCTATGACCCGACCGCCGAACTCCCGTCAGTCGGATCCCCGGTTGGCGGTCTCCGCGCCGAGAACAATTCATTTGAGGGCCCGGGGGAAAAAGCCTTTCCCCGCACCCGTCGATGGTCAGTTTCCGGTCGGCCCAACCCACGCACGGCGACCAGAGGTGCTAGCATGCCAAATCCCGAAATCATGTGGACAAAAGTCGACGAAGCCCCGGCTCTCGCGACCTATTCCCTGCTGCCGATCGTCAAAGCCTTCGTGGGCGCGGCGGGTGTGTCGGTGACGCTGAAGGACATCTCGCTCGCCGGCCGCATCCTCGCAGTGTTCCCCGAGAAGCTCACGCTGGCGCAACGCATCAACGACGAGCTCACCGAGCTCGGCAATCTCACGTTGAAGCCCGAAGCCAACATCATGAAGCTGCCGAACATCTCGGCCTCGATCCCGCAGCTCAAGGCTGCGATCAAGGAGCTGCAGGGCAAGGGCTACGCCGTTCCCGACTATCCGGACAATCCGACGACGGACGCCGAGAAGGAGATCAAAACCCGCTACGGCCGGGTGTTCGGCAGCGTCGTCAACCCGATCCTCCGCGAAGGCAATTCCGACCGCCGCGCGGCCGCCGCGGTCAAGAACTACGCCCGCAAGAACCCGCACAAGATGGGCGTCTGGAGCAAGGACTCCAAATCGCACGTGGCCCACATGTCGGGCGGCGACTACTTCGGCTCGGAAATCGCGACCACGGTCGACAAAGCGACCAACGTTCGTATCGAGCTGGTCGAAGCCGGCGGCAAGACCACGGTGCTGAAGGCCAAGACGGCGCTCGATGCCGGCGAGATCATCGACGCGGCGGTGATGAGCGCCAAGGCGTTGCGCAAATTCTTCGCCGAGCAGATCGAGGACGCCAAGAAGCAAGGCGTGCTGTTCTCGCTGCACGTCAAGGCGACGATGATGAAGATCGCCGACCCGATCGTGTTCGGCCACGTCGTATCGGTGTTCTTCTCCGACGTGATCGAGAAGCACGCCGCCACGCTGAAGAAGCTCGGCGTCAACCTCAACAACGGCTTCGGCGATCTCCTGACCAAGATCGAGACGCTGCCGGAGGCCGAGAAGAAAGCGATCAAGGACGACATCGCCGCCGAGTACGCCAAGCGGCCGGGCCTCGCCATGGTCAATTCCGACAAGGGCATCACCGGCCTGCATGTGCCGAGCGACTTCATCATCGACGCCTCGATCCCGGCGATGATCCGCGAGTCCGGTCGCATGTGGGGCCCGGATGGCAAGCTGCATGACACCAAGGCCGTCGTTCCCGATCGCGCTTATGCGCGGCTGTTCCAGACGGTCATCGAGGACTGCAAGGCCAACGGCGCCTTCGACCCGAAGACCATGGGTTCGGTGCCGAACGTCGGCCTGATGGCGCAGAAGGCCGAGGAGTACGGCTCGCACGACAAGACGTTCGAGGTTCCGGCGAGCGGCACGGTCCGCGTCGTCACGGACGACGGCAAGGTGCTGCTGGAGCGTCCGGTCGAGGCCGGTGACATTTTCCGCATGTGCGAGCTCAAGGACGCAGCCGTGCGGGATTGGGTCAAGCTCGGTGTGCGCCGCGCGCGCCTCACCAACACGCCCGCGGTGTTCTGGCTCGACAAGAACCGCGCGCACGACGCGCAGCTCATCGCCAAGGTCGAGACCTACCTGAAGGATCAGGACACCAAGGGGCTCGACATCCGCATTCTGGCCCCGGTCGATGCGATGAAATTCTCGCTCGAGCGGATCCGCAAGGGTCAGGACACGATCTCGGTCACCGGCAACATTCTGCGGGATTATCTGACTGATCTGTTCCCGATCATGGAGCTCGGCACCTCGGCCAAGATGCTCTCGGTCGTTCCGCTGCTGGCGGGCGGCGGCATGTTCGAGACCGGCGCCGGCGGCTCGGCGCCCAAGCATGTCGAGCAGTTCCAGCAGGAAGGCTATCTGCGCTGGGATTCGCTCGGTGAGTTCCTGGCGCTCGGCGCATCGCTCGAGCATTTGGGCCACACCTACAAGAACCCCAAGGCTCTGGTTCTCGCCGAGGCGCTCGACACGGCCATCGGCCAGTTCCTCGACAATAACCGCAATCCCGCCCGCAAGGTCGGCGAGATCGACAACCGCGGCAGCCATTTCTACCTCGCCCTGTACTGGGCTCAGGCGCTGGCCGCGCAGACCAAGGATGCGGAGCTGCAGGCCAAGTTCAAGCCGCTGGCCGAGGCGCTCGCCAAGAACGAGGCGAAGATCAACGGCGAGTTGATCGGCGCGCAAGGCAAGAAGGTCGACATGGGTGGTTACTATCTGCCCGACGACGCCAAGGCGTCGGCCGCGATGCGGCCGAGCACGACGCTGAACGCGGCCCTCGCCGCGATCTGACGCGGCGCCCGCTGCGGCGGATATCTGCCAAGACCGATGACCCGCTCGATGACGAACTCATCGAGCGGGTTTTTCGTGCGCGCCCGGAACGGCTCGAATCCAAGGACTGACGCGGCTTTCACGGCACGAAAGTCAGTGCTATAGAGCCGCCGCGCCGGCTCTATAGACGTGGGCTCCTTCAATGGCAAAGATCAAGGTGAAGAATCCGGTCGTCGAGATGGACGGCGACGAGATGACCCGGATCATCTGGCAGTTCATCAAAGACAAGCTGATCCATCCGTATCTCGACATCGACCTGCTCTACTACGATCTCAGCGTCCAGAAGCGCGACGAGACCAGCGACCAGATCACCATCGATGCCGCCAACAAGACCAAAGAGGTCGGCGTCGCTGTGAAGTGCGCCACCATCACGCCGGACGAAGGCCGCGTGAAGGAGTTCAACCTCAAGGAAATGTGGCGGTCGCCGAACGGCACCATCCGCAACATCCTGGGCGGCACGATTTTCCGCGAGCCGATCATCTGCAAGAACATTCCGCGCCTGGTGCCGGGCTGGACCCAGCCGATCGTGATCGGCCGCCACGCCTTCGGCGATCAGTATCGCGCCACCGATTTCAAGTTCCCCGGGCCGGGCACGCTGACGATCAAGTTCACCGGCAACGACGGCAAGGTGATCGAGCGCGAGGTGTTCAAGGCGCCGGGCTCCGGCGTCACGATGGCGATGTACAACCTCGACGACTCGATCCGCGATTTTGCGAAGGCCTCGTTCAACTACGGCCTCAGCCGCAACTACTCGGTCTACCTGTCGACCAAGAACACCATCCTGAAGCAGTACGACGGCCGCTTCATGGAGCTGTTCCAGGAGATCTTCGACAAGGAGTTCAAGGCCGAGTTCGACAAGCGCAAGATCGTCTACCAGCACCGCCTGATCGACGACATGGTTGCTTCTGCGCTGAAGTGGTCGGGCGGCTACGTCTGGGCCTGCAAGAACTACGACGGCGACGTGCAGTCCGACACCGTGGCGCAGGGTTTCGGCTCGCTCGGCCTGATGACCTCTGTTCTGATGACGCCGGACGGCAAGGTGGTCGAGGCGGAAGCCGCGCACGGCACCGTGACGCGCCACTATCGCGAGCACCAGAAGGGAAACGAAACATCGACCAACTCGATGGCATCGATCTTTGCCTGGACGCGCGGCCTCGCGCACCGCGCCAAGCTCGACGGCACGCCCGACCTCGCGAAGTTCGCGGCCACGCTCGAGAAGGTCTGTGTCGACACCGTCGAGGCCGGCTCCATGACCAAGGATCTGGCGCTGCTCGTCGGCCCGGATCAGCGCTGGCTCTCGACCACGGGCTTCCTCGACAAGATCGACGCGAATCTCAAGAAGGCGATGGCTTAAGTCGCCGGTTCCTCCGAACAACTCCAGCCGGGAGGGCGGTCGAAAGGCCGCCCTTTTTTCTTTTGGCGTTCGGTCTCACAGCGTGGCCAGCACGCGCTCGATCCCTTGCGCGATGCGGCCCCAGCCTGAGCCCATCGCGTCGTAAGCCGCATCGTTCTGCGGCGAGCGGAAGCCCGCGTGCTCCATTTTGAGATGCGTGCCGCCCTCGACCGGCGTCAGCGTGAAGGTCACCGTGGAGTCGAGCCGCGAGCCGTAGGTCTGGTTGCTCGCAACGCCACCGACCCAAGAATAGCGCAACAGGCGGTGCAGCTCGCAGGCCAGCACCTCGCATTGCACGGTGCCGTCCCAATCGCCCATCGGCTTGGCCTTGAAGGTGAAGCGGTGGCCGACCTCGGCGCGGAAGTCATTCGCCATCAGCCACTGCGCGATCAGCGCGCCTTCGGTGAGCGCGCGCCACACCCTGTCGGGCGGATAGGCGAGCCGCCGCTCGATGACGATGGAACGCGACGCGGTCATTTGTCCAACTCGCTCAGCAGGCGCTCGAGGTTGTCGAGCCGCTTGGTCCAGAATTCGGCGTAGGTCTCAAGCCAGCCGGCCAGCGGGCTCAGGCCCTGAGGTCGCGCGCGATAGTGCACGTGGCGGCCTTCGCGCCGCTCGGTCACGAGGCCGGCCTCACGCAGCGCGCGCAGATGCTGCGACACCGCGGGCTGCGACACGCGCGTGCCTGCGACCAGCGCACCGGCGGTGATCTCCTGCTCGCGCGCGATGCGCTCGAACACCGCCCTTCGAGTCGGATCGGCGAGAGTTTTCATCACGTCGTTCAACTGCGGGACAGCGCTCATTCTCTATATATAAGCACACACTTATATAAAAATCAAAGCGCGAGGCCCACAGCGGGAAGCCGTGCAAAGTTCCCAAAAGGCGTGGTGTTAAGCCCCGAGCGCGCTTTCGATCGCCTGCAGCGCGGCGTCGGCCTTGGTGCCGTCCGGGCCGCCGGCCTGGGCCATGTCGGGACGGCCGCCGCCGCCCTTGCCGCCCAGAGCCTCGGCGCCCTTCTTCACCAGGTCGACCGCGTTGAAGCGCGCGGTGAGGTCCTGCGTGACGCCGACCACGACGCCGGCCTTGCCGTCGTCGGAGGTGCCGACGATCGCGACCACGCCGGAGCCGATCTGCTTCTTGCCCTCGTCGGCAAGGCTGCGCAGGTCCTTCAGGTCGATGCCCGACACCGAACGCGCCAAGAGCTTGACGTCGCCGATGCTGCGCACGCCGTCATCGCCCGATGCCTTGCCGCCGCCGCCCATCGCGAGCTTCTTCTTGGCATCCGACAGATCGCGCTCGAGCTTCTTGCGCTCATCGAGCAGCGACACGACGCGCGCCGGCAGGTCTTCGAGCGTGGTCTTGAGCTCGGACGATGCATGCTTGGCAAGATTGACCGCATGCTGCGCCGACTTGCGCGCCGCGGTGCCGGTGAGCGCCTCGACACGGCGCACGCCCGCAGCGACGCCCGAATCCGACAGACCGAAGATCAGCCCGATGTCGCCGGTGCGGCGCACATGCGTGCCGCCGCAAAGCTCCACCGACCAGCCCAGGGTGTTGCCGGAGCCCTCACCCATCGCAACGACGCGGACCTCGTCGCCATACTTCTCGCCGAACAGCGCGCGGGCGCCGGAGGCGCGCGCGTCGTCTAGCGCCATCAGCCGCGTGGTGACGGGCGAGTTCTGCAGCACGTAGTCGTTCGCCATGTCCTCGACGCGCTCGATCTCTTCGGCGGTCATGGGCTTGGGATGCGAGAAGTCGAAGCGCAGCCGGTCGGGCGCGACCATCGAGCCCTTCTGCGCGACGTGATCGCCCAGCACCTGGCGCAGCGCCTCGTGCAGCAGATGCGTCGCCGAATGGTTGCGACGGATCGCCGAGCGGCGCGTGTGATCGACGTTGAGCGCAAGCGCCATGCCGACCTTGAGCGCGCCCTGCTCGACCTTGCCGTGATGCACGAACAAGTCGCCGGCTTCTTTTTGCGTGTCGCTCACCGCAAAGCGGACGCCGTCAGCGGTCATCGTTCCGGTGTCGCCCAACTGTCCGCCGGACTCGCCGTAGAACGGCGTCTGGTTGACGATCACGACGCCGGTCTCGCCGGCCTTCAGTTCATTGACCTCTTTGCCGTCGCGCACGAGAGCCGTGACGACGCCCTCGGCGGTCTCGGTCTCGTAGCCCAGGAACTCGGTGGCGCCGAGCTTCTCGCGGATCGGGAACCAGGCGGTGGAGGCCGCGGCCTCGCCGGAGCCCGACCAGGACGCGCGCGCCTTGGCCTTCTGCTGCTCCATGGCGGCATTGAAGCCCGTGACGTCGACGCCGATGCCGCGCGGACGGAGCGCGTCCTGTGTCAGATCGAGCGGGAAGCCATAGGTGTCGTAGAGCGTAAACGCGGTCTCGCCCTTGAGGCTGTCGCCTTGCTTCAGCGCCTTCGATTCGTCGTCGAGGATGGCAAGGCCGCGCTCCAGCGTCTTGCGGAAGCGCGTCTCCTCGAGCTTCAGCGTTTCCGAGATCAGCGACTCGGCGCGCGTGAGCTCCGGATAGGCCTGGCCCATCTCGCGGGTCAGCGTCGGCACGAGCCTCCACATCAGCGGCTCGCGGGCGCCGAGCAGCTCGGCGTGGCGCATGGCCCGCCGCATGATGCGACGGAGCACGTAGCCGCGGCCCTCGTTCGACGGCAGCACGCCGTCGGCGATCAGGAAGGCCGAGGCGCGGAGATGATCGGCGATGACCCGGTGCGACGCCTTCTGCGCGCCGTCGGGCGAGACTTTCGTCAGCTCGGCGATGGTGCCGATCAGCGCGCGGAACAGATCGATCGCGTAGTTGTCGTGGGTGCCCTGCAAGACCGCGGCGATGCGCTCGAGCCCCATGCCGGTGTCGATCGAGGGCCGCGGCAGGTTCGAGCGCTGCCCGCCGGCCTGCTGCTCATACTGCATGAACACCAGGTTCCAGATCTCGATGAAGCGGTCGCCATCGGCGTCGGGCGAGCCCGGGGGGCCGCCAGGGATCTTGTCGCCGTGGTCGTAGAAGATTTCCGAGCACGGACCGCAGGGGCCGGTGTCGCCCATCTGCCAGAAGTTGTCGGCGCCGGCGATCCGGATGATGCGGGACTCGGGCAGCCCCGAGATCTTCTTCCAGAGCCCGAACGCCTCGTCGTCGTCGATGTAGACGGTCGCGGTGAGCTTGTCCTTCGGCAGGCCGAACTCTTTCGTGATCAGGTTCCAGGCGAGCTCAATGGCGCGGTCCTTGAAGTAGTCGCCGAACGAGAAGTTGCCGAGCATCTCGAAGAACGTGTGGTGGCGCGCCGTGTAGCCGACATTGTCGAGGTCGTTGTGCTTGCCGCCGGCACGCACGCATTTCTGCGCCGTGACCGCCCGCTGGTAGGGGCGTTTCTCGAGCCCGGTGAAGACGTTCTTGAACTGCACCATGCCGGCATTGGTGAACATCAGAGTCGGGTCGTTGCGCGGCACGAGCGGCGACGACGGCACGGGCTCGTGGCCGTTCTTGGCGAAGTAGTCGATGAAGCCCTTGCGGATATCGTTGACGCCGCTCATTCGGCCGACCTGATCCTTGTCACGGCCGAACGTGGCGGCCCTTGATGTTTCAAGGGGATATGTAGCGGCGGGGTCTCGGACTGTCCAGGAACGGGCTGGAAAGCCCCGGGTTGCGGGGCCGTTTCGGTGGGCCGCACCGAAAAGCGTGGCATTCTCAGGTTTCCAGCCCCGCGGTTTTCCAGAAAGAAAAGCGCCCCCGACGTCGGCCGGGAGCGCAACTCACTCAAGCGTTTCCAGAAGCGATGCCGCGGGCCGATCAGGCCTCCGCGGCCTCGTCGTCATCGTCGCCCTCTTCCTTGTTGGTGATCTGGTCGGAGATCAGGCCGGAGTTCTGCCGGATCGCGGCCTCGATCTGGGCCGCCATCTCCGGATTCTCCTTGAGGAAGGTCTTGGCGTTCTCGCGGCCCTGACCGATGCGCTGGCTGTCATAGGAGAACCAGGCGCCGGACTTCTCGACCACGCCGGCCTTGACGCCGAAGTCGATCAGCTCGCCGGTCTTCGACACGCCCTCGCCGTACATGATGTCGAACTCGACCTGCTTGAACGGAGGGGCGAGCTTGTTCTTGACCACCTTGACGCGGGTCTGGTTGCCGACCACCTCGTCGCGGTCCTTGATCGAGCCGATGCGGCGGATGTCGAGGCGCACGGACGCGTAGAACTTCAGCGCATTGCCGCCGGTGGTGGTTTCCGGCGAGCCGTACATCACGCCGATCTTCATGCGGATCTGGTTGATGAAGATGACCATGGTGTGGGACTTGTTGATCGAGGCGGTGAGCTTGCGCAGCGCCTGAGACATCAAACGCGCCTGCAGGCCCGGCAGCGCGTCGCCCATCTCGCCTTCGAGCTCGGCGCGCGGCACCAGCGCCGCAACCGAGTCCACCACCAGCACGTCGATCGCACCCGAACGGACCAGCGTGTCGGCGATCTCCAGCGCCTGCTCGCCGTGGTCGGGCTGCGAGATCAGGAGGTCGTCGACATTGACGCCGAGCTTGCGCGCATAGACCGGGTCGAGCGCGTGCTCCGCGTCGATGAAGGCGCAAATGCCGCCCTTCTTCTGGGCCTCGGCAACGGTGTGCAAAGCGAGCGTGGTCTTGCCGGAGGATTCCGGCCCATAGATTTCGACCACCCGGCCGCGCGGCAGACCGCCGACGCCGAGCGCGATATCGAGCCCCAAAGAACCTGTGGAAATGGTCTCGATCTCGAGCTTATTGGCGCCCTTGCCGAGCTTCATGATCGAGCCCTTGCCGAAATTCCGCTCGATCTGGGACAGCGCGGCGTCCAGCGCCTTCGATTTATCCATGGAAGCACCTTCAACTACGCGCAAAGCGGCCGGGGCCATTGTCGTCGCTCCTTATGACCGGGATTCGGAGGTCTCACAAACGGGCACCCCTCCCGGGTAATGCGCCCGTGTTTGATTGAGGAGCCAGCGTACACTGTTTGTTCTATGTTCGCAATATGTTCTTTTCAGAAACTTGGTACTGGCCTGTTTCGACCCCTAGTGGCCTATTTTGAATCATGCAGTGGCCTGTTTTGAATCTTGTGCGATTTGTCGCCTTCCGCGCCCGGTTCCCGGAACGTTAGCGCGATCAACGCATTCCCCGATGTGTATGTAAAAAGACAACGGGGCGAAAATGCCAGACGGGAACGGGTTTCGGATGCGAGCGCTGCGGGTTTTGGAGCGAGCCGAACAGACTGCCGATCCTGCGGAACGCCGGGAGCTTGGGAAGCTCGCTGAGTCATACCTGAGGCTGGCCGACGAAGCGGACGGCATGCAAAAGCCAGCCACACAATATCCGGGCAGTGGAACGGAAGACCAGCACGTAAGCTAACCGAACAGACGCGGACTCATTCTCGGGAAAACGAGCAAAACGGGACAGCCTCTAGGGTCTAGCGCGCCTAGCCTGCACATCGTCGGTACGTCTTCGGTGTGAGGTGCGTCATGACCACTGCGTCCGAGTTCAGGAAGCGCGCCAAAGATTGCATGGACATGGCCGATAAGATGAGGCCGGAATCGCGCCAAATTCTGATGACCATCGCCGAGGCTTGGCTTGTTCTCGCCTTCGCTGAGGACAAGAGAACCCCGGCAGAGCAGACTCACAATTTGGAAGATGCAAGTGAGAGTGTGCATTGAGGCCGCCTCAGTTGGCGGCCTCTTTCTAATCGTCGTGCTGCGGTCGAGGTGAGCGCTCAGCGCGAGCGGCGCTCATCGAAATCCCGCCCCCGTCGCCTTTGTAAAGCAGATCAAAGATATTCGCCGCGGTCTGTAGCCACTTGAGGCGAGCAGCAACCGGCCAATCCGCTTCGGGCTCGGGAAGCTTTTGAAAGAGGCCGATGATAAGTGGATCGTGCCCATCGAAGCCGCCGCCGTTGCCGCCTTTTTTCTTTTCGTCTTGTGGCTCATCCGCCGGTGGCGGCGGGGGTGGTGCAGCGTCCGCCTGTCGAGCGGCAAAGCCGGGCATGACAAGGCGATTGCGTCCGTGGGCGAAGAAGCCCGCTTGTTCCGCCGAGCGCTCGAAAACTTGTCGCGCCCGATCCTTCACTTTGTCGGACACGCCAAGCGCGACGATCTCGCGCTCCATCGCTGCGGCCTGTCCCGGCAGCACCCCGCCGCGATATTTGTCAAAGATCGCACGATACAGCGGCACGTTCAGAAACGCATTTGCTCGCGCTTCGCGCGTTTGGTTCGGATCAACGATGGCGCTTCCCAAATCTGCCAGCCGGTACTTCCCGCCTGCGGGGCTGGTGATCAGACCAAATAAGCGCGCCGATGCAATCTGCACCCGGAAGCCGCTGCTTTTTGGGCTCTGCTTGGTCCAGACGGCGAGCTGATCATCGTCGCATTCGCCTAAGCCAACATTGCCGTGAATTGCTTCGGCAAGCTCAATCGTGTCGCCCAGCGGCGCATATGGAAACGCAATTGTCGAACGTTGCTTAGTTGCACCTTCTTCGCTGGTGTTCAGTTTCGTGGCCTCCGCAGAGGCACTGTTCTCGCCTGCCATTTGAAAGCCTCCGTCCATCTTGAAGAACCGTCCGGGAGGTAAGTACGCCTGCTGCCGCATCACGTCAACAAAATAATTCGCGGAATGTGAAAAGTGACTTGACCGTATCCTAAATCCGCATTACCGTCCTCATATCGGATGAGGATTGCCTATGACTAGGAGGGTTGGAGCCCCCGGCGCGCTAGCCGAGCAAAGGGGGCGAGGAAAAGGGAGAGGCCGCCTTCCCAGGGGGTAAAACCAGGGAAAAGCGGCCTCGCAATCGGCTTCAAGTTCTCAGGGCTCGTCTAACGGTAGGACGCCCTGCTTACCCCAGCGGAAATGTCGGTCCGAATCCGACGCCCTGAACTGGTAGCGACTTAGTGGTCCGACACCCCCTGCAAGGGGTGCCGGACCGGATCAAAAACCCCGGGATTGAGCCCCGAAGCAAGTGACCCATCTGGCGAATATAGCGGATTCCACGCTGTTTTTCTAGAGTCAGGCTTCGGGCCAATCCACATCATGGATTGAGCCCATGAACGTCCTTCCCCTCGATAAGCAAATTGAAGTCATCGCTGCGCTTTGCGACGGCCTTGGCATCCGAGCTGTCTCCCGCATCACCGGCGTCAACCGCGGCACCATCGGCGACCTGGCTCTCAAGGTCGGGCTCGGCTGCGCCGCCCTGCACGACGGCAAGATGACCGGCCTGCGCGTGTCCCGCCTGGAGCTGGATGAACTGTGGTCCTACGTCGGTCGCAAGCAGAAGCGCGTCAAACCGAACCAGCCCGACGCCATGGTGGCGGGCGACCAATACACTTTCGTTGGCTTGGCCTCTGCAGCCCGCGCGATCATCGCCTACCGCACCGGCAAGCGCGACACTGAGAACACGCTGGAGTTCGTCCACGATCTGCGCGAGCGCGTGATTGGCGCTCCAGAGATTTCGACTGACGGTTTCCTGCCCTACAAGAACGCGATCCGCGACGTGTTCGCGGGCCGCGTCTCGCATGGCGTGATCGTAAAGACCTACAGCGTAACGAACCTCGCGGTAAAAGAGGCCGCGCGACGCTACAGCCCCGCTGAGGTAATCGCAGTAGAGCGCGAGGTAGTAAGCGGCCTCCCCGCCAACATCAGCACCAGCTACGTGGAGCGCAGCAACCTGACGCTGCGCATGTCTTCAAAGCGGTTCTCGCGCCTCAGCAACGGCTTTTCGAAGCGGCTGGAGAATCACTGCTCCGCGATCTCGCTGTACGTCATGCACTACAATTTCTGCCGCGTGCATGAAGCCCACAAGATGACGCCCGCGATGGCATTGGGCCTTGCGGATCGCGTGTGGTCGATTGGCGAGTTGGTCGCGGCCGCACTAGCAACGCAGCCGATCTCGCCGAAGGTTACCCCTGCGGATCGGCGGCGGCAGTTCCGTGTAATTCAGGGCGACCTCTTCGACTAACACAACCACGAATCGAATCGATGCCCCGGACTCTTTTGAGTCGATTGTCAATGCGAGGAAAAGGAGTCAATCTCGCCCCTCACAACCTTGAGGGGCGAGATGTCGGCTGTATTATTAGCGATCCGCGCTCTCAGGTTTCTGCCACATACGGCGGCCTTTGATGCCCATCTTGACCGCTGTGCGGCTATCGAAATCCTTCATGTACCCTACGACGAGCGTTTCCGCCCGCTCAGGCTTGCGCACGTATTTCGGATCATTCCGCTTCCTCAATTCCTGCCAAGCCTCCCCCACGTAGAAAGTGAGCGGGTCCATGTTTCGCTCGCGGCCAACAACGTCGTTGAGGATGGTGTGGCACCAGTAGTTTTCGATGGCCGTAATGCTTTCAAGCGTCGGCCTCAAACGGTCCATTAGTTGTTCGGACGTTTCTTCCGTCAGGATCACAAACCCGACCATTCTCTTGCTGTGCATTGCCGGCCGGCACCACCGTTTCACGGCCGTCACGATCCGAGGAATAGCACTCGCTGTTTTCTCAATTTCGTACTGAAACGCGACACGCAACAACATGACCTTGTAGCGCCCAGCCATGGCGGCTCCTGTTGATGGTCGGGCGAGCGGCGTTGAAGTTCTGTAACGAATCGTAACAATACGTTGTGCGGACTAATTCCCGCTGCTCGCCAGCGGTTGAATAGGCCCCGGAGTGCCGGAAGCGCTCCGGGGTCGATCTAGATAAGCGATTCGCTGGAACTAGAGTCCGCAGAACCCCAATCCATCCACGGCAAAATTTCTAACGGCGAGCTTGGGTTAGCGCCCTAAGTTAGTGGCCTACTTTGGATCTGCGAGTGGCCTAATTCGGCCAGTACCAGAAACTTGGTACTGGCCCGTTTCGCCCCTGTTAGCCGCAATGTCGTGGTGGCCTGACTTGAATTCAGCCGCTTCGCCGCATGGAACATTCGGCTCTTGTTCATCTGGCTCCCGGTAATCTCCAATACCAATCGGAGACTGAATTCATGAGGGCGACCACGATGAAATTTGTCATTGCGCTGGCGTTTGTTTTCGCCGCCTGGTGCGGCATCACATCCGAGGCCAACGCTCAATACAGCGCACGCGACCTTGAATACTATTGCAACATGGGATCGCAGACCCCCGCAAGCGTGAGGCCATACTGCCGAGGTCGCGGCGGAGCGCTCACCGGCTACCGTCCACGACGCCAGTTGAGCCAGGAAGAGATCGACTACTACTGCAGTCAAGGCAGTCAGACTCCTGCCAGCGTCAGGCCCTACTGCGGCGGAGGTTATCGCGGGGGCTACCAGCGCGACGACGATGACGACTACTACTATCAAGGGCGCCGGCTCTCCCAGCGTGAAATCCAGTACTACTGCAGCATGGGCAGCCAAACGCCGCTTTCGCTCCGCCGGTACTGCGGACGCTACTGAACGATGCAACGCTAGGAAGCTTAGAGGCCGCCCCGTTGGCGGCCTCTTTCATTTCCCGTCGCTGACATCGCCGGGACAAACCACGCACGATGAAACGCAACTATTTTGGATTCTAAATTTCCCGCTCTGTTCTGGCAGAGACCTCCCGAACCAGTGCCGGTTTGGACGCGATTGTATCTTTCGAGACCGATAGTCAGGGTTGTAGGGCCCACCCTGACATACAGAGCTCGGCACTCGTGGATAGGTTGCACCTGCGCTGCACCATCCAAAAACCAGCGCTAACTTTACGGGACGTCGGTCATTGCCCATTCCTGACCGGCGTCTTTTTTTATGGTGCAGATCACTTCGCTTTTTTTGAAGATCAGATCGAAACGACCTTGAGCAGCCAAAGCACTCGCTGACGCTCGTACCCTATTTCGAATTTGAGCGGTCGTTCGCGCGTTTCAATTCGACGGTGAGTTCGGCGCACACATCCGCCAGCGAACGGCCGTCCCTGGTGACCAGACAGCGCCGAAGCTGCCGCCCGATATACCAGCCGATTCCTATCAGCATTAAAAATGGCAGCCACGACACGATCAGGCTGATGTACCAGGGCACTTCTGATGCAGACATCGTGCGCTCCTCGTTCGAATGGGTCAGTGTTCGAATTGGTCAGTCCGTTTCCGGCCTGCAGACGTGCGCCATCGGCCCCTTCAGATCAGGCACGGGGCCAGCGCCTCTCTCTTTTTCCTTACCCTCACAGATTGAGGGAGCGGAGCGCCGAGACGGCGCAGATATCTGGGCGCTTTGCGAGGGCGCCCGCGGACCTTTGCGATCAGGTCCGCTCGCCTCCCGGCGCTCCACTGTGGCGATTTATTGCGAGGCCACCGTTCGAGATTCGATCGGACCGGCTGGGCTTTCACCCACCATGCTCCAGGGGGCATTTGCGCCCGCTTTCACCCGACCGCGCCCTGCCACTGAAGGCGGCCCCCTCATCGGGGACGGACAATGACCCCACACCCTGGGACGTGGTTACGGGCCACGCCTGCAGGCGCCACACCCCGCTCCGCCAAATAGACGTCTCTAGATGACGCCCTCAACGAACGAGGCAAATCAGAACTTATCAGGAACATAAAATTTCGTCAAGCGCACGTATTTCCAGCCATCTTCCGTAAAAAAATACCGTTGGCAGCCCTGTGACAATCTTTCGCAGTCCTGAATTATTGACTATCGTCCTATTCGGTGGGCGACAACTTTCTGACTGCTAGGGGCTGAGAAATGAAAAAACTCACACTGATTCTGTCCATGCTGCTGGTCGCGGCCGTAAGCACGACCGCCGATGCGGCCAAGCACAAGCGGAAGGCGAAGGCTGCGCCGGCCGTGGTGAACGTCGACGCGAGCGACGCGCAGCGCACCAAGTTCTTCACGGACGCCATCAACCCGATGGGCGCGAAGTAACCGCGTATTGGTTTCCCAGGCCAATACCCAAGCCCCGCTTCGGCGGGGCTTGTTCGTTTCAGCTCCATCGTATCGCGATGCAACTAACGATTTTCATCTGTAATTAAGCGATAGCCGCAGCTTATTGATAGAGCTTCACAAGCAGCCTTGCGGCCGCGTCGATTCGCGACAGCGACAAGGCTCGGACAATCCCGTTGAAATCACCCCTCGCGCTCGAACAGAGCTGCGGCAGGGGACGACAAAATGCGGGAAGAATGCATTATCGCGCCTTTGATGCGCCGCGCCGAAGATTGCCGCGCGCGGTCGAGAGCCGCGACATCGGAAAAGCATCGCGCGATATGGGAAGAGCTTGCCGAGCAATACGACTTGCGCGTTCGGTTGTTGAAGAAGAAGAAGAAGCCCGCGTCCCAGGAGAAAGCAGAACGTCCGAATCATCCGATGCCTTAGCTCGGATATTCGATATCGCGCGCCGCTGACGACCGTCGATCGCTCATCGTCCGTTGCCCGCACGATCGCCGCTGACGACCGCTTGCCTGAGGCGCTTCTGGTTTTCCTTCAACCGCCGCCGACCCCAGGGACTGCGAGAGCGAAAAGACCGATCGAGCGAAAGGCCTCCCGCACGGCGGCCTTTTTGGTTTGCGAGCAGCGCCGGGCTGCCGACACAGCGTTCGGCCACGTCCCTCTTCCGCGGTTTTTTTGCAGCGCACCGAAGCTTTTGGCGCATCGGGGCTGAACTATGTCGATTGACACACGTTATTGCGGGCAATCCGGGAGGCCCCTTTGGAGAAGCCCCACCTCACGCACACCGTCGCCAAGGACAAGGCCGCCGAGTGTCTTGAACTCGCTGCGGCCGCCGGCCATGTGGCGCACCGGCTCATCATTGAAAACATGGCGAAAACCTGGGAACGGATCGCCGAGGTTCTGGAGGATGACGCCCAGCCGCCGCAGTGAGCACGGCCGGCCGGCGGCCCGCCGCGAAACCAAAGGAAAACTCCCGCCGGCTGTCACCAGCCGTCGGGAGATCCTTGCGGTCAGGCAGAGGCGCTTCGCATGCACCGACCCATGGATGCTGGCGTAGCAGAGCTTTCTGAAATCATTGCCAAGAAACAGGGCTGCGCAAATCCTAACGGGCGCAGGGTGCCCGGCCTGCAAGCGCGTTTACGCGCGTCTTCGACGCGCCCTAGCCCGAGCCTCGAAAGACGCGCGTAAACGCGCTGATGGCTCACTCGCGCCTCAGGATGACGGGGATATAGAGCGCACCTGTGTGAGCTCCGAACGATCGTGCCTGGAAGCGGCCCCGATGATTGAATTCGGCCGGCGCTTCGCTACGGTGCGGGCGCTATCCATCCCCTCTCCTCTCAATCCATCGTTCGAACCGAAGCGAGTGTTGGCGTGCACGACATCCTGATCCGCGGCGGACTTCTGTTCGACGGCAGCGGCGCCGCGGGCGTTCGTGGCGACGTCGCCATCGACAACGGGCGGATCGCGGCGATCGGCGCAACGATCGCGGAGCCCGCGCGCAAGACCATCGATGCGGAAGGCCTCGCGGTCGCGCCGGGCTTCATCGACATCAAGACGCATTCCGACTTCACGCTGCCGATCAATCCCAAGGCCGAGAGCAAGGTGCGCCAGGGCGTCACCACCGAGATCATCGGCCATTGCGGCTTCTCGGTCGCGCCGTGCCTTGCCGGCAAGGTCGAGCTGCTCAAGGACTATCTTTCGCCGTCGGCGCCGTGGACGCCGTTCCGCGAGCTGACGTTTCCGCAATATCTCGACACGTTCCCGGCCACATCCGTGAACGCCGGCATGCTGGTCGGCCACAACACGCTGCGCCTGATGGCGATGGGCATGGCGGATCGCGCGCCGACCGCAGCCGAACTCGATGCGATGCTGGCGCTGCTCGAAGACGGCTTGAAGGCCGGCGCGCTCGGCATGTCGTCGGGCCTGTTCACGCCGCCGGGATCGTACACGCGGCCGGACGAGATGCACGCCTTCGGCCGGCTCTTGAAGAAATACAATGCCGCCTACTTCACGCATCTGCGCGACGAGTCGAACCAGGTGCTCGAATCCGTCGAGGAAGCCATCGATGTGGCCGACAAGTGCGGCGTCCACGTCGAGATCGTGCATTTCAAATGCTCGGGCACCGACAACTGGGGCAAGGCCGAGACGGCGCTGACGATGATCGCAGACGCCCGCGCGCGCGGGCTCGATGTCGACTGCGATGCCTATCCGTATGCGGCGGGCTCCAACCCGCTGAAGAATCTGCTGCCGCAATGGGTGCAGGCCGGCGGCGTCGAGGCGATGATCGCCCGGCTGAAGCAGACAGAGACGCGGGCGCGCATTCGCGCCGATATCGAGCGCGATGGCCTCAACAACTGGGGCCGCATCCCGTCATGGGACTGCGTGCAGATCTCGATCTCGCCGCATCTGCCGCAGTTCGCCGGCCGCACGCTTCTTTCGATCGCCAACGAGCGCAAGCAGGACCCGGTCGACACACTCGCCGACTATCTGGTCGACGACCAGGGCGCGACGCGCGTGCTGGTGACGTCGATCTCCGAGGACGACATCGAGCATATCGTCGCCTCGCCCGCGGCGCTGGTCGGCTCTGACGGCAACTGCGTCGCGCCCTATGGCCAGGTCGGCAAAGGCATGCCGCATCCGCGCTTCTACGGCACCTTCCCGCGCATCCTGCATCATTATGTGCGCGAGCGCGGCGCGCTGCCACTCGAGCTTGCGATCCACAAGATGACGGGCGCCACCGCGCGGGCGTTGAAGCTCAAGGACCGCGGGCTGCTGAAGCAAGGCTATCGCGCCGACGTGGCGATCTTCGATCCGGCCGACTTCCGCGACCGCGCGACTTATGCCGACCCGCATCAGTTTCCGAGCGGCACGCGAACGACGGTGCTCGTCAACGGCGTGCCGGTCGTGGAAGATGCAAAGCACACCGAAGCGCTGCCGGGCCGGGTGCTGCGGCGGGATGCAAGCGGCGCGGTGCTCTAGCGCGCTGCCGCCAGAAGATCGCGCGCCCGCGCGATGGCAGCCTCCACCGTATCGGCCACGCTCACCAGTGCGCCGCCGATGCGGGAAAAGTAGCGGCGGCTGTCCTCGCTGTCGTTGAGCAGGACCACCGGCTTTTTCGATTGCAGCGCCAGCGCGATCTCCGACGCCGTGCCAGTGCCGCCGACACCGCATGCGATCACCACATCGCTCGACAGCACGTTGATCGCGTTGCGCGCGCTGCCCATGCCGGTGACAATGGCGATATCCACGGCATCCGAGACGCCCTTGGTATCGCTCGCCCGCAGCACGCCGATGGTCAGGCCGCCGGCGGCGCGCGCGCCCTGGTTGACCGCATCCATGATGCCAATATCGCGGCCGCCGCTCAGCAACACCCAGCCCTCGCGCGCCACCGCCGCGCCGAGCTCACGCGCCATGACCAAATCTTGCGGGCGGGGACCATCGCCCGCTCCCATCACCCCGATCACAGGACGACGTGCCATCGGCCTCTCCCCTTTTTTAGCGCTGCGGCGGGATGCAAAAGCCACTCGGGCTCTCCCTCCCCGTCATCCTGAGGCGCCCGCCGAAGGCGGGCCTCGAAGGAGACGGCCCCAAAATCTGGGGCCGCATCCTTCGGGGCTCGCTGCGCTCGCGCCTCAGGATGACGGATCGAGAGCGAATCCGCTGCAAATAAAGCAGCGACAATGCGTTGCAATTACTCCAACACCACGCCCGCGGCCTTGATCACCTTCGTCCACTTGTCGGTTTCGCTGCCGATGAACGTGGCGAATTCCACGGGCGTCATCGGCATCGGCTCGACACCCAGGTCCGCGAGCCGCGCCTTGAACTTCGGATCGACCAGAATCTTCGCCATCGTGCCGTTGAGCTTGTCGACCACCTCGGTCGGTGTGCCCTTGGGCGCTGCCAGCGCGTACCAGCCGAGCGCCTCATAGCCCGGGACGGTTTCGGCGACGGTCGGCACATCCGGCAACGACGCCTGGCGCGCCTTGGTGGTCACGGCGAGCGCGCGGATCTTGCCGCTGCGGACCAGTTCCAGCGCCTGCGGCATCGGGTTCACCGCCATTTGCACCTGGCCGGCCATCAGATCGGGCATGTAATTGGTCCGATACGGCACGTGCACGATCTCGACACCGGCCATGGCCTTGAACAGCTCACCGAAGATGTGTGACGAGGAGCCCGTGCCGCCCGACGCCATGTTGATCTTGCCGGGATTTGCTTTGGCATAGGCGATGAACTCCGGCACGGTCTTGGCCGGAAAGCTCAGCGGCACCACGATGACATAGGGCGCGTTGGCGATACCTGCGACATGGACGAAGTCGCTGCCGAAGTTGAAGCTCAGCTTGGTGTAGAGCGTGGTGTTGAACACGTTGGTCAGCACTGACGCCAGCAGCGTGTAGCCGTCGGGCGCGGAATGCGCCACGGCGTCGGTGCCGATGTTGCTGCCGGCGCCCGGCCGGTCCTCGATCACGAAGGGCTGCCCGAGCGCGTCGGACAGCCATTGGCCGGCAAGCCGCGCCACTAGGTCCGGCGAACTGCCGGGCGGGAACGGACAAATCAAGCGCACGGTGCGCGACGGGTAAGCGCCTTGGGCGAAGCCGATGCGCGGCAACGCGAGCGCGGCGGCGCCCGCAGCGACGATGCTGCGGCGGGAAATGGTCACGGCGTTCCTCCACGAACCTGTCCGGCGGATTCTTTGCCGCCTTGAACGACACGCTACGCCGGTTTCAGGTAAGCGCAAAGCGCCATGGAGAGAGCCGCATCAAACAGCGACGGGCGCCTCTCGGCGCCCGTCGGGAGTGTCCGGACAATATGTCGCGTCGTGCCTAGCGCAGCGCCTCGTTCAGCACCCGGCCGTCGACCGTCGACGACGGCCTGACGCCGAGGATGCTCATGATGGTCGGCGCGACGTCGATGTTGCGCATGTCGCGGACGATCTTGTGCTTCTGGAAGTCCGGCCCTTCCGCGATGAACGTGGCGCTCATGTCCTCGATGTTGGGATCGTGGCCGTGGGCGCCATAGAAGTTCGGCGTCGAGAACACCGTGGTGGCCGAGTTGAACGGCGCGTCGCCCTGGCGGGCCACGCCGGGCGACTGGATGCCGTCGAAATTGTAGCCGACATCCATCAGCGCGAAGACGTCGCCGAAGTCCTGGCCGATCTTGCTGCTGGTGCAGACGCCGATGCCCTGCGGGCAGCTCAGCGGCCGGCTGTTGACGACCGTGAACACCCGCTTGTGGTCGAGCGAGCCGTTGAACGTCGGATTCGGATCGGTCGCGGTCTGCAGCACGTTGGCGATCTGCGTGACCAGCGCGTTGTAGGTCGCCGCGTCCACCGTGCCGCCGGACTCACGGCCCTGCAGGTTGACGTAGATGTTGGCCGCCGGACCCGAGGTGCGGATGCCGATCTTCGTGGTGTCGACGCCGGCGTTCTTCAGCATGTTGAACAGGCTGACCGCGGTGTGGAACGGCGCGAAGCCGTGGTCCGACACCACGATGACGTTGGCGTGCGGGCCCGCGGCGCGGCTGATCCGCTTCACAGCCGCGTCGGCCTGCTGATAGGCGAAGTGGATGTGCTCACGATAGCGCGCCACCTTGGCGCGGTCCTGGTTGCGGCCGGTGGTGGTCGGATCGGTCGGGTTGGTGGCCTGCCGCGGATCGTTCAGCAAGAACTGATGCTCCGAGCCGTCGGGCTGCTCGATGTAGACCATCACTAGATCGGCGCCGGGGTTCTTGAGGATCGCACGTTCGCCGATCTGGGCCTGATAGCGCACGAAGGTCTGGACCTGGTCCAGCAGCATGGCTTCGAGCTCGGTGTCGGCGAAGCTGCCGAAGCCCGCACTCAGCCGCTCGACGATGCGGAAGTCGTCCTGCGGACGCCAGAAGCCGATGTTGTTGTTGATGTCGTCGACATCGGCGATCACCGGCGCATTGCGGGGAATGAAGTTCGAGCCGTAGCGCGCCAAGTGCACGGTCGAGAGGTCTGGCGACATCGCCGAGACGAAATACGACGCGCCGACCTTGTTGCCGGTGCCCTCGAAGTAGAACGGACCCGATTCGCCGCCGAGCTTGATATAGGCCGGGCCGGTGGACGGCGCATGGAACGGACCCGCGGTGATCCCCTGCGTCTTCTCGAAGATCACCAGCGTGTCGTAGTTGACGACGCCGTCATTGGTGGTGTCGAGCGCCGCGGCCCGCATCTCGAACTTGAGATCGAGCGTTGCCGTCGTGGTGCAGGTCGAGGCGGGGCCCGATGAGCAGGTGAAGGTCTCGAACGGCGCGGTCGCGAGAACCGGGCTGTGGGAGAAATGCCCGGCGGCGCTGAGCTGCGCCGCGACGGCCGGATCGGCGGAGAACTGCGAGCCGGTCAGCACGAAGCCGGTCGCGCTCAGGCCGCCAAAGGCGCCGAACGGCACCGTGTAGTTGGTGACGCGAAGCGGCTGCGCCGCCTGCACGGTCACGTTGTTGATCTTGATGTCGGCGCCGTCGGCGCCCGGCCAAGTGGCCGTCACCACCGACTTGCCCTGCTGGCGTAGCTTCACCCACAGCGGCTCGGCCGAGGGATGAGCGGAGGGCCCGAGCGGGCTCAACTGATAGCCGCCGATCGCGCCGGCAAAGCCCGAGGCGCTGGTGCCGATCGTGGCGGCCACATTGTGATAGGTGTTGGACGGGATGTCGTTGTGGACCGAGTTGGAACCGGTCGCGATCGCGATATGCGACACCGCGGTCAGCGACGGGCTGGCGGTGACGTTGCGAAGCGCAACCACGCCCTTGCTCAGCTTCGCGAGGCCGCCATTGTGCGGCAGCACGCCCTCGGCGATGAACTGCTGAATGAAATTCGGCTTGGCGCCGTCGAGCGAGATCAGCACGACCTTCGGCGAGACGGACGCGGTCGGCCCGTTGCCGTGCTCGTTTCCGTTGTTGTTGCCGTTGCCGTTGTTGTCGTCATCGTGAGCGGACGCAGAGAAACCGGTCACGGCGAGCGACGCCACAAGCGATACCGTCGAGAGGAGTTTCAAAAATGTCCTGGTTGAAGCTGGCATGCGAGGCCCCCTGGCTGTTTTGAAAATGTTGGGAGGAGCGAAAGTGAGGGGTGGCACTATCGTCGTTCGCGCTGACGATCATGTGACGCGCTGCGTGCTCGACAAATCAATGAAAGCAAAATGCTTTTCGCGCGCGTTACACATTCGACATTGATCTGTCACTCGCGAGACGATTCGCTTCAGCGCGCGCCATGTAAGAAAATACCGTTGCGGTCACGCCTCGCGTGATGTTCTCGATCGCGGGACCGCACGAGTCGGACAGCGATCGCGCAATCGCCGCTTCACGATGCATCCGCATACGCTCCTCGCGCCCGAGGGGATATTGCCCACCGCATCTCCCACCACGCCGCCGCGTGTTGCTCCATGCTGCAGCCTGCTCTAGGGTTTCACGCAACAAACATGCGGAGGAAACAATGCTGTCGCAACTCAAGCCGCCGTTCCGCGCCGAGCAGATCGGCAGCTTCTTGCGCCCGCAGGCGCTCTTGGACCAAAGAGCAAAATTTGCGCGCGGCGAGATCGACCAGGCCGCACTGACAAAGGCCGAGGATGACGCCATCAGGGGCGTGCTGGCGCTGCAGGAAAAGGTCGGGCTGAAATTTGCGACCGACGGCGAGTTCCGCCGCCGCTCCTATCATAGCTTCTTCTACCGCCAGCTCGGCGAACTCAGCATCGACACCGTCGGCGGCGAGGACGCCAAGGGCGAAAATCCCGGCCACCGCGCCGCCCAGCCGGTGGCGCTGATCAAGAGCCGCGTGCGCTGGACGCACCCGATCAACGTGCCGGACTACAAGTTCATCGCCGCCAACACGCGGCTGATCCCGAAGATCACCATTCCGGGCCCCTGCGCGCTTCACTTTCGCGGCGGCGACGCCGCGGTGCTGCAAAGCGCCTACAAGGATCTCGATCAGTTCTGGGATGACACCGTCGAGGCCTTCGGGGCGGAGTTGAAGGCGCTCGCCGCGGCCGGCTGCCGCTACGTGCAGGTCGACGAGACCGCCTTCGCCAAGTTCGGCGATCCGGACGTGCAGCAGTGGCTGAAGGCGCGCGGCGACGACTGGAGCGCGCTGATCGACAAGTACATCGACGTCACCAACCGGATGCTCGCCAACGCGCCCGCAGGGATGCGGATCGGCATGCATCTGTGCCGCGGCAACCGCGGCGGCCAGTGGCATTCGGAAGGCAGCTACGACGAAGTCGCCGACCGGTTGTTCAACGCAATGAACATCCCGTTCTACTTCCTCGAATACGACTCGCAGCGCGCCGGCAGCTTCACGCCGTTGCGCCTCGTGCCGAAGCACAAGGTGGTGGTGCTCGGCATCGTCTCGACCAAGACGCCTGTGATGGAGAACAAGGCCGAGATGCGACAGCGTGTCGAGGATGCGACGCGCTTCCTCGATCTCGACAATCTCGCGATCAGCTCGCAATGTGGCTTCGCCAGCGTCGACACCGGCAATCCCATTTCGCCGGAAATCCAGGAGCAGAAGCTCCGCCTCGTCGTCGAGCTTGCCAACGATATCTGGGGCGAAGCCTGAGTGCCGGGAGAACGCTGATGAGAATGAAGACTTCGATTGCCCTAGCGCTGACGCTGCTGCTCGGCTTCGCGTCCGCCGCAACCGCCGCCGACGATGACGCATGGCCGACGCATCCGGTGCGGCTGATCGCGGCGTCCGGCCCCGGCGGCAATCCGGACGTGATGGGGCGCCTCCTCGCCGACAAGTTCAGCCAGGCCTTCGGCAAGCCGTTCATCGTCGAGAATGTGCCGGGCGCGGGCGGCATCGTCGCCGCCAATCTCGTCGCCAAGACGCAACCCGACGGCTACACGCTGATGTTCAGCGACTCCGGCGCGCTCGCGATCAACCCGGTGCTCAATCCCAACCTCGGCTACGACCCGATCAAGGATTTCGCGCCGATCACGGCGCTCGTAACGCTGCCGACCATCCTGTCGACGCCGCCCGATCTTGCCGCCAAGACGCTCGATGAGTTCATCGCGCTCGCCAAGAAGCAGCCCGGCAAGATGAGCTTCGGCTCGGCCGGCGCGGGCTCGATCCACCACCTCACCTTCGCGATCTTCGCCGAGCGGACCGGCATCGACCTCCTGCACGTGCCCTATCGCGGCGGCTCGGCGATGGTGAACGGGCTTCTCACCGGCGAGATCCAGGCCGGCTGGTCCGGCATCCCGAACGTCATCGAGCTGATCGCCTCCGGCAAGCTGCGCGGCCTCTGCGTCAGCACGCTCCAACGCTCGCCGTCGACACCGCAGATCGCGACCTGCGACGAACTCGGCATCAAAGGCTTCAACGTCGCGACCATGATGGGGCTCGTCGCGCCGGCCGGCACCTCGCCCAAGATCGTCGCCCGGATTCAGGCCGAAGCCGCCAAGGCGATGCGCGAGCCTGCGATGGCCACACGCATGACCCAGCTCGGCATGGTCATGGAGGAAAAGGGCACCGAGAACTATGCGGCGTTCCTCAAGGAGGATCTCGCCCGCTACGACCAGGCGGTGAAGAAGCTGAACCTTCAGACGGCGAAGTAGCCGCGCACTTTTTCAAAGGACGGCCCAACTTCGTGACAGCTCTCTAGCCATTGATCTTTGTCAAAACCGGTCATCGCCTTTCGCCCTATGCTGTTAACAAATAAGCGAAAGACCGGTTCATGCTGGAAATCGAACGCAAGTTCCTCGTCGAAAATGACGATTGGAAGGATGCCGTCATCGGGAGCGTCAGGATTCGCGACGGGTTGATCGCCAGCACAAACGGTCAGAAAGTTCGGGTGCGGATCACGGACTCGGCGGCCACAGTGGTCCTGAAAAGCCGCAAATCCGGCATCAGCCGTTTCGAATTCGAGTACCCAATTCCTCTGTCCGACGCCCAGCAGATCATGCGGACGATGTGCACCGCGCACATTCTCGACAAGACCCGGTATTTTGTCGCACATGCCGGTGCGACTTGGTCGATCGACGTCTATACTGGGTTGCTCGAGGGGATCGTTGTCGCCGAGATCGAGTTGGCCCGTCCCGACCAGCCGATCGATCTCCCGGCCTGGATCGGACGCGAGATCACGAACGATCCCCGTTTTCGCAAAATCAATCTGGAGGCGCAGCGGCTTTCCGATCGGACGCAACGTCCTTCGGCCGAGACATGCGTGCGCGCGCAACAGTGAGGCCTGCGGTGCCTACAGCCCGAGCGTGACCTCGGCCCAGTGCAGCACGGTCTTGCTGTTGAGAAACTCGATCACCGCGGGCTCGATCACCGACGGCTGCGCATGGTCGGTCACCACCATGGCGACCATGGCGTCGCAGCGGTCGTTGAAGGCGACCGACAGCGCGGACTTGCCGGGCGGATTGGCGCCGCCGATCGAATAGCCGCGGCTTCGGCCCTTCATCCAGTGCACCGCGATGGGATGGCCGTCGCCCAGCGCCGCGACCTGCTTGCCGGCGAGGTGGAAGTCGGAGAGCCGCTCCAGCTCGGGATCATCGGACACACCGGTGGTGCAGTTGCAGAAGCCGATCTTGGCGCGGAGATAGAGATTGACCTCCGCGCCGCAGTGCGCGGCGTCGCAGCGGAACGCCTTGCCCTTGCCCCATTCGTCGAGCGGGAACGGCCATTGCACTTCGGCAAACACCGGATTGAGCGGCCCGCTTTGTTCGGCGGGCTTGTGTGCGAGCAACGCAAACGCGCCGACCAGTCCGCCCAGCGCGAAGGTCGCGGCCGCAAGTATGGTTGTCGTGATCCGCACGGGGTTATTCTAATTCCCTTTGGCCAAATGTTGCCACGGGTGAACTTTCCTTGGTGTGAGAGATCACCCCACCCCGACCACCGCGCTGCGCGCGGCGGTCGACCCTCCCCTCCAGGGGAGGGTGACAGCGTTCGTTGCGCCACCTGCCCTAGTTGCTGGCGATGAACTTGCGCGCCACGGCCAGCTCCGGCCGCGCCGCAGCCGTGCCTTCGGTCAGCGTCACAAGCTTCTGATAGTTCTCCTTGGCCTTGACCTTGTCACCGAGCTTTTCGGCCGCGGCCGCAGCGCCCGCGTAGCCGCGGTAGCGGTTCGGCTCCTTGGTCTTGGTCGCCTCGAAGGCGGCCATCGCCTCTTTCGCCATGCCGTGCGCGAGCAGCATGTCGCCGTAAAGCTCACGCGCCGGCGCGAGCGGGCCCGGCGTCACGGGCGCCTTCTCGGTCTTGTCCTCGGCGTCGGCCGCGGCGCTCATCGTCTTGAGCGCCTCGTCCGTCTTGCCCTCGGCATCGAGCACCCAGGCGACCGCGATCTGGCGCTGGATGTCGACGATGTTGGCCCAGTACGCATCCTTGGCCTCTTTGAGCTGGTCGCGAAGCTCTTCGAGCTTGGCGATGTCGCCCTTGGCGGCTGCGGGATTGCCGGAGCGAGCCGCGCCGAGCGCGCGGGCGAAGTGCGACGTCGCCATCGCCTCGCGGAATGCACTCGGCGTGACCTTGAGCTCGGCCGCGGCTTTCCAGTCGCCGCGCTCCATCGCATAACGCGCCGGCGACGCCGCCAGCGCGAAGAACGCGCCGCGCGCCGCAGGCGCCGGAGCCTGCGCCGCGATCATGTCGTCGACGACCCGGCGCGCGTCGCCGTCATCCGCGAGCTGCAGATAGGCGTAGACCATGTAGTCCCGGGCATGGAATTGCTCGGCGAATTCCTTGGCCGGCTCTGCGGCCTTTGCCGAGGCGGTGTTGGACGCAATCGAGTCCTGCCAATAGCCGACGCGGGTGAAAATGTGCGACGGCATGTGCTGCGCATGCGGCGCGGCCGGCGCGATCTGCGCGTAGAGCTTCGCCGCGGGCAGGCCTTTCTCGGCAATCGGCGGATAGTCGTAGAGATGGATCAGGTAGTGCGCGATGCCGGGGTGTTGCGGCTGGCGCTTCCAGATCGGTTCGAGGATCGCGGCGCCCTTGAGCTGCTGGGCGTAACTCTTATCGGCCGGCGACGCCGAGGTGTTGAGCGTGATGGCGTAGAAGATCTGCGCCTCGTCGTCCTTGGGATATTTCGCCGCCAGCTTCTCCATGGCGCCGAGATAGGAGCGCATGCGCTGCGACTGAGGCACCTTGTCGTAGTCGACATACATCAAGGTGAGCGCATCGATGAAATCACGTTCGCGCTCCGTCTTCGCGCCGATCGCCTTGGCCTTCTGGATCGCCGCGAGACCCGGCACGAGGTTGGGCGCCGGAATGGCGCCATGCGGATTGGACAGCAACGACAGCGCAACACCCCAATAGGCGATGCCGCATTCCGGATCGGCCTTGGCGGTTTCCTCGAACAGCTCCTGCGCCGCCGCATACCAGAACGAATGCTGGTATCGCATGGCGCGGTCGAACCGGCGCTGCGCCACCTCGTTGCACGACGTCTCGAAGTGAACATTGCCGAGTTGCTGATTGTCGCCCTGGGCGACCAGCGGCTGCGACGACGAAAGTGTCAAAGCCGAAATGCTGATGGCAGCAAGCAAAGTATTCCGCATGACCTAACTCCCCGAGAATCTTGAACAGAAAAGCAATTCATTGAGTTCACCAATCATATTCCCTTTCCTGAAGAGGGAACAGCGGGCCGCGTCTCAATTGGTTGCCGAAGGTGACCTCATGCGAGGGCGCTTGCGCCGGCAACGGCGCGGGCCCGACTTGCGGGGGCTGGAGACTATTCCCGCTTGGCGATGCGATGGGTCTCGGCGCCGCACATATCGCAGATGTAGATCGTGTCGCCGACACCGGCCATCGAGGTCGAGAGCGTGAACGTTCTGACGGTCATCGTATGCTGACAGGCCGGGCATACCGGCACATCAGATTTCGCAACAACGGCTGGTTTGTCGTGGCTCGATGACATGGATTGGATTTGCGGCATAACATCCTCCGCCTGTTGACGTACGGCGCTCACATCAAGCGTTGCCGCGGCAATTCGATTTTAAGCCCGCCCTGCTCACGATCCTCGGCTTCGCGAGCAAGCCGCATCCAGGTGTCGGCAATGTGCAACAGCATCGTGCGTTGCGATGGGGTCCGCGCGGCTTGCGCGAGCGCAGTGCACTCCTCGGCGCGTTTTCGGTAGTCGGAGCCTTCATGCATGGGAGCTATCCTTTCACCCCGATCATGTGAGGAACTCTAGATCAGCTCCAAGTTTCCCTCAATCATCAAAAGAATAAAAATTCTCGCAATACTATGAGTTCATCCAGAAATTAGCGAAAATGACGAAAAATACAGGGTACAGCGACTATCAATACTATTAGCTGACGGCTTTCTATTCGTCCTATGAACCAAACATGTCAAATGACAATAGAGGACAAATTTATGTGAATGAGTAACTTGCTCACTCGCTCGCGCGTTACAAGCCTTACTGACGAGGAACTCGATGGGATAAGGAGCCAAGGGGCACGGCCATGAACGCTGACCTGACACGAGGCGAACGTCTGCAAATCATGCTTTCGCCTGAGGAATTGGCGGCGGTGGATGACTTCCGCTTCAAACAGCGAATGCCGAGCCGGGCTGCCGCGGTCCGCGAGCTGTTTCGACTTGGACTGGCTGCCGTCGGCATCAAGCCAGCTGAGCAGGGAACCAAGTCGAGCGATTACGGCGTGTTCGCGACCGGACCGGACGGTTCGCAAAAGGGCAGCGACAGCCAGCCGTCGGGCGGCAACGGCAAGAAGCGCTAGTTCAATTCGATCTTGGCGGCCGCGACCGCGCGCTTGAAGCGCGCGAGCTCACGGGCGATCTCGGCCTTGAAGGCCTCGGGCGAATTGCCGACGATGATCGCCTGCTGCGAGGCGAGCCGCTCGCGCATCTCCGGTGTCGCCAACGCCTGTTTCAGCGCCGTGTTCAAGCGCTGCACGATGGGTACGGGCGTTCCCTTCGGCGCGATCAAGCCGAAGAACGCCATCCAATTGGCCTCTTCGATACCGAGCTCGCCAAAGGTCGGTGTGTCCGGCAAGGCCTCGACGCGCTTGTCGCCCGAGATCGCCATGGCGTGCAGCCGGCCGCCGTTCACGAGTTCGAGCGAGGTCGGTAGGTTGTCGAATACCACCTGCACCTGACCCGCGACCGCGCCGTTCAGCGCAGGCCCCATGCCGCGATAAGGCACATGGACGAGATCGGCGCCGGTCGCGAGCTTGAACTGCTCGCCGAGCAGATGCGAGACGGAGCCATGGCCCGAAGAGCCATAGGCGAATTGACCAGGCTTCGACTTGGCGAGCGCGATGAAGGCGCGGAGGTCCTTGGCCGGCACGCTCGGGCTGAGCGACATGATGTTCGGCACCGCCGCGATGTTGCCGATCGGCGTGAGGTCCGTCAGCACGTCGAACGGCAGGGTCTTGTAGGTCGCGGGATTGATCGCGAGCGTCGACGCCGTGCCCATGCCGATGGTGTAGCCGTCGGGCACGGCTTTCGCGATCGCGCCGGTGCCGATCGAACCGCCGGCGCCGGCGCGGTTGTCGGCTACGACCGACTGGCCGAGCACCTGGCGCAGGCCTTCGGCGACAAGCCTCCCGATCACGTCGGTCGAGCCGCCGGCCGCGAACGGGATGATCAGGGTGATCGGCCGGTTCGGATAAGCGTCATCGGCAAAGGCATTTGATGGAAGTGTCGTCGTTGCCAAAATGATCGCAGCAACGAAACACCCAACCGTCCTCATCCTGAGGAGCCAGCCAGAGGCTGGCGTCTCGAAGGATGGGGACGCCACCGACCGGGCCGCACTCTCCTTCGCTCGGCTGCTCAGGATGAGGGCGGAGAGAAAGCGTGGCGTGACGAGGCGGAAATCCATCACCGTCATTTGGCCTTGAACGTCGAGATCCGCTCGATCACCGGCTTCCACAAGGTCTGCTCGGTTTCAATGTACTGCTTCAGCTCGGCCGGCGACATCGGGTTGATGTAGCTTGCGATATCCTCGAAGCGCTTTTTCATCGCGGGATCGGCCAGCACGGTCCGCAGGTCCTCGCTGACCTTCTTTGCAATCGGTTCGGGCGTGCCGGGCGGGCCCATCAGAGCGAAAAAGCCGAGCGCACGCGGAATGCCCGGCAGCGTCTCGGAGATGGTCGGGGTGTCGGGCCGGTTCGGCAGGCGCTTCTGCGAGCCGACCGCGAGGAGCTTGAGCTGTCCGCCGTTGATCGCACCGGCGAGACTCGGCAACCCGTCCATGATCACCTGCACGCGACCGCCCATCACGTCCGACAGCCCTGCCGGCGTGCCTGGATAGTTGATCGAGGTCCATTCGAGGCCGGCCGCAAGCTTGATCCATTCAGAGGTGAGATGCGGAATGCCGCCGCGGCTCAGAACCGCGACGTTGACCTCGCCCGGCCGCTTCTTGGTGTATTCGATCAGTTCGCCGAGCGTGTTGATGCCAAGTGTGGTCGGCACCGCGATCGCCATCGGCTGCTCGCAGACGAAACCGATCGCAACGAAGTCGCGCACCAGGTCATAGGGATAGTCCTTGGCGATTTCCGGCAGCGCAACGAAGCTCGACGAGAGCGCGAACAGCAGCGTGTAGCCGTCCGGCGGTGACGTGCCCGCGACCTTCATGCCGATCGAACCCGCGGCGCCCGGATGGTTGGTGACGAACACCTGCTGGCCCCAATGCTTCGACAGCCCTTCCGCCACGATCCGCGCGGTGACATCCGGCGCCCCGCCCGCGCCGGTGGTGACGACGAGCCGCACGGGCGCGGTGGGGTAGTTCTGCGCATTGACGGGAGCGCCGTTGAACAACAGCACCGCAGCCAGCATCGCCACGGCGAAGACCCCAACCGTCCTCATCCTGAGGAGCGCGGCGAAGCCGCGCGTCTCGAAGGATGGGGACGCCCCCGGCGTGCCAACAGCTTGAGGCGATCCCAATCGCCGCGAATGAGCGCTTCCTTCTTGGCGCGTGTCCATCCCTTGACCTGTCTTTCCGTTTCTATGGCATCGGTGATTGATTCGAAGTGTTGAGAGAAGATCAACGCGACCGGTCGCCGCGTCGCAGTGTAGCCACCGAACAGTCCGGCATTGTGTTGCGCGACACGCACCTCAAGATCAGCGCGTGTCGTGCCGACGTAGTAGCTGCTGTCGGAACAGCGCAGTATGTAAAGGTAAGCACCGGTCACGGGCCGCCCTCGTGCTTCGAGACGCATCGCCATAGCGCGTCGAAGACGCGCGTAAACACGCTTATGGCGATGCTCCTCAGCATGAGGGCGGGGAGACAGCGGCGTCAATTGATCTTCTTCGCCGTCTGGGCGATGACCGGACGCCAGGTCTGCTGCTGCTCGCGAATGAAAGCGGTCAGCTCCTCGGACGTCATCGGACGAATGTATGTGCCGAGGTCCTCGAAGCGCTTCTTGATCTCGGGCCTGGCCAGCACGGTGCGCAGATCGGCGCTGATCTTCGCGGCCACCGGCGCCGGCGTGCCGGGCGGCGCCATCAGCGCGAACCAGCCCATCGCCTCGAAGCCCGGGAATGTCTCGGCGACGGTCGGCAGATCGGGAAAATTATAGAGCCGCTGCTTTGATGCGACCGCGAGCGGCTTGATCTGGCCGCCCTCGACCGCGCCCTTCATCGACGTCATCGCGTCGACCATGCCCTGCACGCGGCCGCCGAGCACGTCGGTGATGGCCTGCGACGCAGCGGGATAGTGCAGCAGCTGCACGTCAATATCGCCTGCGATGCGCAGCCACTCGCCGGCGAGATGCAGGATGCTGCCGCGGTTGCCGGCCGCGATGTTGAGCTCGCCCTTTCGCTTCTTCGCGAGCGCGATGAATTCCGGCAGGGTCGAGACACCGAGACTGCTGCTCGCTGCGATCACCATCGGATGTTCGCCGATGTAGCCGATCGGCACGAAGTCGCGCACCACGTCGACCGGGAAATTGGCCTGCAGCTCCGGCAGCGCGATGAAGTTCGAGGCAAGCGCCATGTAAAGCGAATACCCGTCGGGCGGAGTGGCCGCGACGGCGCGGATCGCGACCGCACCGGCCCCGCCCGGCTGGTTGATGACGACGGCCTGCTGGCCCCAGAGTTGCGACAGATGCTCGCCGATCAGGCGCAGCAGCACATCGGGACTCGAGCCTGGCCCGACCGCGACCGTGAGCTTCACCGGCCCGGACGGAAAGCTCTGCGCGTTTGCTGCGCGCGGCGCCAACGCCAGCGCAGCGCTGCCGGCGACAAAAGCCCGCCGGCCGATCCCCGTCTTGACCTGCACGTTCCCTCCCTGCCCGCCTCTTTTATTTTTAGGCTGGGCGCAGCTTCATGATCTCCAGCGCCGCGCGGCCGAACAGGCTGTACGGGTTGCCGAAGGATTCCATGACCTCGAAGTGATTGTAGCCTTCCATCACCGACACCGTCGCGGTCTTGCCTGCAGCCTTCACGGCCGCGGCAAAATCGCGGTTCTGCCGCTGGAACTCCGGCGTCTCCATCGTGCCATAGACGATCGCGACCGGTGCGGCGAGCCTGTCGATATGGCGTTGCGAACTCAGCTCCCGCTCGGTCTCGTCGGTGAACTTCACGTAGTTCGAGCGCGCCGACATCCGCACCGGCTTGAGATCGTACATGCCGCTGCCGCAGACGCCGCCCTTGATGCAGTCCTGCGACAGGTCGAACTTCTGCCAGTCGGTGGTGAGCAGCACGCCGGCCCAGTGCCCGCCGGACGAATGACCGGACACATAGACGCGATCCGGATCGCCGCCAAAGCTTTTCGCATTCTTCACGGTCCAGGCCACGCCGCGGCGGATCTGATCGGCCATGGCCATCAGGCTGCCGCCGACCTCGCCGACATTGTTGAAGTCGAGCACGACGAGATGCGCGCCGGAGTTCACGAACATCTCGGCCATGTAGTGGTAGTCCGCCGCCCGGCCGACACGCCACGCGCCGCCATGCACGAACACCATCACCGGCGCGTTCTGGGTCTTCGCCGGGAACACGTCGGCGGCTTCGATCTCGGTCGGGCCGTAGCGAAAGCGGTTCGGCACACCGATTCGTTCGCGCACCAGAGCGCTGTTGCGCGCGCAACGCTTGATGACGATCTCGCGGTTCGGCGCATAGACCGCCTGATCGTAGGCGTCATCGAGCTCCTTCTGGTCCATGTCGAGCCAGACGACCGGCCCCTTGGGGCGGGGCGCAGCCGCGTTCTGCGCCAGTGCCGTGCCGCCGGTCATGGCTGCCGCTCCCGCAAGCACGCCCCGCCGTGACAGTTCGCCAAAGCCATCCGCCGCCATGTTCCGCTCCCCATCACATCAGCCAAGCTTCATCTGCTCCAGCACCGCGCGACCCAGCAGACCGTAGGGGCTGGCAAAGGTCTCCGGCATTTCGAAATGATTGTAGCCCTCGCCGACCAGCAGCGTGACCGGCTTGCCGGCAGCCTTGAGCGCCGCGGCGAAGTCGCGCGTCTGACGCTGGAACTCCGGCGTCTCGTAGGTGCCGTGGGCCAGCACCACCGGGCAGTTGATGCGCGACAGATGCCGCTGCGTCGACAGCGCATCCTCCATGGCGTCGGTGAACTTCACGTAAGCGCCGCGCTTCGACAGCCGCGCGGGCTTGAGGTCATACATGCCCGAGCACAGCACCGCGCCCTTGATGATGTCGGCCGGTGCGCCGAGCGCCGCCCAGTCGGCGATCAGCGCCGTGCCGGCGAGATGCGCGCCTGACGAATGACCCGACACATAAATCCGGCTCGGATCGCCGCCGAAGCTCGCCGCGTTCTTGCCGACCCAGGCGATGGCGCGGCGCACCTGATCGGCCATCGGCATCAGGTCGCCGCCGGCCTGGTCGACGTTGATGAAATCGAGCACGACGTAGTGCGCGCCGGCATTCACATGGAGCTCGGCGGCGTAGCAGTGCTCTTTCGCCACGCCGTTGCGCCACGCTCCGCCGTGCACGAAGACCATTACCGGCGCGTTGGGCTTCTTGGTGGCCCAAAGATCGAGCCCTTCGATCTCGGTCGGCCCATAAGAAAAACGCCTGGGCGGACCCAGGCGCTGCCACACGAGTTGGCTGTTGGCATTGCGGCGCTTGCCGAGCTGCGGCTGGTTCGGCGCATAGACCGCCTGATCGTAGGCGTCGTCGAGCTCCTTCTGGTCCATGTTCATCCAGACCAGAGGGCCCTTCTCGCGCGGCGGCGGCTCGGCCGCCGTCGCGCCACCCGCGGCGGCCACCGCGCCGCTCGCCAGCACCGTCCGCCGCGTCATGTCCATGGACCGCTCCGCCGCCTTAGAGCTTCATCTGCTCGAGAATGGCGCTGCCGAGGAGGCTCACCGGATTGCCGATCATCTCGGTCATCTCGAAGTGGTTGTAGCCCTCGGCGACGAGCAGCGTGACCGGCTTGCCCGCCGCTTTGACGGCCGCGGCGAATTCGCGGTTCTGCCGCTGGAACTCCGGCGTCTCGTAGGTGCCGTAGGCGACGACCACCGGGCAGTTCAGCCGGTCGAGATGGCGCTGCGAGGACAGCTTCTCCTCGACCTCGTCGGTGAAGGCCACGTATTCGGAGCGCTTCGACAGCCGCACCGGCTTGAGGTCGTACATCCCCGAGCAGAGCAGCGCGCCTTTCACGACATTGTCGGGCACGCCGTAGTCCTTCCAGTTCGTGGTGACGATGTTGCCGGAGAGATGCGCGCCGGACGATTGGCTGGTCACGTAAATGCGCTCAGGATCGCCGCCGAAGCTCTTGGCGTTCTTGTGAACCCAGGCCACCGCGCGCCGCACCTGATCGGCCATCGGCAGGAGGTCGCCCTTGGTGTTCTCGACGCCGTCGAAGTCGACGCCGATCCAGTGGCCGCCGGCGCGAACGATCATCTCGGCGAGGAAGTGATAGTCCTTCACCGTGCGCGTTCGCCACGCGCCGCCATGGATGAAGATCGAGATCGGCGCGTTCGGCTTCGACGTCGCGAACAGATCGAGCTGCTCGATCTCCTTCGTGCCATACGAGAGACGCTTCGGCGCGCCGAGCCGCTGCCGCACGCGGTCGCTGTTGAAGACGTTGCGCTTGTGCACCTGATCGCGGTTCGGCGCATAGACCGCCTGGTCGTAGGCGTCGTCCAGCGCCTTCTGATCCATGTCGAGCCAGACCAGCGGGCCTTTCGCGCTCTGCACATTGACGACCTGATTCATCCTGTTTCTCCAGTTCTATTTCGCGACCAAACCCATCTGTTGGAGCATCGCCCGGCCGGTGAGGCCATAGGGATTGGCGAGTGTCTCCAACAGTTCGAAGTGATTGTACGCCTCGCCGACCAGGAGTTCGACGGGCTTTCCGGCGGCTTTGACGGCGGCGGCGAAGTCGCGGGTCTGGCGCTGGAACTCGGGCGTTTCGCAGGTGCCGTAAGCCAGCACCAGCGGCGTGTGAAGGTCGCCGATGTAGCGGCCGCCGGAAAGCTTCTCGATCATCGGCTGCGTGAAGTTCACGTAGGATGAGCGCTTGGACAGTGCCACCGGCGCGAGATCGTACATGCCGCTCAAGAGCACCGCGCCCTTGAAGGCATCGGGCGGCAGGCTCTCTTCCTTCAGGCCGCGCGTCAGCGCCACGCCGCAGAGGTGCGAGCCCGACGAATGCGCCGACACGTAAAGCCTGTCGCGGTCGCCGCCGAAGCTTGCGGCATTGTGCCAGACCCAGGCCAGCGCGCGCCGCACCTGCTCGTACATCGGGAACAGATCGCCCTTGGCCTGGTCGACGTTGATGAAGTCGATCAGCACCGCATGCGCGCCGGCGCGAATGAGCGGCTCGGCCTGCAGCGCATAGTCGGCCGCGACGTTTCTCCGCCACGCGCCGCCGTGGACGAATACGTTGACCGGTGCGCCCTTGACGCCGCAATCGAAGATGTCGAGGCCTTCGTGTTCGCTCGGCCCGTAGGCGACGCGCGAAGGCTTGCCGAGAATGGCGCGCGCCCGGTCGCTCGCCGCCTTCCGCCGCTCGACCACCAGCGCGCGGTTCGGCGCATAGATCTCCTGGTCGTAGGCCTCGTCGAGCGCCTGCTGGTCCATGTCGAGGAACACCAGCGGGCCTTTTGTACGGGGCGTCTCGGGACGGATATTCATGGCGCGGCAGACTATCGCAGCCCGCCCGGCCCGGCCAATGCGTGGCGGGCTTGGCTCATGCGCGGCCGGGCATCCCTCCCGGCCTCATGCTGAGGAGCCGCGTAAAGCGCGGCGTCTCGAAGCACGAGGCCGCCACCGACCGGGCCACCTCGTCCTTCGAGACGCACGGCTTCGCCGTGCTCCTCAGGATGAGGTGGAGAGAAATCAGCGCGGGTTGCCGCGCCCGTTGGTGAGGTTGGCATACATGCGCTTGAGCGCGCGCTTGACCACCGCGAGGTCCTTCGGCGACAGCCCACCGACCGCAGTCACTTCGAGCTTCTTGGCGATCGGGATCAGGCCATCCGCCTGCGTGCGGCCCTTCGCGGTCAGCGCGATCACAACCTCGCGGCTCGAGGTCTTGGAGCGGTTGCGCGTCACGAGTCCCTGCCGCACCATCCGCGTGACCAGACGCGACATGGTCGAGACGTCGATCGAGGTGTTCGAGACGAGATCGATCTGGCGCTGCTCGCCGTTGTTCGACAGCGCGGCCAGCACGCGCCACATGTCGAGGCTGATGCCGAGCGGCGACAGAATGTCGCCGGTGTAGATCTCGGCGATCGCCGAGCCCACCCGATTGATGAGGTACGGCAGGTAGTTGTCGAGATCGAGATGCGGGCGCTGAGCCACGGCGTGACGTATCCGGGTTTAAATTAGGGCAGCAGAACTGACGTAAATATCACGGTTTCAGTGTAGCCCAAACACTTGCAATTTCAACAATTGCAAATGCATTATTGTCGGCAGATGGCGAATGCGGCCCTCCAAGCGCCGCACCACGGATGGGAGCGAAACATGGAATTCGGCTACTTCACGCTGAGCGACAACCACTACGAAAACAACACCCGCGACGCCAACACCTTCATCACCGACATCACCAACGAGGCGCTATATGCCGACCAGATCGGCATGCACTCGGCCTGGATCGGCGAGCACCATTTCAATTCGCTCGGCGTGCTCTCGTGCCCCGACCTCGTGCTGTCCTATATCGCCTCGCGCACCAAGCACATCCGCCTCGCGCCGGCCGTCACCGTCACGCCGCTGCATCATCCGATCCGTGTCGCCGAGCAATGGGCCACGCTCGATCTGCTGTCGGGCGGCCGCGTCGATTTCGCCTCGGGCCGCGGCTACGACAGCCGAGAATACGCGCCGTTCCATGTCGACTTCAGCGACAACCAGGGCATCTTCGAAGAGGGCATGGAGGTGATCCAGAAGCTCTGGGCCGCCAAGGACCGCATCTCGCATCACGGCAAGCACTATCAGTTCGACGACGTGCGCATCACGCCGAAGCCGATCCAGAATCCGATGCCGGCCTATATCGGCTCGTTCTCCAAGCCGTCGATCGAGCTTGCCGCCCGCCTCGGCTACGGCCTGATCGTAGCCCCATTCGCCGCCTCGATGAGCTACGGCGGGCTCAAGCAGGTGGCCGACCTCTACAACGAGACCTGCATCAAGCACGGCAAGAAGCCGGGCCGCCTGATGTGCAGCTACTTCATCCATCTTTACGACACGCCGGCGCAGGAGAAGGCGCAGCGCGAGCGCCAGATCCGCTACTACAAGGAGTGCGTGATCCCGGCGCTGCCGGGCGACGCCGCCACCGCCCCGCCGAGCTACCGCTACTTCGTCGACATGGTGGCGCGCCTGCACAAGGTCGAGCCGCAGATGCTCACCGACAATTCGGTGCTGCTCGGCAACTCGCAGGCCATCATCGACTCGCTGAAGAAGGTCGAGGCCGCCGGCTTCTCGGAGGTGATCCTCTATTTCAACGTCGGCATGAAGCCGCACAATCAGGTCAAGGAAGAGATGGACCGCTTCATGCGCGAGGTGGCGCCGAATTTCGAAGGCAAGCACAAGCTGCGACGGGCGGCTTAGGCTCGGATAGCCGTCGCTCTCTCAACACGGTCATTCCGGACGCTGCGAAGCAGCGATCCGGAATCCAGACAAGCAGGCAGTTTCTCCGGTACTGGATTCCGGGTTCGCGGGCTTTCGCCCGCGCCCCGGAATGACAGCGCTGCCAATCAACTCCGCTCCACCCGCGCCGCGTAGCAGCCCGGCGCGGCGTAGTGGACGTGCAGATAGGCCGCCTTCGGATTTGCGTTCAGCCGCTCGATCGCGGCCTCGAGCTCGGTGCCCTCGACCAGCTCCCAGCCGACCATCATGCCGTCGGCGTCAAACGCGCGAACCGCAAGCGTCCGCAGCCGAAGCTGCTCGGGCACGTTGTCGACCTCGTCATAGCTCTCCTCGCCCCGGCGCACATAGATCGCAAAGCGCATGCGATACGGCGACGAGACGTCGTGGTGCTCGTAGTTGGTCAGGATCAGCTCGTCGCCGGCCTTGGAGTCCGTGAGACTGACGCGGCACGGATAACCCGGATTGCGGGCGTCCGCGATGCGGCGCACGGCGCCACGCGCGGCGAGTTCGTCGTCTGACAGTTTGAACAGGTGCTGGAAGTCTTCGGCCGGCAGGCCACGAATCCGAAAGCTCATGATCGTCCTCCTTTGACTTGATACGAGGCTGATATGAGCCGGTCCGCGCCGCCAACCCACCCGATTCCAACACCCGATTTCTGCGGGCCGGAACGCGCGCGTCCTGTTCGAATCGTCGTGCCGGGCGGGACAACAGCCTTGGCGGCGCATAAAGTTCACCGCCAAGGAGTCCCGCCATCCAAGCCTTCAGCGTTCCGGTCATCATCTATAGCTGCGTCGTGATGGCGGCGGCCTATTCGGCGCGCGGCGCGTCGGGCTTCGGGGCGGCCGTCGCGCTGCCGTTGCTCGGGCTGGTGCTGCCGTTGAAGCTTCTCATCCCGGCCTGGACGCTGATTGCGGCGGTCGGCGGCACCACCATCCTCGGCAGCGACCGGGACAAGGTGCTGTGGTGGGAGATCGCCAAGCTCATTCCCGGCACGCTGATCGGCGTCGGCCTTGGCCTCGCGGTGTTCACGCGGCTTTCATCCGACACGCTCGCGATCTGGATCGGCGGCTTCGTGCTGGCCTACGGCGCCTATTCGCTCTGGGGAACATTCGGTGCGGCGAAGCCCCATCTGCCGCCGCGCGCCGCGGCGCTCCTTGGCGGCATCCTTGGCGGCGCGACCGGCACCATCGTCGGCACCTTCGGCAGCACCTTCTATGCGATCTATTTCGACGCCATCAAACTCGGCAAGGACCATTATCGAGCCACCATGACGGCGATCCTGCTGACGTTGTCGCTCGCCCGCGGCACCGGCTATTTCGTGTTCGGGGAATTCACCCGCGATGTGCTGATCGTTGCCGCGATCTTGATGCCGTCGATGTTCGTCGGCATCTTCATCGGCAACCGTCTTCACCACGGCATGAGCGAGAAAGCGTTCCGCCGCACCGTCGCCTGCGCACTGATCGTCAGCGGTTTCGCGCTGCTCATCAAATGAGCCATCAATTGATGGTGACCGGCTTGGTCCGGCGGACCTTCAAGACATGAAACCACCCGGCCGCCCGCAGCGTTTTGTGCATAAATGCCACAGATTCAGGGAGTCTTGCCGCAACCGTTGACGGCTGACGAATCTTGGCCACGTGCTATCATATGAAACACCGGGCTCCGGCCGCAGGAGCCAACCAGGAACGCGATCATGCTGAAGTTCATCCTCGCCGTACCACTGACATTGCAGTTTGTCGCACTCGCCGCCGCCGACACCGTGCCGAACCTCGATGTGACGGCAAGCTGCAAGGGCGCGGCGCGCGCCGTGGTGAAGGCGGACTCGGAAAAGCGCGAGAAGGCCTGTTACGAGACCGAGAAATCGGCGCGCGACAAGCTCGCGGAGAAATGGTCATCGTTTCCCGACAAGGACCGCAATTTCTGCACGACCTCGATCAAGAGCTACGCGCCGACCTACACCGAACTCACGATCTGCCTGGAAATGATCCGCGACGTGCGGCAGATCAGCGACAAGCCTGAGTCGGCACCCGACAAGTCAACGCCCAAAGCCACCCGGCCCGCGCGCCGTTAAGGCTACTGATCGAAAAGAAAAGCCCTCCCGCCGCAATCGCGACGGGAGGGCTTCGCATTTCAGCCGATCAGCGGCAGACGCGGCGCCAGCCAGCGCCCGCGACCCACACGCGGCGGCAGACCGGAGCGACGACATAACCATTCGGACGGCAGCGGCCATAGGGGCCGCGATGGAAGCCCGGGCCGCAGCCTTGGGCGACGAGGATGGTATCGGGCGAAGCGGTCAGCGGGGCCGGCGTGAACGCCTGTGCGGCCGGAGCAAGCAGCGCGACGAACGCGCCCGCGGCAACCAGGGTCGAGAGTCTCTTGAGCATGCAGTCCTCCTTGGGGGGGTCAGTAAAATTGTCGCCACCACACACGATACCAGTGGACCTGCCGTCAGTGGCAGATTCTGGGCGCGCAGCGCAACATCGCGCAACGCCGCGTTCAGTATAGGTTCAGCATCTGTCAGTGGTGTGATGGCGAACACAAAATGCGTCGCGCCCGTTGCTGCACTGCCGTCGTCAGCGGCGCTTGCGTTTGAGAGTGCGGTAACGCGACAGCAGTCGACGACCCCTTGCTGCAATGCGGCGAGCGGCAGCGACGGTCCGGGACGCCGCTTCAGCTCGGGCGCGAGTGCTCAGCGCATGGCAGGTCGGCTTGCTTGCGGCCATGGAAGCGCACCGTCCAGCTTCCTTTCGCCACGGCAGCGCGCGGCTCTTGCGCACAAGGGCGCTAATGCACAAGCGGCGCGTGGGTTTCCGCCACGCGCCGCTTCAGAGCCGTTCAGTCTCGACGGACGGAGCTTCAGGACAGATTGAGCTCCTTGAAGAAGTCGTTGCCCTTGTCGTCGACGACGATGAAGGCCGGGAAATCCACGACCTCGATCCGCCAGATCGCCTCCATGCCGAGTTCGGGATATTCCACGACCTCGACCTTCTTGATGCAGTGTTCGGCGAGGTTCGCGGCGACACCGCCGATCGAGCCGAGATAGAAGCCGCCATACTGCTTGCAGGCCGCGGTCACGGCCGGCGAGCGGTTGCCCTTGGCGAGCATCACCATGGAGCCGCCGGCCTTCTGGAAGTCGGCAACGAATGAGTCCATGCGTCCCGCGGTGGTCGGCCCGAACGCGCCCGAGGCGTAGCCGGCCGGCGTCTTGGCGGGACCGGCGTAATACACCGGATGGTTCTTGAAGTAGTCCGGCAGGCCCTTGCCGCTCTCCAGGCGCTCGCGCAGTTTGGCGTGCGCCAGATCGCGCGCCACGACCATCGGGCCGGTCAGCGACAGCCGTGTCTTGATCGGATACCGGGTGAGCTGCGCGAGGATCTCCTTCATTGGCTTGTTGAGGTCGATCTTCACCACCTCGCCGCCGAGCTTCTCGGTCTTCACCTCGGGCAGGTACTTTGCCGGATTGTGCTCGAGCTCTTCCAGGAACACGCCGTCCTTGGTGATCTTGCCGAGCGCCTGGCGGTCGGCCGAGCACGACACGCCAAGACCGATGGGCAGCGACGCGCCGTGGCGCGGCAGCCGGATGACGCGCACGTCGTGACAGAAATACTTGCCGCCGAACTGAGCGCCGACGCCGAGCGACTGCGTCATCTTCAAGACCTCCTGCTCCATCGCGAGGTCGCGGAAGGCGTGGCCGTCCTCCGAGCCCTGCGTCGGCAGGCTGTCGAGATACTTGGTCGAGGCGAGCTTGACGGTCTTCATCGTCAGCTCGGCCGAGGTGCCGCCGATGACGATGGCGAGGTGATACGGCGGGCACGCCGCGGTGCCGAGCGTCAGCACCTTCTCCTTCAGGAACGCCACCATGCGGTCGTGGGTCAGGATCGACGGCGTCGCCTGGAACAGGAAGGCCTTGTTGGCCGAACCGCCGCCCTTGGCGATGAACAGGAACTTGTAGGCGTCTTCGCCGTCGGCATAGATCTCGACCTGCGCCGGCATGTTGTTGGCGGTGTTCTTCTCCTCGAACATGGAGATCGGCGCGAGCTGCGAATAACGAAGGTTGCGCTTGAGGTAGGCATCGCGCGCACCCTCGGCGAGCGCGCCTTCATCCTCGCCGTCGGTGAAGACCAGCCGCCCCTTCTTGCCCATGATGATCGCGGTGCCGGTGTCCTGGCACATCGGCAGCACGCCGCCGGCCGCGATGTTGGCATTCTTGAGGAAGTCGAAGGCCACGAACTTGTCGTTGTCGGAGGCTTCCGGGTCCTCGACGATCTTCTTCAGGCTTTCGAGGTGGCCGGGACGCAGCAGGTGGTTGATGTCCATGAACGCAGCCTCGGACAGGAGCCGCATGGCCTCGCGCGACACCACCAGCACGTCCTTGCCCATCACCTTCTCGACCCGCACCCCCTCGGAGGAGATTTTCCGGTAGGTGGTGGTGTCCTTGCCCAGCGGGAACAGCGGGGTGTGACGGTACGGCGGGACGATTTGGGTGGGTGCGTTCATAGGCCTCTCCTAAGGGAATTCGGCTCTTTGCATCGCACGAACATCACCGCATACTGCTGGTTGCAATACAAAGACCAGCGGATGAGGGCTGACGATCATGGCGACCGGGGTTTCAATTACGCACAAAACCACAACAAAGAGCGTTCTCGATCTATGCAATCTATTCGAAGGCGGCAACTTAAATCTCGATCCCGGCTTTCAACGACAATCGGTTTGGAAAGAACGCGATCGAGCGAAGCTGATTGACAGCATATTACGAAACTACCCCATCCCAGCGATTTTCCTATATCGGCGGCACGAGGACGGCGAACTCGTGTTTGACGTCATAGACGGCAAACAACGACTTGAATCCATCCTGATGTTCACCGGACGAATGCGCGGACGATTTGCGACAAAATCGCAATTGCCGGGCACCGACGATTCGGACCCCGCGGAAACAATCGACTGGAAACTTCTTAACCGAAAAGGTCTTCATCACAGGATACTTGGCTACGAATTTCCGGTGATAGAAGTCGATGGCGAACTCGGCGACATCATCGAAGTGTTTGTCCGTATTAATTCGACGGGAAAAGCCCTCACACAACAAGAGAAACGTCACGCCAAATACTACAACAGCCCCTTCTTGCGAGAAGCATCACGGATCGCGAGGCGATTCGAGGGCTATTTTCTGGACAATGGAATTTTCAGCACGGGCCAGATTAGCCGCATGAAGCATGTTGAATTGATTAGCGAGCTAATGCTTTCACTTACACAAGGCGACGTTCTGAACAAAAAAACGGCGCTTGATCGCGTAATGAAGACAACTTCGTTCGACGGGCGGCAAATCGCAAAAGCATCGCGTCTGGTCACCACAACTCTGAAACGAGTTAAACGGATGCTCCCCCAATTCAGAACGACACGTCTTAAACGTGTAACAGACTTCTACACTTTGGCGGTCTTAGTTGGGAAATTTGAGCAAGAAGGTCTGATTCTCACTGATCGCCGACGTAATCAATTAGCCTGGAACCTGCTACAGGCATTCGCGACCAACGTGGATGAAGTCCGCGAACAACAACGCCGTCTCAAGGGTTCTCATCCGGGCCAAGAAATCTACCGCGACTATCTACTAACCGTTTCGCAGATGACAGACGATGTAAGCCAGCGACGCAAACGCGAACAAATTCTCTCAAGCATTTTACGAAGCCTATTTGCAATAAAGGACTCTCAGCGTGGCTTCTCGGCGGAGCAACGACGAATTCTTTGGAACACTTCCGTCAATCGAACTTGTCGATACCCAAAATGCAATCGAATTCTCACTTGGGACGATTTCACAATTGACCACGTAAATCCACATAGCAGGGGCGGCCGCAGCCAATTGGATAATGCAGCGCTGATGTGTCGCGAGCACAATTCATCTAAGGGCAATAGGCGCAAAAAAATCTACAGACTGGCCGCATAATATGTTGCGCTTAATAGTGCGCATTCTAATTGCAGTTTTCTCCCTCTTTTATCTGATTGGGGGCTCTGCCCACGCCCAGATCACGCCGATCGCTTCTGGCCTGCCGGAGGGCGCCAACAACTACAGCTTCGGCCTCTCGCCGGGTTACGAGCGGCCGCTCACCGCACAGGACATGCGCGAGCAGGAGATCGAGTACAAATACAGAGAGACGCTGAAGAAGATTCCGAACAAGAAGCCGACGAACGATCCGTGGGCCGGAGTCCGTGCGGCGCCGGTCGCGGACCGGCATCGGCCGATGTAGCCGCCGCGTCCTTCTCGACGAACATTGCTCCATCCCGGCCTCATGGTGAGGAGCATTGCGAAGCAATGCGTCTCGAACCATGGGGCCGCCCGGCCGTTGCAACAGCGAGGCCGCCTCGCCCTTCGAGACGCGGTCCGCCGGACCGCTCCTCAGGGTGAGGCGGGGAAAATGTCAGAGTGAGGCGCGAGAAAACTACTCGTGCGGCAGCACCTTGAACGGCTGCTTGTAGGGCTCGACGCGGAGCGAGGCATTCGCCAGCACGCCGATCTTCTGGCGCGGGCCGACCTCGCTGTCGCCGTCCTTGCCGCGCTGCACGCCGTATTGCCACACGGTGAGCGAGCCCTTCGAGGCGATCGCCTTGGCGATGCCGCCGGCGTCGCCGCCAAGCTCCTTCAGCTCGGCATCGTTCAGGCCGATCACGATGTCGTCCTTCACAGTGATGATCTTGAACAGCGTCTCGGCGGACGCACTCAGCGTCGCGGGCGCAAGAAACGAAACGGCCAGCGCGGCGCCGGCGAAAAGCTTGGCGGAACGGATCATGAATGAACCCCTGACCCGTCAATCCGGGCACGAATGAATGCGCGCCCGTGTTGGGCGCCCCATTTGGTCGCGCGGGGACGCGCCGAGGTTCAACGCGCCCTATTCCTTCACCACGCCGGCATTCGCAACGATGCCCTCCCAGCGCACATATTCGGCCTTCACGAAATCGGCGAACGCCGCACGGCTCATCACCATCGGATCGAGACCCGCGCCGCTCATGGCGGTGCGCGCCGCCTGATCCTTCAGCATGTCCTGGGTGACGGCGTGAATGCGGTCGAGCATCGGCGCAGGCGTGCCGGCCGGCGCGACGACGCCGATCCAGACGCTCATCAGATAACCGGGAAGCCCCGCCTCGGCCGATGACGGCACGTCCGGCAGATACGGCAGGCGCTCTTTCGTGGCGGTCAGCAGCAGGCGGATTTTCCCGGCGTCGATGGCGCCGCGAAACTGGCCGATCGAGCTGGAGCTGAGCTGAATGCGCCCGGCGATGAGATCGGTCATGGCCGGCGCATTGCCGCGATAGGGCACGTGGATGAGCTCGATGCCGGCCAGGCGCGCGAATTCGGCGACCGACAGATGCGGCAGCGAACCCACGCCCGCCGAGCCGTACGAATAGGTGCCGGGCTTGGCCTTCGCCAGCGCCTGGAACTCCTTGAAGGTCTTCGCCGGCACCTCGGTCGACAGCGCGATCATCTGCGGCGCCTCGCCGATCGCCGCGACGGGAATGAGGTCCCTCAGTGCGTCGAACGGCATCTGCTTCTGGATGAACGGATTGATGACGAGGTTGCCGTTGAGCACGAGGCCGAGCGTGGTGCCGTCGGGCGGCGCTTTGGCCACCACGTCCATGCCGAGCGTGCCGGCCGCGCCGGTGCGGTTCTCGACCACGGCCTGCTGACCGGTCGTGCGCGTGATGTGCTCGGCGAGCAGCCGCGCGCCAAGATCTCCGATGCCGCCGGCCGCAAAGCCCGTGACGATCCGGATCGGCTTGGTCGGCCAGTCTTGTGCCTGCGCGTTGTTCGCAAGCGCCGCGCACGCGATCAGCGCCGCGATCAGGATCCGCACGACCATCCATCCCTCCCGAAGTCTTTTGTTGCACCGAGACTAGCGCGGAATGGGAGAGCCGCAAACGCGCCATCGCAAACCACAGCGCCGCAGTGCTAGGCTTCACGCAAAACAGTATTGCGATGGGAGGATGTGCATGCTTCGGGCTTTCATCTCTTTATTGCTGCTGCTCACGGGCGCCACGGCGCAGGCGCAGCAGTATCCCGCAAGCCCGGTGCGCGTGCTGGTCGGCTTTGCCGCCGGCAGCGGCCCGGACATCCAGGCCCGCACCATCGCGCAGCAGCTCGCCACCCATTTCAACCAGTCGTTCTATATCGAGAACAAGACCGGCGCGAACGGCACCATCGCGGCGCGCACGGTCGCGACCGCACAGCCCGACGGGCTCAACCTGCTGTTCTCGAGTTCGTCGATCTCGCCGACGCCGCACATCTACAAGAACCTCGGCTACGACACGCTGACCGATCTTCGCGCCATTGCCACCTCCGGTATCCTCGACGGCATGCTGATGCTGGTCGACGCCAAGTCGCCGATCAAAACCGTGCCGGAGTTCATCAAGCACGCCAAGGAGACGCGCGTGCTCTATGGTTCGCCCGGCGTCGGCAACATCCTGCATCTCGCCGCCGAAGCCTTCAGCATCAAGGCCGGCATCACCATGCAGCATGTGCCCTACAAGGGCTCGTCCGAGGTGGTGACGGCGCTGCTCAGCGGCAGCATCGAGGTGATGTTCGTGACCCCGCCCTCGGTCCTCGGTTTGGTCAAGGAGGGACGCGTCCGCGCGCTGGCCTTCACCGGCACCAAGCCCTTCGCGGAATTTCCCAACGTGCCGCTGATGAAGGATCTCCTGCCCGGCTATCAGCCGATGGGGTCGTGGGGCATGTTCTTTGCGCCCGGCAAGACGCCCGATGCCATCGCCGACAAGCTCAACGCCGCGGTGCGCGAAGCGCTTCAGGTGCCGTCGGTGTCCTCAGTCATGCAGCGCGACGGCTACATCCCCGACAACCGCAGCGCGGCCGAGACCCAGGCGTTCTTCAACAAGGAGGTCGCGGTGGTCGGCGAAGCCGTGAAAGCCGCCAAGATCGAGCCGAACTGAGGGGCTGGCCGCTAAGCTCAGCTATCTGAAGTGAGTCAGCCTGGTGCTCTCTCCCCGTCACCCTGAGGTGGCCGCGCATTGCGCGGCCCTCGAAGGGCGACGGCCACGTTGCTGCAACAGCCGGGCCGTTCATCCTTCGAGGCTCGCTGCGCTCGCGCCTCAGGATGACGGAGATAGAGGGCGCTTGCTTGAAGAGAAGAGAGTGCTCTAAAGCACCCGCTCCATGTGCACGGCGTCCGAATCGTATTTCGCCCGCGCCGCAGCCTGAAGTGATTCGTCGGCGGTGCGCGTAAATCCGGCGGCCTGCCAGAACGGCCCCCGGCGGTTCACCGCCACGAGCGACAGGTGCGCCAGGCCTGACGATTGCGCGGCCTTCAACAGCAGCGGCACGATCGCGCGGCCCTGCCCTTGCCCGCGCAACGCTTCGTCGAGCGTCAGATCATGAACGTAATATGTCGTCGGCGTGACGGGCAGCGCGCCGAGCAGGCTGTCGAGCGCCGGCACCGTGCCTTTGCTCCACGGGTGCGAAAAACAATAGCCGGCAACGTTGCCGCCTGTTTGCAAGACGAAGCAACCCGCAGGAAAAAGCCTGAATTTCTCGGCCAGCACCTCGGCCCGCTCGGGATAATTCGGATGCACGCGCATCGAGAGCGCATGGACGGCCACGAGATCGTCAGCCGACATCGGCCGCCACGGCCGATCGCGCTCGTCGATGTGCTGCCCACCGCTCATGTCCGCCTTCTACGCGTTCGCACTGTCGGCGCAAGCATCCAAGTCGATGAATGTTGTCCACTGCCCGCAAAAAGCGCTGGCGAGTTGTTCGATTTTTCTCTAAATCCCATCGCCGTGCCTGAAGGAAAATATCGCATCGGCCGCTCTCGCACGGGACTCGGCCTGTTCGCAGTGCAGCCCTACCGGAAGCGCGAATACGTCGCCACGTATCGCGGACGGAAGCTCGCGAACGCAGAAGCCGAGCGGCTCGAAGCGCGCGGCTCGCGCTATATGTTCGAGATCAACTCGCGCTGGACCATCGACGGCTCGTCACGCCGGAATCACGCCCGCTACGTCAATCACTCCTGCCGGCCGAATGTCGAGGCAATCGAGCGTCGCGGCGGCGTGATCGTCTATATCGCCCGGAAGAAGATCAAGCCGGAAGACGAGATCACGGTCGACTACGGCAAGGACTATTTCGAAGCCTTCATCACCAAGTCGCGCTGCCTTTGCGAGAAGTGCCGCGAGCGCCGCGCCGAGCGGCAGCGAGGCTATCGCCGGAAGGTGAAGCGGGCTCTGCTGCGCAAGAAAGCGATTCGCAAGCGCTCGGGCATCGTCGGCGCGAAGCCCGCGTCCAAGACCAAAGCCAAGGCCAAGACAAAGTCGCCGCGGCGCAAGGCCAAGCGCGGCAAGAAGCGTTAGCCGATCTCAAGGGAACCACGTTCCCTCAAGCGCATTATCCTGCCGACTTTGCGCACTTTGTTCTTTTGCGCATTTCGTTCGAGCCATTGCAGGAGGCCCGGCGCTGCCGGGAGCGCCCATGCGCTTCGACCCGACCACCACCTTCTTCCTGGTCCTGTTGATCGGCGCCGTGATCGGCGTGGTGTTCGACCGTTTCGGCGGCCGCGGCTGGTTCGCCCGGCAGGTGACCGGCGGCGGCAATGCCATGATCACCGGCGCGCTGGTCGGCATCGCCGGCGCGTTCATCGGCTATCATCTGGAGATCATGCTGCGGCTCGGCACCGGCGCGATGCAGCTGATCGGCGCCGCCGTCGGCGCGCTGGTCGTGCTGCTTCTGTGGCGGATGGTGCGTTAGCAGCGCCGCTCAACGCAAAGAGCGACGGCCACCGCAAGGCGGCGGCCGTCGTATCGAATCAGGCGAAGACTTTGACGATCGCCTAAGCGATCACTTGGACGGAGCCGCGTCCTTCTTGGGCTGCTCGGCGGCGGGCGCCGGAGCATCGTCCTTCTTCTGCAGCTTCTTGGCCTCACGGGCGCTGGTGCGCGGCTCTTTCTTTGCCGTGGCGTCCTTCGCCATCGCATCCTTGGCCTGCGCCGGCGGAGCGGCGGCCGTGGCCGGCACGTTGACGACCGCGCCGTTGCGCGAGCCGAACACGCGGTCCGAGCACATGTTGTTGTTGGTCTGGCAGTTCTGGAAGCAGGCGTCCTGCATCTGCGCCTGCACCTTGGACGCGCAGGTGTCCATGCAAGCCTGATAGCCCTTGAGGCAGACCTCCTGGCTCGACGCCACGGAGACGCTCAATGCCAGAATGGCGGCCGTCGCGGCCGGCAGAATCGAAAGCGCTTTCATCGTCAAAAAACCTCGCCTGTGCCCCCTCAACGTGCCGCATCTGCTGAGAGATCCAAAAAATAGAATTCAGCGGGCGCAAATGCACCCGCTTCCTCCCGGCATGGTTAAACCGACAAGGATCGAGAAGTCCCGCAAATGCTGGGATCGCGCAACGTGCTCAGAGCTTCTTGCACTCTTGCGACATGTTGGCCATGCCGCCGGCGCTCTTAACCTTCAGCGCATAGACCTTGCGCGTGGTCTGCCCTTTGGCCGCAGGCCCGAGCACCATCGTGGTGTGGCCTTGCACCGGTCCCTTGGCACCGAGCACGTAAATGTCGATCGTGCATTTGAGCCGCACGTCGCAGGAGTTCTCGAGCGCGACCTCGAAGACCGGCTTGTCGCCAACCTGCTTGAAGCCGGTCTGGTTGGTGACGCACTTGGGCTCTTCTTTTTTCGTGTCCGACGGCTTCTCGGATTTCTCGGCTGGCGGCTCCTGTCCGTCCGGCACTTCGGGCGTTACGGCGAAGGCCTGCGAGCAAACGCCGACGGCGAGAGAAAGCCCCAGTAAAGCCGAGGACGATCGAATCAACACGGCAGAGATCTCCGACAAAGCGCCCTTTGGCTTTTAGTCGGAGCCCGACCGGTTTCGGTTCATCGCGGGCGGACGGCGTTCAGCCGTCGAGCTCCTTGTAGGCGCGGAAGACGCCCCATTCGTTGAACGGAATGCGCCGCTCGGATTGCAGATACGCGGCGATACGCGGCCGTTCGGCGACGTGGTCGTGCAGCGCGACGAGCCGCGGGATCTGCTTCTCGAAGCGCTTCATGCGCCTGGGAAACGCGTAGCGCAGCCCGGCGACGATCTGAAACAGGCTGAGATCGACATAGCTCAGCCTGCGGCCGAACACGTAAGGCCCGCGGCTCTTCTGAACGATCTCCTCGAAATAGCCGAGAAACTTCGGCACCCGGTGCCGCCAGAACTCCTGCGTGTAGCGCTTCGCCGCGAGCTTCTGATCTTCGTAATAAAGCTGGCTCGAGAGCGGGTGGTGGGTGTTGTGAACCTCGAGCACGAAGTCGGTGACGGTGAGTTGCAGCTGATGCGCCCACAGCCGGTCGGCTTCGCTTCGCGGCACCAGCCGCAGCTTCGGCCCGAGATACTGCAGGATCAGCGCGACCTGGGCGATCACGAGCTTGCCGGCCTTCAGAAACGGCGGCGCGAAAGGCTGCCGTCCGCCGCTTTCCATCATCTTCATCATCGCGCCCGCGCCGTAGCCGCGCCGTCGCGCCACGTCGACGTAGGTTGCCCCCGCCTCCTCCAGCGCCAGCCGGACGAATTCGCCGCGCCCCTGGATTTCCGGCCAATAATAGAGCTCGTATCGCATCAAAGCCTCCGCCTGCGCCGGGCGAGCTTAGCGCGCCGGGGCCGAACGCAAAAATCTTGAAGGCCTTCGATGTTCCGAGGGGATGCCGATCTACTGTCTGGCAAACTCGGCGCCGATTTCCAGGCCCTGACGCCATTTGACCCGGCAACGCCGGCCGGGCGACGCGTTGCGGGTCATCAAGAGGCTGAACTGCGTGGCGACGTCGTAGGGCGCCCGGACCTGGATGCGAACGCCGCCAGCCGACATGTCCACGAGACGGCATTCCCGGACCGAGAACCCGTCGTCGAAACGGATCCAGGCCTTCTTGCCCACCGGCGACCGAACGGCTTTCCTGAAATCCTTGTGCATGGCGAACCTGAGTGGCGATTTCGGGCGGCGGCGTTCTGTCGCCGCCCGCTCGTGTGGCGCCCGGCGCATTCCCATGCCGGGCCTGGAGATTTCTGTATTGGGTAAAACTTGAGGGAAATTGCGCGCGTTCGCCGAATCCTCGGACGTGCCGCTAACATTCGCTTAACCATCGAAATGGCGTCGAATCTGGGCTCGCGCGGGCGTGATGCGCATGCGGCGCGGAGCCCCCATGCACGCGGGAAGGCGGTTCCTCCACAATGCGGCTGCCGGTTGAACCGCGCGCGTGGTAACCATCGCTCCAATCAAGAACCATACCGAAACGCTCAAGACCAATTCCCGGATTGTGACCGCCACACCGAATGCAGATCCGCCTGCGCCCGAATCGTCCGGGAGGCAGGAGAACATCCCGCGCGCGATCCTTCTCATGATCAGCGCGGGCGCGATCTTTTCGTTTTCCAGCGCGGCGTCGAAGTATCTAGCCCAGACCTACCCGGTCGGCGAGGTGCTGTTCAGCCGTGTGCTGGTGTCGTTCGTTATATTCTCGGCTTTCGCGCTGCCGACCTCCGGCATTTCGCTGTTCTACACCCGCAAGCCTGTGGCGCACGTGCTGCGGTCGATGTCGCAGTTCACCTCGCAGAGCCTGCTGCTGATCGCCTTCACGATGATGCCGCTCGCCAGCGCCACGGCGATCAATTTCTCGGCGCCGTTGTTTGCCACGCTGGCCTCGCTGTTTTTCCTGAAAGAGCCGGTCGGACCCGTCCGCTGGGCGGTCCTGCTGATCGGCTTCGTCGGCGTGCTGATCGTGACCAATCCAGGCGCCGACACGTTCCAGATCGGTGCGTTGTACGCGCTCGGCAATGCGATTCTGTTCGGCACGGTCACGGCCGGTGTGCGCGGCATGACCAAGACCGAGTCGGCCCGCACGCTGACAGTGTATCAGCTGATGTGGCTCACGCTGTTCAACGGACTGACGCTGCCATTCGCGTTCAAGACGCCGGCCTTGAGCGACATGCCGATGATCGTCGCCAACGGCATCGCCAACATGCTGGGACAATACTGGTGGACGCGCGCGATCCACCTTGCGCCGACCTCGGCGGTGACGCCGTTCCAGTATCTGTCGCTGCTGTGGGCGATGATGTTCGGCTACGCCTGGTGGGGCGACGAGCCGACCGTCGGATTGCTGGTCGGTTCGGCAATCCTGGTGAGTTCGGGCCTGTTCCTGATCTGGCACGAGGCGCGGAAGCGGCGGCGGTTGCCGCCGGTGCCAGCCGAGCCGCCGGAATGAAGCATGGCCGGGTTTTGGCCCGGCCATGTTCAATCCCGCGATGCGTTCGGCGCTTCGCTCAGTTCACCGCGAAGCAGTAGAACAAGCCGTCACCGCCGGTGCTCTTGAGATCGTTCTGCGAGCAGCCGCCGTCCGGCCCGCGCGACGGATGCGACGAATTCCACGACTTCGACGGCACGTCGTCTTTCAATCCCTGTCGGTCGGAATGGCCGAGCATCGCGGAGCCAGCGGTGCTGCTCGTCCAATTGTTGCAGGTGCGGTCTTCGCCGGCCGGGAAGGCGCGGCCTTCCATCGTCGAGCCGGTGAGCATGTCGTGGCGGTTCGGCGTGTCGCCGCGGCCGTTGATGACGTCGCCCTTCTCGCTGAGGTTGGTCTGCTTGGTGATGTTGTTGGCGTCGCTGTGCAGGTCGTCCACGCTCTTGGCCACCACCGCGCCCTTGGCGTTGGTCCACGGACCCTTGCCGATGCGATCGCGGGCGTTCACGGCGTTCGCGCCCTGGGTGCTGAGATAGGCATGCCAGGTCTTGCCGGTGCTGCCCGCGGCCTGTGCGAGCTTGCCGCATTGGGCGTCGGCGCCGGCAAGACCGCCGAGGTCGGCGCCCTTGCCCGGGCCCGCGCTCGTGACGAAGAACGTCATGCTGTTGGCCTGCTGCGCCTGCGCCGGCGCAACGAGGCCCGCTGCCATCAAACCCACCGAAGTCAGAATCATCGATCGCATTTTCATCGAGGTACCTCCCATCGTCGGCCCAACACCGAGCCGGATACAGTAAGAACATCCGGCGGGCTGAAGTCGTCCCCCGCCCGCCGGTTTTTTGCGATGGCCCGCCGCCTCAGGCGGCCTTCAGCTTCGGGATCAGCCGCGTTGCATTGCCGCTTTCGATCGCCTGCACGTCGGCGGCCGAGAGACCGAGCTTCGCCAGGTCCTTGTACTGGTCGAGCGCGAAATACGGCCAGTCGGTGCCGTAGGTGACCTGCGACACCGGCACGAGCTTGAGCAGCGCGGCCATCGCCGGGACCGAGGTGGCATTGGCGGTGTCGTAGTGCAGCTTGGCCAGTTCGGCCATGGCGCCGTTCGGGAACAACTCCTTGAACTTCGGGATGTTGTCGTAGAAGGCCGCGATCCGTCCGGCCAGCATCGGGATCGTTCCGCCGGCGTGCGAGAATATCCACTTGATGTCGGGATAGTTTTTGAACCCGCCGCTGAGCAGCAGGCTCGTCACCGTGCGCGTGGTGTCGTGCGGCACCTCGATCACCGCTGGGAACGCGCCGACGCTCAGGCGTCCGCAGCAGGCTGCGACCAGCGGATGCACGTAACAAACCGCCTTCCGCTTGTTGAGCTCCTCCAGCACCGGCTTGTACATCGCATCGCCGAGCCACTTGTCGCCGTAGTTGGACTGGAAGTTGATGCCGTCGACCTTCAGCGTGTCGAAGGCGTATTCGATCTCTTTCAGCGTCACGTCGACATTCATCATCGACAGCGGCGCGAAGATGCCGAAACGGCCCGGATGATCGCGGCGCATCTCGGCGGCAAAGTCCTGGCAGACCCGGACGATCTTCGCGGCCTCGTCGGCGCCGGTGTCGAACCACAGCCCCGGCGTCGAGGCGAGCGAGATCACGGCGGTGCGGATGCCGTTCTTGTCCATGTTCTCGATGGCCTTCGCCGGCGTCCAGTCGAACACACCGGGATAAGGCGGGATGTTGCGCTTGCTCTCGTAGTCCTTCTGCATCTGCAGATAGGACGGCGGATAGAAGTGATGGTGGGTGTCGATCAGCGTCTTGGCGCCCTGGGCGTGGACCGCCGGGGCGCCGAGCGCCGCAGCGGCGGTGGTGGCCGCAAGGCCGGCCATGAAGCCACGGCGTGACAGGCCGCGATCGCCGCAAGCGGGGCAGTTGTGGAAAAACATCGGCATCCTCCCATTGTTTTGAGTATCTGTTTTTGGCGTGTCAGGCTTTTGACGTGACCGCCTGAGTTGCGGCGATGATAGTCTGGTCTATAAAACCGACAAGCGCCAAGAAACCCGGACGATCCTACCCAACCACCATGCCGAAAATCACCTACATCGAACAGGACGGGACCGAACGCACCGTCGAGGCCGAAGCCGGCTCGACCGTGATGGAAACCGCCATCAACAACGACATCCCGGGCATCCTCGCCACCTGCGGCGGCTCGTGCTCGTGCGCGACCTGCCACGTCTATGTGGACGAGGACTGGGTCGACAAGCTGCCGCCGCCCGAGCTCGATGAGAACGACATGCTCGACACCGCCCATGACCTTCAGGAAAACTCGCGGCTGTCGTGCCAGATCAAGGTCACCGACGAGCTCGACGGGCTGATCGTCACCACGCCGGCCAGGCAGATTTAGGCCGCGGTCATTCCGGGGCGCGGACGAAGTCCGCGAACCCGGAATCCAGACAAGCAGGCAGCGCCGATGTATCTGGATTCCGGGTTCGCGCCTGACGGCGCGCCCCGGAATGACAGCGGAGATCGCGTTCTCTAATATCCCCACCAAGCCGCCGGTCGCCGCGCGCGAAACAGGCGGCATTGCTGGGAGGCTCCATAATGCGTGCTTGTGCCCTGGCGCTCGCGCTGATCGCCGTTGCGGTTTCGCCCTCGATGGCCGCCGATCAGGCGGTGCCGAAATTCCAGCCCGAGCCGTTCTGGCCGAAGCCGCTCCCGGACAACTGGATCCTCGGCCAGGTCGCCGGCATCGCCGTCGACCGTCAGGACAACATCTGGGTCATCCACCGTCCGGCGACGCTGCTCGACGACGAAAAGGGCGCAGAGAAAAATCCGCCCGAGACGATCTGCTGCAAGGCCGCACCGCCGGTGCTGAAGTTCGATCAAGAGGGCAACCTGCTCGCCTCCTGGGGTCCCGTCCCCGGCCATTGGGTCAAGAACGAGCACGGCATCCACATCGATGGCGACGGCAATGTCTGGCTGGGCGGCAACAACGACGGCGACCAGATTCTGAAGTTCACGCCGGACGGCAAGTTCCTGCAGCAGATCGGCAAGGACGACGGCACCAAGGGCTCGCTGTCGCAAACCCGCCTCGGCCGCCCCGCCCACATGATGACCGACGCGGCGGCGAACGAAATCTACGTCGCCGACGGCTACGGCAATCACCGGGTGATCGTGTTCGACCTGAACACCGGCGCGTTCAAGCGGATGTGGGGCGCCTACGGCAAGCCGCCGGGCGACGAGAAGACGCCGCCCTACCGGCCGGACGCAGCGCCCTCGGCGCAGTTCTCCAACCCGGTGCACTGCGTGCGGATCGCCAATGACGGGCTGGTTTACGTCTGCGACCGCGCCAACGACCGCATCCAGGTATTCCGCAAGGACGGCACCTTCGTGAAGGAATTTCGGGTCTCCACCGCCACCCTGCAGAACGGCTCGGTCTGGGACCTGGTGTTGTCGGAAGACAACGCTCAGAAATTCATTTTCGTGGCCGACGGCGCCACGGGAATTGGCCAAATGGGGCCGGACCGGCCGCCAGCCGGGACAGTTCAAATGGGTCCACAACCTCGCTATCGATTCCAAAGGCAATCTATATACTGCCGAGGTCGGGTACGGACGCCGGGTGCAGAAGTTCAGGAGAGTGGAATGATCAGGGCGCTGGTGGTGGCAGGAGTCTTGAGCGTTGCGGTGGTCTCGCAGGCCAGCGCCTGGAATGATCTGACCAACAGCGTCTATGGCCACAAGGGCAACGACACTGGCGGCATCATTCCGTGGTCGCCCGAGAACGAGAAGAACGCTTTCGCCATGGCCGAGGCCAACTGCAAGTCGAACGGCAAGTATCCGGTGGCGACCAGCATCCATCGCGTGCCGGGCGACTTCATCGCCTATCGCTGCCAGTGGGATCCGCCGCGCCGCTCGACGCGCCGCTACGTCAAGGAGCCGGTGGAAGAGGTCAACATCGAGTCGCTCGCGAAGTAAGGGCGCTCGATTTTCCGTATTGAAGCGGGCGTGCCTTTGCCCCGTCATCCTGAGGGGCCTTCGACAAAAAACGGCGGCGTACAAAAACGCTATCGCACCGGCAACTCGATCGGATTGCAATTGCGACGGCCGGTCGCCATGCATTCGTCAGCCTTGCGCGCCGCGACCAGCGCATTGCCGAGCCAGATGCCAACGCCGACGATCACCACACCCGCAACCGCGAGAAAAATGTTCGCAGCGCGGCGGTCGCGCGCCTCGTCCTCGGGCGTCTGCGGCGGTTCGAGCCGGTCGTTCATCGCCTAAATTTCCAGCTGCTGAATGGTCAGATTGGCCGAGCGCAGCCGCACGCTCAGCTCGCGGCCGAGCGCGGCCAAAAGCTTGATCGCGACCGCAGGCTCCGACTCGCGCAGCGCGTCGAACCCCTCCCCGGTCAGTGCGAACGCCAGCATATCCTCGTCGGCCGTGACGGTCGCCGAGCGCGGCCCGCGGTCGAGGATCGCAAGCTCGCCGAACACCGTGCCGGGTACGAACGTGACCAGCCTGATCTCCCCGTCGGAGTGGCGGATGTGCACGCTGGCCCGCCCCTTGGTCACGAGGTAGAGCGCCGTGCCGGGATCGCCCTGCCGGAAGACCACCTGGCCCGCGGGCCAGCTGACGAGATCGAGATGGCGCGTGAGCGCTGCGATCTCACCGGATGAAAAGTCGCGCAGGATCGACACGCGATCGAGCGCGATCTCGCCAGTGGTTTCCGGCGTGGCTGTCGCGCCCAAAAGCCCGTCCTCGGCCCACTCGATAGCGCGGTCGACATCGGGAAACACCCGGTCGCGGGCGCTGAAGGCGCCGGCGAGGCCTGGCGCTGCGGTGCGCGCGGCATAGACCAGCGCCAGCCTGATGTTCCGCTGCGCCAGCGCCTGATCGATGTCGCAGAGAATCCGCGCGCCGGTGGAGTCGACGTCGGTGACGCGGCGCAGATCGAGCAGCACAGCGCTGGTGCCGGACGCAGTCTCGCGGGCGACCATCTGCGCCAGCCGCTCGGCGCTGCCGAAGAACAGCGCGCCCTGCAATTCGATCACCAGGATGGCCGCGCCCTGCTTTTCCAGTACCGCGATCGTGCGCGCGCTGCGCGACTTGCGCGATCGCACCTTGTCGCAACGATAGAGCCGCCGCACGTTGGAGCGGCTCATCCGGACGACAAACAGCAGCACCGCGAGCGCAAGCCCGATGAACACCGCGAGCACCACATTGACCACGATCGACAGCACCGAGACGAACAGCGCGACCGCGAGATCGAGCGCGACGGTGCTGCGATGCGGCGTCGCAGGCTTGAGCAACGCGGCCAGGGCGTCCTTGGTCCACGGATCGATGTGCTGGACCGCGATCACCATAATCAGCGCCGACAGCACGACGCGCGGCATGGTGGTCACCAGCGGAAACAGCACGGTCGCGGCGATCAGCAGCATCAGTGCGTTGACTACGACCGACACCCAGGTCCGTCCGCCAAAGGCGCGGTTGGTGACGCTCGGGCCGATGTTGATGCCGCTGGTGATGCCGCCGAAGGCGCCCGATACCGCATTGGCAAGACCGAGCCGCACCAGCAGCCGGTCGCCGTCGGTGCGGAGCTCCCCCGGCGAGCCGGCGAGCTTGGCGCACAAGAGCGCGTCGATCGCGGCGATCATGGCGAGCGCCAGCGCGCCGGATAAAATGGCGGGCGCGGCCTTGAGCAGCGTGCCCTCCATGGTGAAGCCGGTGAAATCGACCAGCACACTGCGCATCGCGGCGCTCGCGGTCAGCGGGCCGATCGTCGGACCGAGATATGCGGACAGACCAACAAGCCTCAATCCGTAATACGCCACGAGTCCCACGCCGAGCCCGACCAGAAGCGGTGGGATTTTTGTGGTGATCTTTCTGGCGTACCACATCGCCGCGAACGTCAGCGCCGCGACCGCGACGCTCAGCGGGTGCGCCGAGGACAGATAATGATGCACCTGGCGGAAGCTGATGCTGCGCTCGTAGCCCAGCACGTTGCCGAGCTGCACGAGAAACAGCAGCACCGCCGCCATGTTCTGGAAGCCGGCCATCACCGGATGCGGCGCGAACTTGATCAGCGTGCCGAGCCGCAACAATCCGAACAGCGCCTGGAATATGCCGCCGAGCAGGACGATGGCAAAGAACACCAGGAGGATTGCCGGCGCCGCCGGCTTTTGCAGCGCAGCGAAGTCGGAATGAACCAAGGAATAGAGCAGCAGCCCGAGGAAGAAGGTGGTGGTGATACGCGGCGCATAGACCATCGCCGAACGGTCGCCCAGTACCACACAGACAATGCCCGCGATCAGCGCCGAGATCAGACCCGCGAAGGCGCCGTATGCGAAGTATCCGTCGCCCAGGGCGACGAAGGCGAACATGCCAAAGCCGATCGCAAGCGGAATGGCGATGGCCGACGAGACCAGACCGCCGGTCAGGTCGGAGCGCAGCGATCCGGTAATACGGTCGGTCATACGCGAAGAAGTCTCTGCAATTGAGACCGTCGGTTGTGGCGTGCGGAACATGTCAGGTCAATGACCTCTGTTCGCCTCATCCCAGCAAGCGCCGCGCATCCGCGGCGCACTTGCGGCACGGACCTTCTTGCCGACGGCTCATATCCCCCGGCAACTGCGACGCTCTGTCCCGGCGTTCAGCGGCGGTCAGGACAACACTGCTGACTTTTTGGAACTGGTAGACATCGTCAAGGTTCAATCCAGCGGGTGGACAAATCGGCGGGCGCGCATTCGCTGGAGGACACCATGAAAGCATTCTGGCGCTGGTGCGCACTGACTGCCGTGTTGGCTGCATCGACGATCCCGACTTACGCCGAGACGGGCGCCTACCCGGACAAACCGGTACAGATCATCGCGGACTCTCCGGCCGGCAGCACGCCTGACGTGGCCCTGCGGTTCATTGCCGAGGAGCTGACCAAGGCCTGGGGCCAGCAGGTTGTGGTGGTCAACCGCCCCGGCGCCGGCGGCAGCCTCGCCGCGCGGGCGGCCGCAGAAGCCGCGCCCGACGGCTACACGCTCTATCAGCCGGTGCTGTCGACGTTCGTGACGCTGCACCCGGCGGCGGCGAACGTACCCCTGCACGTGCCGAAGGACTTCCTGCCAATCGGGTTCGTCGCCGAAAATCCGATGTTCATCGCGGTCTCGCCGAGCCTCGGCGTCAAATCGCTCGCAGAGCTGATCGCGCTCGCTAAGAAAAAACCCGGCGCAATCTCCTACGCCGCGACCGGGATCGGACGGCTCACCCACCTGACCGGCGAGCTGTTGCAACGCGAAGCCGACATCAAGCTTCAGCTCGTGCCCTACACCGCCGGTGGCCCCGCGCAAGGCGTCAGCGACGTCGCGACCGGACGCGTCGGAATGATCGTCGAAGGATACTCCGGCATTGCCGCCTCGGCGCGGTCGGGTGCGATCAAGCTGATCGCCGTGGCATCGGCCAAACGTCTGGGCGATTTCCCGGACGTTCCAGCGGTGGCGGAGACAATCCCGGATTTCATTGCGACTGGCTGGGGCATTCTTGTCGCGCCGGTGGGAACACCTGACGCCATCGTGCGCAAGGTGAGCGAGGATCTTTACAAGATCGCCAAGGATCCCGAGCTCAACCAAAAGCTCGCCAAGCTCGGCAGTTATACCCGGCCGATGCTGGCTGACGAAACGCAGGCCTTCGTCCAAAGTCAGCAGAGCCGATGGAATCCGGTGCTGGCCGACGTGGCCCGCGCGCAGCAGAAGTGACGATTGTAAAGCCGCGGCGACACGGCCTACCCCGCCATCGTCTCCTTCACCTGGGCGATGAGCTGCTTCAGCGTAAATGGCTTGGCCAGGAAATTGAACTGCTGGCCCTTGGGCAGGCTCTTCTCGAAGGCCTCTTCGGCATAGCCCGAGACGAAGATGATCTTCAGCTCCGGATTCTTCTGGCGCAGCTCTTTCAGGAGCGTCGGGCCGTCCATCTCCGGCATCACCACGTCGGAGACGACGAGATCGACCTTGCCGCCGTTCTCGGCGAACACCTCCATCGCCTCGACGCCGTTGCCTGCCTCGAGCACGGTGTAGCCGCGCGAAGTGAGGCCGCGGGCATTGAGCGCGCGGAGCCCTTCCTCATCCTCGACAAGAAGAATGGTGCCGTGGCCGGTCAGATCGGCTGCCGGCGCAGGCTTTGCGGCCGGTGCGGCTGCGACCGCAACGGTTGCTGCGGCGGCGGCCGGCTGAAAGGGTGCGATGGCTGGCGATGTGGTTTCGGGCAGCGTCTCGACGTTGGTCTCTTCGATGCCGGGCACATGGCGTGGCAGGAAGATGCGGAACGTGGTGCCCTGGCCGACCTCGGACTCCGGATAAACGAAGCCGCCGGTCTGCTTGATGATGCCGTAGACGGTCGAGAGACCGAGGCCCGTGCCCTTGCCGACTTCCTTGGTCGAGAAGAACGGATCGAAAATCTTGCCGATGATGTCGGGCGGAATGCCGGTGCCGTTGTCGACGGTCTCCACCAGCACGTAATCGGCCGCGGGCATCCCGGTGTAATTGAACTTCGCGGCCTCCGCGGCCGTGACATTGGCGGTGCGGATCGAAAGCTTGCCGCCGTTCGGCATGGCGTCGCGGGCGTTGACCGCGAGATTCACGATCACCTGCTCGAACTGCGAGATGTCGGCCTTCACCGGCCACAGGTCGCGCGCGTGCTTGACGTCGAGCGTGACGCGCTCTCCCAGGAGGCGCTTCAGCAGCATGCCGAGATCGGACAGCGTCTCACCAAGATCGATGACCTGCGGCCGCAAGGTCTGGCGGCGCGAGAACGCCAGCAGTTGCCGCACCAGGCTCGCGGCCCTGTTGGCGTTCTGCTTGATCTGCATGATGTCCTGGAACGACGGATCGGTCGGCTTGTGCGCGTTCAGCAGGAAGTCGGTCGCCATCATGATGGCGGACAGCACGTTGTTGAAGTCGTGGGCGATGCCGCCGGCGAGCTGGCCGACCGATTTCATCTTCTCCGCCTGATCGCGCTGGTTCTCGGTGACGCGCTGGCTCGTGGTGTCGAGCACGTAGACGATCGCCGTCTCGGTGTCGTCCTCTTTCACCGGCGAGACGTAGAAGCGGCCCCAGCGGTCGCCGCCGTTGCCGGTGAGCGAGGCGTCGACCGGCGCGATCTCGCTCTGCCCCGCGGCCGCCGAGCGGATCGCAGCTTCGAGCGCGGCGCGGTCGCGGTCCGACACGACGGCGAGGATGGAGCGGCTGTCGGCGTCCTTGGTGGTGGAGGGAAACAGACGGGCGAACAGCGAATTGCTGCGCGAGATCTTGCCGTTCTTGTCGACAGCGGCAATGGCCATCGGCGTCGACTGGAAGAAGCGCATGAAGCGCACTTCGGCCGAACGCTGGGTGTCGTCTGCGGCGCCCTCACCGGCACGATCCTGCGCGCGGTTGAGCACCAGGGTGCGCGAGGCGCCAGGCGTGCCATCGGCGCCGAACGCGACCTTGTGAAACAGCCGCACCGGCAGCGTGCGGCCGGTGCGGGTCTTGAAGTCGACGTCCATCAGCTCGGTGCGAACCTCGCCGGGCGCAGCACCGAGCGTGGTGAGGAGCGACGCGCCGTTGCCCGAGACGATGTCGGAGAGCATCAGCCCGCCGGAGCCGACCTGGGCGAGATCGTGATCGAGCCAGGTCGCGAGCGTGGCGTTGATGTAGCGAAGCTCGCCCTTGGCATCGACCGAGAAGAAGCCGGCCGGCGCATGGTCGAGATAGTCGATGGCGTGCTGCAGCTCCTGGAAGATGTTCTCCTGGCGCTCGCGGTCGCGCGACACGTCGGTGACACCCCAGACCGTGAGCTCGCCGAAGCGCTTGCCATCGCGCAGCGGACTGACGCGAAGCCGCAACCAGCTCACCGGCCGGCCCTTGAGGCCCGTGACCCGCACCTCCTCCTGGGCGCGCCGGCCCTCGCGGGCGGCCTTCAGCAGGCGGTAGACCGCCTCGGAGACGTCGGGGTCGCCGATGAACACCCGTTCGATCGGACGGACGTCGTCGGTGTCGCGGGCATCGACCAGATCGAGATAGGCGGCGTTGGCGTAGATCACCCGGCCGCGCGGGTCGGTGATCAGAAGGCCGTCGACCGCCTCGTCGACCACGGCCTGCAGCATCGGATGGGCGCCGTCACGGCCGCCGACGCGCAGGATGTCGGTCGCGAGCGCGAACAGCGAGAACACGCCGACCATGGCGAGGAGCGCCAGCAAAGCGAGGATATAGGGCGTGGCGTTGTTGCGGCCGATCAGCAGCAGGCCTACGGCGGCCCCGACCAGCGCCAACGCCACGAGCAACACCATCCCGATGCTGCCGCCTCGCGATCCGGAATGGCTACGGTCAACCGCGGGAGGCCGGAAGGTTTCGCTCACGTCCTGATTTGCCATTGCTGGTTCATTGCCCGGTGCGGGGACTGCAACACGACGCAACGAATCAGCCTCTTTGGTGCCTCAGAGCAGCCCCATGAGGCAAGCAAATTCGCAGTTTTCGTGAAAGGAACCTGGAGGCTGAGTCTTCTCTGCCGCACTAACGCCTGCTCGCGGCGCGGCGGAGCTTCGTGATGTAGCCGATCACCTCGGCGACAGCCTTGTAATGCTCAGTCGGAATCTCATCGTCGACCTCGACCGACGCGTGCAACGCACGCGCGAGCGGCGGGTTTTCGACGATCGGCACCGAATGCTGCTTGGCGATCTCGCGGATCTTGAGCGCCATGTTGTCGGCGCCCTTGGCGACGCAGATCGGCGCCTCCATGCCCTTCTCGTACTGCAGTGCCACTGCATAGTGTGTCGGGTTGGTGATGACCACCGAGGCCTTGGGCACCGCCGCCATCATGCGCTTGCGCATGCGCTGCTGGCGCAGCTGGCGGATCTTGCCCTTGATCATCGGGTCGCCTTCGGTCTGCTTGAACTCCTCCTTGAGTTCTCGCATCGACATCTTCTGGCGCTCGAACCAAGTGCGGTACTGGTAGAGGTAATCCGCCGCCGCGATCAGGAACAGGATCGCGACCACCGCGCCGAACATGTCGAGGGCGAGCGAACGGGTCAGCAGCAGTGTGCTGAGGATATCGGTCGACACCAGCGCGTCGAGCCGGTGCCGCTGCGGCCACAACAACGCCGTCATGACGGCGCCGAGGCCCAGGATCTTGGCCAGGCCTTTGACGAAATTGACCAGCGCCTGCATCGAGAACAGGCGCTTGGCGCCGGCGAGCGGCGAAATTTTCGAGAACTTGGGCGAAAGCGATTCGGCCGACCACACCAGCCGATGCTGAATGACGTTGCCGATCAGGGCGGCGAGCGCGAGCACGCCGAGCGGAAGGGCAATCGCGGCCAGCACCTCGCTCTCGATCCGGCTGAGCATCACCATCAGTCCCCGGGAGTCGACCGGGATCTGATAGGAATTCGCGACGATGCCGCGGAGCGTCGTAGAGAGACCGCCGCTCATCTGACTGGAGAACGCCGAGAGCATCAAGGCGCCGGCGCCGATCACGAACCAGGTGGAGACCTCCTGGCTCTTGACGACGTCGCCACGCTCCAGCGCCTCTTCGAGACGTTTCGCACTAGGGTCTTCTGAACGATCACTGTCGTTCTCACCTTCAGCCATGCGTCACTCCCGCATCAGCCTGAAGGTGCCAGCAGATGAAGCACACTGCCGGAATAGTTGAGGAAGACCGTCATCATGGCGCCGACCACCATGAACAGGATCAGAAAGCCGACCATGATCGACAGCGGCATGCCGACGAAGAACACCTGCATCTGCGGCATCAGCTTCGAGAGAATGCCGAGCCCCATGTTGAACAGGAGTCCGAACACCAGGAAGGGAGCCGCGATCTGCACGCCGATGCGGAATGCGCCGGCGACCGTGGTGCTCAGCACCTGGGCGACGTCACCCATCACCGGGACCTCGCCGGGCTTGAAGATGTTGTAGCTGTCGTTCAGCGCCATGATCACCAGATGATGCAGATCGGTGGCGAAGATCATGGTGATGCCGAGCACGGCGAGGAAATTGCCGACGATCATGCCCTGCTGGCCCTGGGTCGGATCGACCGCGGTGACGAAGCCCAATCCCATTTGCTGAGCGACCACCACGCCCGCGACCTGCAGCGCCGAAACCGTGAGCCGCGCCAGCAGGCCCAGCACCGTGCCAACCACCATCTCCTGGAACAACGCCGTCAGCACAGGCCCAAAGGAGTTCAGGTCGAGATGATAGGCGTCGCGGTGCAGCGGCAGGATCAGCATGGTCAGAACCAGCGCCATCGTCAGCCGCACCCGCGACGACACTGTGAGCTCGCCGAGCCCCGGCAGCAGCATCAGCATGGTACCGATGCGCGAGAAGCACAGCATGAAGGCCGCGGCCAGGGTCGGCAGGAACGAGACGTCGATCTTCATCGCACGCGTCCTTGACTACGCGGCTGCACCAAGGCCGTCGAAAATTTAACGTGCTCGCGCTGGCCGCTCGCTATCGCTCGCCAGCGCTCAACCACCGTGAATGATGCGCATCGCCACGCGCGCCATGTGCCCCTGCAGCGTATCGGCCATCCACGGCAGCGTGAGCAGCATGGCGGCGAAGATCGCGAGGATCTTCGGCACGAACACCAGCGTCATTTCCTGAATCTGGGTGAGTGCCTGAAACAGCGAAATGGCGACGCCGATGGCGAGCCCCACCAACATCAAGGGGCTCGACACCAGCACCAGCGTGATGATCGCATCGCGTGCAACGTCGAGAACTTCGGCTCCGTTCATTCCATATCTTTCCGCTTCTGATTCGCCCCCTTGCGTGGATCAGAAGACTCGCAAATTTCAGATCGGCATCTTCATGATTTCCTCGTAGGCGGACACGACCTTGTCGCGCACCGACACGAGGGTATCGATCGCCACTTCGGTCTCGGCGACCGCAGTGACGACATCGACGATGTTAGCCTTGCCGGCGGCGAGCGCCTGCGATTGCGCATCGGACGCGCGCGAGGACTGCGTCAGCGAGCCGAGCGCTTCCTTCACCAGCTCGCCGAAGCTCGGGCCCTCGCCCGTGGATTTCATCGGCCCTGTCGGGTCCGCCAAGCGTGCAAGATTGTTGTAGGCGTTAGCCGCAAGTGTCGGGGAAGCCATTTCTTGTCTCCGGATCGGGATTTTCAGGATTTGAGGATATCGATGGTACGCTGGATCATTCGACGCGAGGCGCTGATCACATTGATGTTCGCCTCATACGACCGCTGAGCCTCACGCAAGTCAGTCATTTCGACCAACGCATTGACGTTCGGATACTTCACGTTGCCGTTTTCGTCGGCATTGGGATGCCCCGGCTCGTGCTTGACGCGGAATTCCGACGGATCGTTCTGCACGCGGCCGAGCGCCACCAGCGGAACGCCGAGCTCCTTGTCCATCTCGTTCTTGAAGGTCGCGACCTTGCGGCGATACGGATCGGCGCCGGGCGTCGGCGCGGTCGAATCCGAGTTGGCGATGTTCTCGGCAATGATCCGCATGCGGCCGGATTGGGCGCGGAGTCCGGAAGCTGCGACGGCGATCGATTTGAGGAAGTCCATGAACCCTCGCTTGACTGCTTAGCGTTTGCCGATGGCGATTTTGATGAGGCCGAGGCTCTTGATGTAGAGCGAGCTCGCGGCCTGGTAGTCCATCTGGTTGGCTGCGACCTTCATCATCTCGTCCTCGAGATTGACCGCGGTGGCGCTCACGCGCGATTCGAAACCGCGCGACTGGCCGGTCTGAAAGCCGGTCGCGGAACCGCCCGACGCATTCATGTGATTGCTCTCGGTCCGCCGCAGCGACACCGTCATCATGCCGGGCTCGACATTCTCGAATTTCAGCGGATTGAGATCGCGCGGCTGGAAGTCGCGGGTGTCGGAATTCGCGACGTTTTGAGCCAGGACGCGCTGCCGCTCCTGATGCCACTGCATACGGCTGCGCAGCATCGAAAACAGCGGGAGATCGGTGATGGACAAGGCAGTTCCTCGCGAATTCTTCGCGAGCCGCGGCGCGGCTCCGTTACGGGTGGCACGCCGAACAGGTGGGCAGACTTTGCCCGGTGTATGGTTAATGAAGCGTTAAAGCCGTTCCAAAGCGGAACATGCTTGCGTGCCATCAAACTGCCGTTTACCAAGCGAATCACTATCCCTGGCGTGGCTGATTCGAGACCGCGCAAAGCCGTTAGCGATTTGTTAAGGTTCCGGGCGGCAATTGTTGCCCGCGGCGTTAACGACTTTGGCGTGGATTCGGGTTGGTCGTTCGGTTTCGGCGGGGGTCGAACACCGGGCGAAATCGCTCAAGCGTTAGATGCTTCGGCGCCTTTTGGGCTTGTTTGCCTGCGGCTTCGGGGGGAAAACCGATGAACAGCCTGTTCGGCGTGGATCTACCGACACCCGTGAACTTCGTCATCGCATTCGTTGTCGTCCTGCTGCTGATCGGCGCGGCGACCTGGCTGGTGCGCCGCTTCGGCGCAACACGCATCGATCCCGCGGCTCGTGGCCGCCAGCCGCGACTGGCCGTGGTCGACGCCGCCGCCATCGACGGCCGGCGCAAGCTCGTCATCGTTCGCCGCGACAACGCCGAGCATCTGCTGATGATCGGCGGCCCGACCGACGTGGTGGTGGAAACCAACATCCTGCGCGCCGGCCCGCTTGCCGCGCGTGAAGGCACGCCGGCGCGCAACGGCAACGAGCCGCAGTTGCGTGCGGTGCCGGAACCCGCGCCGTGGCAGCCCGATGTTGCGCCACAGCCTCAGCCTGCACCCGTCATGCGCGCCGCGCCACGCGTTGCCGCCGACGACGCCTGGGATACGCCCGAGATCGCCTCCCCCGCCGTGCAGGCACCGCCGCCCATTCACGCCCAGCCGGTCATGCCGGCACCGCCGGTTCGCCCGGTGCGGCCGGCCGATACGCTCGCAAGCCTCGCTCAGGAATTGTCGCAGCCGCAGGCCCCGCGCGTCGCGCAGCCCGAAGCTGTGCCACCAGCCCCTGCTCCGGTCGCTGTCGCGCCGCAGCCTCCGGCCCCGCCCCCCGATCAAAGCCTCGCCGAAATGGCGCAACGCCTGGAGGCTGCGCTTCGCCGGCCTGCCACACCCAAGGTCATCGCCGAGGCCGGAACCAGCCGCGTCGCAGTTGCGCCCGAAGCGAAAGCTCCAGCCCGTCAACCGCGTGTCGTAGTCGGGGCGCAACCTAAGGGCAACACGCAGACAGCCGCCGCGCAGCCGAACAATCTCGAACAGGAAATGGCCAGCCTCTTGAACAAGCCCGGGAAGACTTGACGAAAAACACGTTCGCCGCCTGCGTCCGTCTCACGACGGGGGTGGCGATAGCGCTCCTTCTCTCCGTACCCGCGCACGCCCAAGACGTCAGCATCAACTTTGGCCAGGGCTCTGGCCTGACCGAACGAGTCATTCAACTCATCGCCCTGATGACGGTGCTGTCGCTCGCACCGTCGATCCTCGTGATGATGACCTCATTCACCCGGATCGTCGTGGTGCTGTCGCTGCTGCGCACCGCGCTCGGCACCGCGACCGCGCCGCCGAATGCAGTGATCATGTCGCTTGCGCTGTTCCTCACCGCCTTCGTGATGGGACCAGCGTTCCAGCGCTCCTATGACGTCGGCATCAGGCCGCTGGTCGCCAACGAAATCACCGCCGAAGTCGCGTTCGAGCGGGCGTCGGGCCCCTTCAAGCAGTTCATGCTGAAGAACGTCCGCGACAAGGACTTGAAGCTGTTCAACGACCTGTCGAAGGAAGCGCTGCCGACCACACCGGATCAGGTCTCGCTGCGCATTCTCATTCCGGCCTTCATGATCTCGGAATTGAAGCGTGCCTTCGAGATCGGCTTCCTCTTGTTCCTGCCCTTCCTGATCATCGACCTCGTCGTGGCCTCGGTGCTGATGTCGATGGGCATGATGATGCTGCCGCCGGTCGTGGTGTCGCTGCCGTTCAAGCTGATCTTCTTCGTGCTGGTCGACGGCTGGAGCCTCGTCGCGGGCTCATTGGTGCAGAGCTACGGCGGCGGGTAGACAGCGACTCGCCGATCGCTGAAACTCGATCGATGATCGAAGGAAAAAGCGGCACCGCATTGCCGGTGGATTTCGGCTATTGGCCAGGGCGGATCGTGTCCGGCCGCGGCGCGGTCGCGCGGCTCGGCGAAGTGGTCGGCCAGGTCGGCGGCAAACGGGCGCTGGTGATCTGCGGCTCGACGGTGGCCCGCACCGACATGCTGGGCAAGGTGAAGGCCGGCCTCGGCGACCGGCTCGCCACGGTGTTTGCCGAGGCGAAGTCGCACACGCCGGTCGAAATGGTCGAGCGCTGCCTCGGCGTCTTCCGCGAGAGCGCTGCCGACACGATCGTCACGGTCGGCGGCGGTTCGGCCATCGATGCCGGCAAGGCCTTGCAGATCCGGCTCGCGACCGACGGCGGCGATCTCAAGCCCTATGCGATCAGCTATTCGCCGGGCGGCGCGATGGAGAAGCGCGCATTGCCCAAGCGCACCGTCCCGCATATCGCGGTGCCCACCACGGCAGGGTCGGCGTCCGATGTGATGCCGACGGCGGCTTCCCGCGATCCACAGTCGCGGATGAAGCTTCTGTTCTGGGACGATGATCTGACGCCGTCCGCGACCGTGCTCGACCCCGAGATGGCGGTGCATGCATCGGCCGCGCTCACCGCCGCCACCGGCATGACCGCGATGGCGCGTGCCATCGAGACGCTCTATTCGGCCTATCGGCATCCGATCTCGACCGGCCTGGGTCTTCATGCCGCGCGGCTGCTGTACCAGTCCCTGCCCCGCGCGGTCGCCGAGCCCTTCGATCTCGACGCACGTGCCGCCACCCAGATGGCTTGCACGATGTCCGGGATGGCTGCGATCAACGCCATGGTCTCGGTGGTTCATGCCATCGGCCATATCGTCGGCGGACGCTACGGCCTGCAGCACGGCATCTCGCACTCGATCCTGCTCGCACCTGCGATGCGCCATCTGCTGCCGACCATCGGCGGCGAGCAATCGCTGCTGCTGGAAGCGCTCGGCGGCGCGCGATCCGCTTCGCCCGACCGCGACGGCGCCGAATGCGCCGAACGCATCGCCACGTTCGTCGGCCAGTTGCCGGTGCCCAAACGGCTGCGCGACGTCGGTGTCGAGGAGAGCGAGTTGCCCGAGATCGCGCGGCTCACGATGTTCGACTACATGATGGCGAATCTGCCGCGCCCGATGACCGAGGACGAGGTGCTGGCGCTGATCCGGAGCGTGTGGTGACCGCGCTCGACGATCTGGCGCAGTGGATCAGCACGCTCACGCCGGACCGCATTCCCGCCGAGCAGCATCGACTGGCGCGGATGCGGCTGCTCGACACGTTCGGCCTGATCGCAGCTGCGCTCGATCATTCCGCGGGCCGAAGTCTCCTTGCCTGGGCCGGAGCCAGTGCCGGGGCCGGTGCAACGGTGATCGGAAGCAGCGCGCCGGCGCTGCCCGCCGTGGCCGCGCTGGTGCATGGCAGTCTCGCCCATGCCCGCGACTTCGACGACACGTTCATCGACTCGGTCGTCCATCCCGGCAGCACCGTCATCGCGACAGCGCTCGCCACGAGCGAAGCCGCCGACGTCACGTTTGAAACGCTCACCGCCGCCATCACGGTGGGCTACGAGATCGCAGCGCGGCTTGGCGCGGTGGCCGGACGCGGCTTCCACGCGCGAGGATTCCACGCCACCGGCATCATCGGACCAATCGCTGCGGCAGCGACAGCCGGATACGTGAAGCGGCTCGACGCATCGCAACTCGCCGACGCCATGAGTCTCGCCACCAGCATGAGCAGCGGGCTCCTTGCCTTCATGGGCGACGGCGGCTGGTCGAAGTGGCTGCACACCGGATGGTCGGCCCACGGCGGCGTGACCGCCGCGGAGCTTGCCGCAACCGGTTTCCGCGGACCGCGTCATGGCCTCGATCACGCTTACGGACTTTACGGCGCGTTCCTCGGCAAGCCCGACGCGGAGCTCAACAAGCTGACCGAGCGGCTCGGTCAAACCTGGCTCGGCGCATCGGCGCACGCCAAGCTCTATCCCTGCGCGCACGTCATCCAGCCCTACATCGATGCCGCGCTTGCGATTCGCGAACAGACATTCGCAACTGAGAATGTTTCAACTGAAAGCATCGCCGCGATGCGCTGCGTCATGGCGCCATGGGCGATTCCCATTGTGGCCGAGCCGCGCGCATCGAAAATCGCGCCTCGCAATGACCTGGAGGCGATCGCGAGCCTGCCGTTCATGGTCGCGGCCGCTTTGATCGAAGGCCGCGTCGATCTCAGGACACTCGAGCAGGCCACGATCGAAAACCCTGCGATTCAGGCGCTCGCAACGCGCATCGTCTGCGCCGCCGATCCGGCGCTTGGCTCGGGCTTTGACGGCCGGATGGACGTCACCTTCCATCACGGCGATCCGCTCTCCCGAACGGTCGGCATCGCGCCGCCCAAAGAGGCGCGCATCATTTCGAAATTCAACGCCAACACGAACGGCCGCAGCCGCCCCGCATGCGACGCGCTGCTCCGCGCACTGACCGACGAAACGCCGGCCGGCCGCAAGTTGATGCGTCTCGCGCACACGGCCATGACGGGACCAACGTGACGCAGGGCTCCCGCCCTTGACCGCCCTGCCCTCGCGTCTAAGCTCGAACGCTGCCGGCTTTATCGGAGTTCGCGATGCGCTCCCTCCATGGAATTCTGTCGCTTGGTCTCGCCGCCATCTCTGCAGTGATCGGAGTTTCGAGCGCTGCCAACGCCCAGACAACGCTCAAAGCGGTCGCGTTCATTCCGAAAAACGATCCCGTGCTCGCCATGGCGAACACCTGGGTCAGCGACGTCAACAGCAAGCTCTCCGGCAAGGTGCGCATCAACTTCGTCGGCGGCCCTGAGGTGATCACGCGTTTCCAGCAGCCCGAGGCGCTGCGAACCGGTGTGGTCGATATCATTTTCGTGCCGAGCGGCGACTATCAGGACCAGGTCCCGACTTCGCCGGCGTTCGTGCTCTCGAAGATCAGCCCGAGCGAGGAGCGTAAAAGCGGCTTCTACGATTTCATGGTCGAAGAACACGCCAAGCGGATGAACACCCGCTATCTCGGCCGCGTGCAGGTCTCGCCCTTCTATCTTTGGACCAAGAAGGAGCCGAAGTCGCTCGCCGATCTCAGCGGCCTGAAGATGCGTTCGGGCGTGCTGTACGATCGCTTGATGCGCGAGTTCGGCATGGTGCCGGTGACGATCAACGCACCGGAGGTCTACACCGCGCTGCAATCCGGCATCGTCGATGGTTTCGGCTGGCCCGTCACGGGACCGCTGAAGCGCGGCTGGCTGGAGAGCACCAAATACGTCGTCGACCTGCCATTCTATCCGGCGAGCAACGTCGTCGCGCTGCTCAATCTCGACAAGTGGAAGGCGATGCCGAAGGAAACCCAGGACGCCCTCACCGCGCTGACCGCGGAGTTCGAAACCCGCATGGTCAAGCACTTCGACGACGAGAACGAAGCGGAGTGGAAGGCCATCGGCAACAAGGTCACGAAGGTGAAGTTCTCCGACGACGAGAACAAGCGCTATCTGCAGGCGGCCTACGACGTCGAATGGAAGGCGCTGCAGGACCGCGCGCCCGATGCCGTCGCGAAGCTTCGCTCCATGACCGGCAACTGACGTCCGGTGACCTCCGCATCTGACAGCCAGGTGACCTTGGGCTGGCTGCAGCCCATCGAACGCCGGCTTGTGCGCGTCGAGGACTTGCTCGGCGGCCTCGCCATCGCGGCGCTCGCGGCCTGCGGCATTCTGATCTGCATCGACGTGACGCTGCGCTACGTGTTCAACCGGCCGATCCCGGGCGGCAACGAGATCATCGAATACGCGCTGGTCTACATCACGTTTCTCGGCGCGTCCTGGGCGGTGCCGCGCGGCGCGCATATCGATATCGACATCTGCGTTCAGGCGATGTCGAAGTTCTGGCGGCGCGTCTGCGCATTTCTGAGCAACCTGATTTCGCTCGGCGTGGCGCTGGTGCTGACCGTGTTCGGCGCCGAGGTGACGTGGATGCAATTCGTCCGCGGCGCATTCAAGCCGACCATGCTCCAGGTTCCGACCTGGATCGTGCTCATCGTCATCCCGATCGGCAGCGCGGTACTGGCCGTGCGCTTCCTGCGCGAGGTGATCGTCTGCGGCGACGCCATCGTCACGGGACGCGACATCGAGCGCGGCAGCGGCCATCCGCCGCCGACAGTGGATTAACGCGCCATGGAATGGTGGGTGGCATTTACGATCATCGTCGGCGGGCTTTGCGCGCTGATGGTGATCGGCATGCCGATCGCATTTGCGTTTCTGGCGATCAACATCCTGGGCGCATGGTTCTTCTGGGGAGGCGTCGCGGGCCTGAACCAGATGGTGCTGGCCGTGATGGATTCGGTCGCGAACTTTTCCATCATGCCGGTGCCGCTGTTCCTTTTGATGGGTGAAGTGCTGTTCCGTGCCGGCCTTGCGGCGCGGCTGATGGACGTGCTCGACGCCTGGCTCGGCCGCGTGCCCGGACGGCTGAGCCTGATGGCGGTCGGCGGCGGCACGCTGTTCGCGACGCTGGCGGGCTCCGGTGCCGCAACCACGGCGCTGCTCGGCCGCATCCTCGTGCCCGACATGGTCAAGCGCGGCTACAAGCAGCCGATGACGCTCGGTCCGGTGATGGGCTCGGGCGGGCTTGCCGTCATGCTGCCGCCGTCGGCGCTCGGCGTGATCCTCGCCGCCACCGCCGATCTTTCGGTCGGCGAATTCCTCATGGCCATCATCGTGCCGGGCCTGATGATGGCGCTATCCTACGTCATCTACGTCGTCGTGCGCTGCATCCTGCAGCCCGATCTCGCGCCGCGCTACGCCACCGGACCGCGCCTGCCGCTCCGGCAGAAGCTCCGCGACACGGTCGTCTACGTCTTCCCGCTCGCCACTATCATCTTCATTGTCACCGGCCTGATCTTCCTCGGCATCGCAACGCCCACGGAATCCGCGGGCCTCGGCGCACTCTCGGCGCTGATCATGGCGCGCCTTTACGGCAAGCTCGACTGGCCGATGCTGCGTGAATGCCTCATGTCGACGCTGCGCACGTCGATCATGATCCTGATGATCCTGTCAGGCTCCAGCGCCTTCGCCCAGCTGCTGGCCTTCACCGGCGCGTCGGCGGGCCTGGTCGATCTCGCGACCTCGACCAATCTCAGCCCGGTCATGATCGTCATCACCATGCAGCTCGTGCTGCTGGTGCTCGGCACGTTCATGGAATCGCTCGCCATGATCCTTTTGTGCGTGCCGATCTATTTCCCGATCATCGAGGCGCTGCACCTGTCGCCGATCTGGTTCGGCGCCATCATGCTGCTCAACATGGAGATGGCCGCGATCTCCCCGCCGTTCGGCTTCGGGCTGTTTGTGATGAAGGCGGTGGCGCCGCCCGGCACCACAATGATGGACGTCTACCGCGCCACGATCCCGTTTCTGCTGCTCAACTTCGTTGTCATGCTGATTATGATCTTCTTCCCGTCGACGGTGCTCTGGCTGCCGTCGCTGGCGATCAAGTGACCGGACCGCGCTTCGCGCAGCTCACAGCATCGGATCGGAATGCTTGGCGCGGATCGCAAGATAGGGATCCCATGCGCAGGCCGATGCACCGAGCACCGCATCAGCGCCTGTGTCCGCAAACGCCTTGATGCGCTCGACCGAATTGACACCGCCGACCGCGAGAACGCGCAAACCGAGCTTGTCGCGCCGGATGAGTTCGACGGCATTGCGCACGCAGCTCAGCGCGATGTCGAACACCGCGCCGCCCATCAACCCGGCTCGTTCGCGCCTGGCACCGAACGCGGACGCGCCGTTCGCATCGACGATCAGGCGGCTCGGCGAGTTGATCATGACGACGCCGTCGACCACGCCGGCGAGATGCTGCAACAGCTCCGCCATCCGCTCGCGCTCCTCGATCGGTCCCACCTTGACCAGCAAGGGCAGCGATCCGACGGCGGCGCGTGCTGCCTTGGCAATGCGGCCTGCCGTTTCGATGTCGCGATACACTTCGCTTTCGCGCTTGCCGACATTCGGACAGGAGAAATTCATCTCCACGGCCTGGGCGCCCAAATCCTTCGCCTCGCCGGCAAGCGTGCTGAAATCGTCGATGATCTGCTGCTGGGTTGTCTCGGCATCGGCGGTGCCGACGACCGAGACGATCATGACCTGCCCTGGCCGGAGAAGCGCGCGGCAGCGCCGGATGTCCTGCCGCCAGGTGTCCGGCGGACTTGATGGCATGCCGATCGATCCGGCGGCGGTTTGGGCCACGGCGCCGGGCGGCACACCGTTGATCGTCGGCCATGGCAACTGAGCGTCGCCGTGGACGGCGGCAGGCGGCTCGTCCAGGTAGATCCAATTGGGCCACGGATGCGCGAGCCGCGGGCGGCTCCGGATGGTCTTGTAAGTCAGAATGTCGAAGCCGAGCCGGCTGTAGAGCTCGAACCAGCGCTCGTTCATCAGAAGGCTTGCGGCGACGCCGATCCGCGAGGCGACGCGATAGCCCAGGAAGTCCTTGGTCGGCGTCTTCGGAACCTCAGGGAAGACTCCCTGGAAACGCGGCCCCTCGGCCGCATTCTGCTCCCATGTGCGATCGAGACGGTAGACCGGCGCCGTCAGCGGCGGCGGCACTTGAAGCAAAGGCTGGGTATGCTGCGCGATGTTCAAGCGGGAGTCTCCTCGACACAGCGCGAATTATGACTCCAAACGATTCCGCATGAAAGGTTCAGGATTCGTGGCGCTGCCTCCAGCTATGCGCAACGCCACCCCAACGTCGTGAGATCCGCGCTACCGCGATGAAAGCCGCGCCCGTTGCGATCGCAGGAGCTGACCGATCGAACCCGTCGGTGACGGATCGCTCTTGGCCGGCGCGGCGGCCGGTGCGGAGGCTTGCGGCAGCGCCCCGCCCTCCGACAATGAACCCTGCATCTCGGGATAACGTGCCTTGAGATCGCGCAGGAAGCCGGTGAGCGTGTCGCCCGAGGCGACGATTCGCGCCACGTTGCGGAACTCGGGGCTGCTGGCGCCGATCCCGCTGGTGACAAGATCGAACGCCTTGCGGTCGGGGCCGTCAGCCATCTTGGCCACGTACTTGTCGCGCAGCCGCGCGACGCCAAGCTTGTCTTCCGCCATCGCGTAGGCCACCGCAGCGCGCAGGATGTCCGGACGCTCGATGTCGCTCAACGGCTCGAAGCTCTTCCAGCGATCGCCGTAGAGAAGCTCGATATGCTCGGCAGCCTTCTGCCAGTTGCGCGATGCCCAATAGATGTCGGAGCGCAACCGGAGCGACTCACGGCCTTCGATACCGGCGATCACTTCGAGCGCGAAGTCGTGCCGGCCGCTGTCAGACAGCGCGCGGGCTTCGATCAGCAGGCGCGGGATGCGGATTTCGTTGGAGAGGTCCGCGGTGCGGGTCGCGCGGAGCACGGCCTGCGCCTTGTCGGATTTGCGGTTCATCAGATAGATCACCGCAAGCCGCGTTGCGACCTGGGCGCGCGCCGCGCCCTGCAGGCGGTTGTCGACCTGGTATTGCAGAAGGTCCGCCGCCTGATCGAGCAGATCGACCGCGACCAGCCGCTCGGCGAGCTTTCTGATCATCTCGTCGCCGCGCCGGCCGATCGGCGTGAGTTCGCGGTAGTCGTAGAACAGGCTCAGTGCGTCGATCGCCGGCAGCACATCGCCCTTGCCGGCCAGGAACAGGCCGTCGAAGGTCTTGGCCGCCTCGTCCTGGATGGCGCGCGTCAGCTCGGAATTCGGATGCGCCCGGATCGCCACGCGCATGACCCCGAAGGCATCGCGATAGCGGTTCTCTTCGGTGTAGAGCCGCGCAAGCTTCTGCAGAGCCTGGACCTCGGTCTCGTCGCCGCGCCACGCGGTGGTCAGGCTTTCGAGTTCGCTGATCAGCTCGTCCTTCTTGATGTCGCCGATCGAGTAGCGCAGCGAAAGCTCGCGGAGCTTGCCCTGCGCCGCCGCCGGCCGCTGATCCGACGCGGCCGCCGTCTTATAGGCCGAGAGTGCATCGTTGATGCGGCCGACGCCTTCGGCGAGTCGGCCTGTCAGCACCGTCACCTCCGGCTCGATGTCCGGCGACACACCGATGGTCTGGAAATCATTGAGCCGGTTGGCGGCGCCGGTGAAATCGCCGACCTCGATCGAGGCGCGCAACGCGTCGCGCAACGCAATCTGCTGCAACTCGAGCGGCAGCGAGCCGAGCGCCGCCTCGACATAGCGGAACTGTTCGCGCGCCTCGGCCCAGCGTCCCTGGCGCGCTGCGACCAACGCGCGCCAGAGCTGCGCGTCATTCTGGTTGCCCACCACCGGATCGCCGAGATCCTTCAGTGCAGAATCGAAGCGGCCGAGCATGATGTTGGCGATGGCCCGCAGCACCAGCGGCGACGGATCGGCGGCGGTCGGGCGCTCATCCGCGATCGTGGTGTCGAGCACGGATTTGGCCTCGGCCCACATCTTCCGTGACAGATAGAAGCGCGCGACATCGAGCCGGTGCGCGGTGCGTTGCACGAAAGGCGATTCGGCGGCTTCGCGGATCAGCGCGACCTGCCGCTGGTTGAAGTCGGCCTTGCGGTTGGTGTTCCACGCGGTGGTGTCGAAGGTCAGCGCGTGTACCGTCTGTTGGATCTTCGGCGGCTCCGCTTCCGACAGCGTCAGCCCCGTGGGCCGCACCAGCAGCACCTTGTCGACCGACAGCTCGGCCTGCAGATCGTCGGCATAGGGCTGCACCGCGATGCCGTGCGCGGTTGCGAGCGCACGCAGGTCGACGAACTCCTGCGTCCGCACCAGGCCGCGCGCGGGTCCCGCGCCGGTGACGACCAGCAGCCGGTCGCCGACTTCGGGATCGTTCAGCCAATGCGCCTTGCGCGGCTCGTCGAAGGGAATCGAGATGCTGGTGCGAGCAGGCGTCACGACGTTGCGGGCGATCGTGATCGGCTTGACGTTGCTCTGCATGGCGTCGCCGATCGAAATCGACCAGCCCGCCTCCTCTGCTTCGACGCTGACGAGCCGCGGCCGTTCCAGCCGCAGGCGGACCACCTGGGCGTCATCCTCGCGGTTCACGTCGGCGCTGCGGATGGTCTGGCTCCGGTCGTTGGTCAATGCGTCCACGTCGATCGGCACCGCGGTGTCGAACACCAGCCAGAGCGTATCGGCACGCTGGAACATCGCGGCAGCGGTTTTATCCGCGAACGGGAACATCAGCTTCAGGCCGTCGCCCTGGCGGCGCAGTTCGGCGCGTGCGATGCGATTCGTCTGGCGCGATGGACGGCTTTGCGGCGCAGCGTCGGGTTTCTCGGCATCGGCTGCAGCCTCGGATTTGTCCGCCGCGGCGGATTGCGGCGTCTGGGGTTCGGGCTTGGCCGTTTCCTTCGCGGCTTCTTTCGCCACGTCCTTGGCCGGCACCGTCGCGGGCGCCGTCACCGCCGGGCCGATCGCGACGAGCGGCACGGCCGACGGCTTGGCGTTGATCGCGGTGACGTCGACGACGTAGTTCGCATCCTCGCGGAAGGTGCGCACGTCGGACGGCTGAGCGAAGGTGAACTTCACGCTCGACTTCGCGCCGTCATTGTCGGCATCGACCGCGCTGACAGTCGGCGGCAACGACAGCTTGGCATCCGACAGGTCGAACCGCAGCGGAGCGCCGAACGTCAGCGCAAGATTGTCCCGCGAGCGTTCCGAACTCACCGGCGTGAGCTCGGGCAGTTCGAAGATGTAGCGCGTGAACGTCGATTGGCTTGCGACGCGGACCCGCACCACCGGCTGCTTGCGCTGTTGCTCCAACGCCAGCTTCTGCAGAGCGAGCTTGTCGGCCTCCCTGGCGCGCCGCGCCAGGTCTTCGACGATCTCACGCGGCAGGCCCGGCGGCTCTCCGGTCCAACTTTCGGGCAGAAGATCGACAAACAAGCGCTCGCCGGCCGTCATGGTCGAGACGCGAAGTTTCTGCGCGAGCGCAAAGCGCAGCGCCTTGCCGTCGGGATCGCGGCGCGCGGCGCCGAAATACTGCGCGGCACCGCTGGTGACGCGGTCGACCGGCACGGCAACCGGCTGCTTGAACTGCACGATCAAGACGCCGCTCGACACCTTGACCTCGGCATCGATCTCGCCGTCGAGACGGATCACCAGCCGGCCGAAGCCGCCGGTGGTGCTCATGGAGAGCTCGCCCTTGATCGGCGCTCTCTCGGCTTGGTTTTGAAACTGGGCTCGAGGCTGCGCTTGGGCTTTAGCCGCGCGATCCGACACCGCAGGTGACAGCAGCAGCGCGGCCACAAGCGCCATGGCGGTGCGGCGCCGACCGGTGCCGGTGCGGCCAGACCGGCCGAAAGCTTTGACGACGCTTGGACAAATCGACTGACGCATACAAAAGCCACCGGCACGCACTGACTCTACAGTGCGACCCTAGAGCAGAGGCTTTAAGGCAGGCTTAACGCAATATTGAGCATTAACAAACACTTACGAAGGCCTTTCGGCGGCGAAGCGTCTGCTGTTCTGCTTCGGCGTTTAGCCGGAAGGCTCGCGCGGGCCCGCGCTCAGGGCCGGCCGTCGATCTTGGGAAGGTTCGCAGGATTCAACGTGCGGTCGTTGGGACCGCGTGTCGCCATCTCGACTGTCAGCTTTTCGGCCGACTCCGGCGACATCTGGGCGAGGATTTCAGACATCCGCTGTGGCTTGATCATCGTCGCGAGTTCGATCAGCACCTTGGGATCGAGGCGGTCAAAAATCTTGGCCGCGTCCTTGGGCTTCATCGTCTCGTATATGGTGACGACGCCCTTCATCCGCGCGGTCTCTTCCTGCTTGCGCTGACTTTCCGGGCTGCCCTTCTGCTCCTGGGCAGCCGTCTGGGTCTCCATCTTTTTCTCGGCGGCCTTCATCAGGGTTTCGCGAAGGTCGAGTTCACGCGCACGGGCGTCGATCTCCTGGCGGCGTTCCTGCAGGCGCTCAAGCAGCGCACGTTCACCGGCCGAAGTCGGGCGCTGCTGGTCGAGCGGCACCGGCGTGCCGCGCGCCGCGATGCTTTCCGGCGCCTGCGGCACGGGCGGCTCTTCTTTCTTGGGTCCGGGCTTGGCGGCATGGGACGAGCCGGTGATATCGCCGTTGCTGAGATTGACGTTCGCTCTCGCGGTGGCGGCGTTGCCGCCATTCGGATAGCCGAGCATGTCCTGAGCCCACGACTGCTTGGCCTGGCCCTGCTGCGCCGGCATTTGCAGCGGCTGCGACGACGAACGCCACTCCGCGATCTGCGGGCCCGGCACGGTCGTCACCACGATGCCGTTGTTGCCGCCGAGCCGTTGCGCAAGCGTGTAGCCGCCGTCGAAGAAGATGCCCATGATCTTGAGCACGAACAGCGACCCGATCGCGAGCAGCACGATCGGCAACAGACGGATCTCACGCAGCAACTTGGTCATGCGGCAATGGCCTTGGCTCGCGCCTGCGCCCGCTCGGCCAGCGCCTGGGCAGCCGCGACGATGGACATCGGATCGGTGGGAACGGGCTTCTCGTCCGGGTCCCGCGGCTTGTCCAGGTCCTGCGGCTCGCCCTCGGACCCTTCGACACCTAACAGCCAGGGTCTGGCACCGTCCACCTGCCCCAACCGGAAGAGCACTTCAGCGGCCGCCTCGGTGCCGATCTTGATCTGCTTGCAAAAGCGCTCCGCGTCCTTGAGACGACCGCTGAGCGATTCATCGGCCTGGCGCACCGTGGCCTTCAGACCGGAAATCGCGCGCTCGGCGTTCTCGATACCGGCGACCAACTCGCCGATGACATTCTTCATCGATGACTCATCCGCCTTCAACCGCTTGAGCTGGGAGTTGAGGCGCACGCAATACAGGATTGTGGCCAAAAGCAGCAGCGCCACCATGCTCTCGATCGTCAATGGCAGAACGTTCATCACTGCGCTTCCATCCTGTTGACCGGCTCGTCGGCCTTGCCTTCAAACATTGCGAAAGTGGTTTGTGGTTTGCGGAGCGGCTTGGAAACGCGGACGGCGACCCGGTCGCCGACGCGGCCCATGCGCCCCTCGCTCAACGTCACGTCGCCGCAGCGAACTCTGACGGTGGCGTCGGACTTCAGCTCCAGCATCAGCGTGTCGCCGACCTCGAGCTTCATCATGCGCCTGAGCGGCAGCATGGCCTCGTAGAGCACCGCGTCGACCGCAATCTCGGCCTGGCCGATTTCGGTCGCCAGATGGTTCTCCCAGATCGGATCGCGGCCGAACTTCTCGCCCATGAACATCTGGAGGAGAACTTCGCGGATCGGCTCGATCGTCGCGTAGGGCAGCAGCAGTTCGAGGTCGCCGCCGCGATCCTCCATATCGATGCGCAGCCGCACCAGGATCGCAGCGTTCGCCGGCCGCGAGATCGCGGCAAAGCGCGGATTGGTCTCCATCCGGTCGATGTTGAACTTGACCGGCGACAGCGGCTTGAAGGCAAGCTCGGCGTCGGCCAGCACCACCTCAATCATGCGCTTGACGAGGTTCGACTCAATCGTGGTGTAGGGCCTGCCCTCGACCCGCACCGTGGTCTGGCCGCGACGGCCGCCGAGCAGCACGTCGATGATCGAATAGATCAGGCCGGAGCTGACCGTCATCAGCCCGAAGTTGTCCCATTCCTCGGCCTTGAACACCCCGAGAATGGCCGGCAAGGGAATCGAGTTGAGATAATCGCCGAAGCGCACCGAAGTGATGCGGTCGAGCGAGACCTCGACGTTGTCCGAGGTGAAGTTGCGCAAGCTCGTCGTCATCAGCCGGACCAGCCGGTCGAAGACGATTTCGAGCATCGGCAGACGCTCGTAGGAGACCATCGCCGAATCGATGATCGCGCGAATGCCGGAATTGTCGTTCAGCGAGATGTCGGTGAGACTGAAGCCCAGCAGGCTGTCGATCTCTTCCTGGCTCAGCACCCGCTCGGTGGCACCCTTGGTGGTGGTGTGCAGGATCTTGGTGGATTCTTCAGCGGCTGCGGCGCTGGGGGACAGCCCCTCGCCCTCCGCCTGCGGCGCCTCGGACTTCGCGGCCTCGGTTTCAAGAGCGCGGCCCCACTCGGCGGCGACGGCGTCCTGTTGGGTCTGGTCGTTCTGATCTGCCATGTGATTTTCAGATTTGGGAATTTCAGGCCGTCACTGCACCACGATTTCCTTGAAGAGCACCGCATTGATGCGGTTCGGCGCGATCGAGGCGTTGACGCGCCGCGTCAGTTCTTCCTTCAGCCGGTAGAGCCCGGCCGAACCGTCGAGGTCGCTTGGCCGCAGTTCGCGGAGATAGGTTTGGAATGCGTCCATGACGCGCGGCATGATCGGCGTGATCTGCGCGACCATCGGCTGATCGGGAAGCTCGAGCACGATCTTGATCTTGAGATATTGCGTGCGCTCGGAGCCGGAGTTGGACAGGTTGACCAGCACCTCCGGCAGATCGACGAACACCGCGGGCTTCACCGTCGATGCCTCGACCTTGGCGGCTTCGTGCTTGTGCGAGATGAAGTAGTAGCCGCCGCCGGCCGCGAGCAGCACCACCAGTGCAGCCCCGCCGATCATCAGGACCTTCATCGAAGGCAGAGCGAACTTCTTCTTAGCCCCTTCCGGCGCGGCTTCGGCGCCCTCTTCAATATCGGCGTCTTCGGCCACTGCGGCCTTTGCGTCTGCCATGGATGCGACTCCAGATCGGCTGAATGAGGGAAGCTGAGCGACGGCGACAAAGGAAGGAGACGGGCCGCGGCGCCAAGCCCCGGGCGCCTTGAAATCGACGGTAAGACCGTATGGTTAACGGAACCTTTCCAGAGCGGTTCCGACCGGTAATTTTTGCCGGGTCAGACTGGGCAAAAGGTGAATCCTGCCGGTCCAATTTTTCGGGTCACCGCCGCAAGCCGTTGATTTCACGATATTTTCAAATTGGCACGCGGTCTGCAAAGACCCCTGCGAGCCGCTCGTTTGGGAGAACGGGAGGCTCACTCGACGGATCACCGCCTGGGAGGGCGGGGTTCCGCCGCTTCAGGGGAGTTGCTCGATGGAGAATGCCGTTCTTATCGGCCTGTCGCGCCAGACCGCGTTGCAACGCGAGCTGGAAGTGGTGGCCAACAATATCGCGAACCTGAACACCACCGGCTACAAGGCCGACGGCGCGGTGTTTTCGGAATTTCTGCGCGACAAGGCGGACACGGACCAGTTCGCCACGCAAGACCGCCGCTTGAGCCTCGTGCAAGACCGCATGAACTGGCACGACATGAGCCAGGGCGTGGTGCAGCAGACCGGCGGTCCGCTCGACATCGCGATCGATGGCGAAGGCATGTTGGTCGTCCAGACCGCCAACGGCGGCGAGCGCTACACCCGCAACGGCGCGCTGCAGCTCAACAACATCGGCCAGGTGGTGACCACCAGCGGCGACGTTGTGCTCGGCGAAAGCGGCCCGATCGTCATCCAGCAGACCGATCGCGACATCGTCATCAACAAGGATGGCACCATCAAGGTGCGCGAAGGTCAGAGCCTCAACTCGGACTCGACGCGCGGCAAGCTGCGCATCGTCCGCTTCGCCGACACGCAGCAACTGAGGAAGGAAGGCGCGAGCTCATACAGCGCGCCTGCCAACGTGACGCCCGAGCCCGTCGTCAAGCCCAACGTCATCCAGGGCGCGATCGAGAAATCCAACGTCCGTTCGGTGATCGAGATGTCGCGCATGATCGAAGTGACGCGCGCCTACACCGAAGTCGCCACCATCATCTCGCAGCAGAGTGACCTTCGGAAGAACTCGCTGCAACAGCTCGCCGAAGTGCCGACCTAAGGAGATATCGTCATGCGTGCCCTTGCCACCGCAGCCACCGGCATGATGGCCCAGGAGTTGAACGTCCAGGTCATCTCCAACAACATCGCCAACATGCGCACAACGGGCTACAAGCGCCAGCGTGCGGAATTCCAGGACCTGCTCTACGAGCATGTGCGCCGCATCGGCACGCAGACCTCGACGCAGGGCAACATCCTGCCGGTCGGCATCGACCTCGGCGGCGGCGTGAAGACGGTGGGTACCGCGCGCCTGATGACCCAGGGCACGCTCACCCAGACCGGCGCCGATCTCAACGTCGCGATCCGCGGCGAAGGCTTCTTCAAGGTGCTGATGCCGGACGGCACCTTCAGCTATACCCGCGACGGCGATTTCCAGATGGATGCGCAGGGCCGTATCGTCACCCAGCAGGGCAACGTGGTGCAGCCCGGCATCAACATCCCGAACAATGCCCAGGCGATCAGCATCAGCCCTGCCGGACAGGTTTCGGCGACGATCCCCGGCACCACCACGCCATCGGTCCTTGGCCAGCTGGTGCTGACGCGCTTCGTCAACAAGGCCGGCCTGCAGGCCATCGGCGACAACCTGTTTGTCGAGACGCCGGCTTCGGGCCCGCCGCAGGACGGCGTGCCTAACACGGACGGCATGGGCGACCTGCAGCAGGGCAACCTGGAGCAGGCCAACGTCGAGGCGGTGACCGAAATCTCCGATCTGATCGCGGCGCAGCGCGCCTACGAGATGAACGGCAAGGTCATCACCGCGGCCGACCAGATGCTGCAAACCACATCGCAACTGATGCGCTGAGGACGGGCCATGATCCGCATCACCGCCACCGCATTCGCTCTGCTGCTCGCGCTCGGTCACGAGGCCGCGGCCGGCGCCGCCGCCGACGCCAGGATCCCGCGCCTGCGGGAGCTGGTCACCGTGACGTCAGACATCGTCTGCATCGGCGACCTCATCGACAACGCCGGCAAGGCCGCCGACGTGCCGGTGTTCCGCGCGCCCGATCTCGGCCAGACCGGCGCGGTGCTGGTGCAGCGCGTGACCGACGCGCTGCGCCCCTACGACCTCACCGACATCGACACCGGCGGCCTGAGCGAAGTCGTGGTGACGCGGCTGTCCCGCCCGATCAGCAGCAAGGACGTCGCCGACCGCATCGCCCAGGCCCTGGCTGGCCAATACGGTTTCGGCGACGCGCAGAACATCTCCATAACCTTCGACCGCGACGTGCGGATGTTCCACGTCGAGGCGAACGCCACCTCCGATCTCGTGGTGTCGCGGATGAACGCCGATCCGCGCACCGGCCGCTTCGACGTCTCGTTCGAACTTCCGGGCAGCGCCGCGGCGCGTCGCATCGCGCTCCGCTTTGTCGGCACCGCACGCGAGATGATGGAGGTCGCGACACTGACCCGCTCGCTGCGCCAGGGCGAAGTGATCAAGGGTTCCGATGTCACCATCGAGCGCAAGCCCAAGACCGAAGCAGGCCTCGAAGCCGTATCGCCCGAACAGGCGATCGGCATGGCGGTGAAGTCGCCGAGCCGAGCCGGGCAGATCCTGCGCCAGAGCGAGCTCGTGAGGCCGCTCGCCGTGCAACGCAGCGAAACCGTCACCATCGGTCTGGAAATGCCGGGCATCATGCTGAGCGTCCGCGGCAAGGCGAATGAAGCCGGCGCCGTCGGCGACGTCATCAGCGTCCTCAACATCCAATCGAACCGCACTGTCCAAGCCACCGTCACCGGTCCCGGCCGGGTCACGGTTGCCCCGTCGACGCCGCTCGTCGCGACGGTGGTCTCGTCTCTTGCCAACGATCAGTCGGCCCGTAACACCCAGTGAGCGTGAAACATATGAAACCCGGTCTCGTTGTATCCGCTCTCGCCGTAGCGTGCGCCGCGTCCTCGCTCGGAGCCTGTTCCACCTTCGACCGCCTGGCAGCGATCGGCGAACAGCCCGCGCTCACCGCGATCGAAAATCCGACCGCCCAGCCCGGATACAAGCCCGTACAGATGCCCATGCCGACTCCGCAACCCGCGGCCTACAGCCCGAACTCGCTGTGGCGCAACGGCTCGCGCGCCTTCTTCAAAGATCAGCGCGCGCATCAGGTTGGCGACATTCTTACGATTACCGTCAACCTCAACGACAAGGCCGCCATCGCCAACGAAACCCAGCGCAGTCGGGCTAACAAGGAAGACTCCGGCATCGACAACTTCTTCGGCAAGAGCAAGATCCCGATCATCAACGCGCCGATCGGATCGCGGATATTCACCGCCGATTCCGAGGCATCGAGCGACGGCAAGGGCTCGGTCAACCGCTCCGAAGCGCTCATCACCAACGTCGCGGCCGTGGTCACGCAGGTGTTGCCGAACGGCAACCTGGTGGTCGAAGGCAAGCAGGAGGTGCGGGTCAACTACGAGATGCGCGAGCTGATCGTCGCGGGCATCGTGCGGCCCGAGGACATCCAGAGCGACAACACCATCGATTCCACCAAGATCGCCGAGGCGCGCATCGCCTATGGCGGCCGCGGCCAGATCATGGACGTGCAGCAGCCGCGCATCGGCCAGCAGGTGATGGACGTGCTGCTGCCCTTCTGACGGTTTCTCGTGTGCGTGACCCGTACGCGTTGGTTTGTTGCGTAGGAGCATGATGGCGTCCGGAAAGGTCGGGCGTCCCGGACACCATCATGCCCCGCAATGAATGCGAGCTCCCCTGTCATTGCGTCTCGCGAGCGTAATGACAGTCTACGCGGCCTCCGGCAGCTCCCCGCCGGAGGCCGCATTCTTTTTGCGGCGCGAAATAACATACAGAGCAGCCGGTATGTATCTTGACAGGCCCCGCCGCCCGGCGTGATGATTTCCGCGTCGCAGGACAGAGCCCGCGACAAGGCCTGGTGAGAGTCTCGCTTCAAGAGACCGAATGCCGGCCGGGAGGAAAGGATGGACCGAGCGCGCAGCGCCTTGCGCAACCGCAGAGCGTCATCGCCGTTGCACCGGCCGGGCATGCCTGCGCCCGCCGCCTCCCCTCGCCCGCAGCGCCGCTCCAACGAGCGCCGCACTCAGGAGTCACGAAGCCGCGCCGCACGCGAACGGCTGCTTGCCGCCACCATCGAGGTGCTGATCGACCGCGGTTATAACGGCCTCACCACCAAAGAAGTCGCGACCCGCGCAGGTTTCTCCAATGGCGCGCTGGTGCATCATTACCGCACCAAGGCCGATCTCGTGATCGCGGCGACCGCGCACGTTTATGAGCGCTGCATCGAGAACGGCAAGAGGATCGCGGCGAGCGACAAGGCCAGGCGCCATCCGGTGCGCGCCTATATCGACGATTGTCTGGACGTCTATCTCGGCTGGCCGTTCATCGCCGCGAGCGAGGTGCTGGTGCCAGCGCGGACCGACCAGACGCTGATGGTCCAGGTCGACGAATTCATGCAGCACTACCGCCGCACCATGAACGACGTCTGGATCGAGGCCTTCATGCGCGCGGGCATCGAGCGCGGCGCGGCCGCGTACATGATCATGATGACACTCAACGTCATCCGCGGCATGGGCATCAACAGCATGTGGCAGAAGAACATGCCCTACTACCGCAAGCTTCTGCGGCAGTGGGCGGACGCGATCGAGGCCGGCGCGCTCAAGGGCCAACGCTGCGAGCTTCGCTGACGACAACGGAAAAACTTGGCAGAAAAACCGGCAAAGAACTTGGGAGGTCAATCGTGGCGCTACAGCAGAACACAGGACGCATCCAGACCACGCACATCGGCAGCCTGCCGCGACCGCATGCGCTGCTCGATATCATGAAAGCCAAGCTCACCCACCAGCCTTACGATCAGCAGGACTACCAGAAGAAGCTCACCAAGGCGGTGGCCGACTGCGTGAAAAAGCAGGTCGACTGCGGCATCGACATCGTCACCGACGGCGAGTTCTCCAAGCCGGGCTTCTTCACCTACATCCAGGAACGGCTCGAAGGCTACGAGGCACGGCCGAACCAGAAGCTGATCCTGTTCCAGCAGGAGGTCCAGGCCTTCCCCGAGTACTATGCCGAGTATTTCAAGCAGGCCATGCTGGGCGGCGCGCTGATCCCGATCACGCCGGTGGTCTGTGTCGGCCCGGTGAAGTATCGCGGCGAGAAGCTGCTGCAGATCGACATCGACAACGTGAAGGCCGCCGCCGCAGCAGCAGGCGTCAAGCCCGAACACGTATTCCTGCCGGCCACCGCGCCGTCCGGCGTCGGCATCAACGAGTACTACAAGAGCAACGAGGAGTACTTCCACGCCCTCGCCGCCGAGTTGAATAAGGAATACCGCGCGATCGTCGCGGCAGGTCTGCTGGTACAAGTCGACGATCCGTTCCTGCCCGACATCTTCTTCGAGCCGGGCCTCGACGACGCCCAGAAGAAGCGCCGCGCCGAGATTTACGTGGAAGCCACCAACCGGGCGCTGCAAGGCATTCCGCCCGAGCGGGTGCGCTTCCACACCTGCTACGGCATCAACGAGGGCCCGCGGCTCTACGAGGCTTCGCTCGCCCAGATCATCGACTACGTGCTCAAGATCAACGCCGGCTCCTACAGCTTCGAATGCGCCAACCCGCGCCACGAGCACGAGTATCACCTGTTCGAGAAGGTGAAGGTGCCGGACGGCAAGGTGCTCTGCCCGGGCGTGATCACGCACGCCAGCAACATCGTGGAGCATCCGGAGTTGATCGCCGAGCGCATCGTGCGCTTCGCCAAGCTCGTCGGCCGCGAGAACGTCATTGCCGGCGCCGATTGCGGCTTCTCGTCCCAGGCGCTGTACCGCACCGAGGTCCACGACAGCGTCGTGTGGGAGAAGTTCAAGGCGATGCGGCAAGGCGCCGACATCGCCAGCAAGATGCTCTGGAAGTAAAACGCGACCGCGCAAAAAGTGCGGCGCATGTCAGGGAAGTGAAACGCAAATAAGCACCAAGGGGGACGTCATGCGGAAGACTCTTGCGGGCCTTACGGTCCTGGTCACGACATTCTGTGCGCCGGCGCTCGCACAGGACGTCAAAATCGGCTTCGTCAGCACTCTCAGTGGTCCCGTCGCCGTGGTTGGGAACGATATGCGCGACGCCTTCGAGCTTGCGCTCGATCACATGGACCGCAAGATGGCGGGCCGATCCGTGACGATGATCTATGAAGACGACGCGCTGAAGCCCGAGCAAGGAAAGCAGAAAACCGACAAACTGATCCAATCGGATCGCGTCAACTTCCTCACCGGCTACATGATGTCCCACATCCTGCTGGCCTCGCTCAAGTCCGCCGTGGATTCGGAAACATTCCTGATCAGCGCCAACGCTGGTCCGTCGCAGATCGCCGGTGAGCTCTGCTCGCCGTGGTTCTTCAGCGCGTCCTGGCAAGGCGACCAGGTTCCACAGGCGGTTGGCGAATACATGAACCAGAAAGGCGTGAAGTCGGCCTTCCTGATCGCGCCGAACTATGCGGCCGGCAAGGACGTGATTGCGGGACTCAAGGCGAACTACAAGGGCGCCATCGTCGGCGAAGAATACACCCGCTGGCCCGACCAGCTGGATTTTTCCGCGGAGCTCAGCAAAGCGCGCGCTGCCAAGCCCGATGCGATCTTTGCCTTCTATCCTGGCGGCGCCGGCGTGCAGTTCATGAACCAATACGTCCAGGCGGGGCTCAAGCAACAGATCCCGCTCTACACGGCCTTCATCGTCGACTCCTTGTCACTGCCTCAACTCAAGGACCTGGCCGTGGGCGTGCCCGGTGCCCAGCATTGGGTGAGCGATCTGCCCAACGCGGCCAACAAGAAATTCGTCGCCGACTTCAAGGCCAAATACAAACGCCTGCCCTCATTCTATGCGGCGCAGGCCTATGACGCCGCGAACCTGATCGCGAGCGCAGTCGATGCGGTGAAAGGCGACACCAGCAAAAAGGACGAGATGCGCGCAGCGATGCAGAAGGCGAACTTCGCCTCGGTCCGCGGGCCGTTTAAATACGGCAACAACCACTTTCCGATCCAGAATTTCTATCTGCAGGAGGCGGTGGCGACGGGCGACGGCGGCTATGCGCTCAAAACCATCGCGACCGCACTGACTGCGCATCAGGACCGCTACCACGACAAGTGCCCGATGAAATAAATGCGCGTCGAGGCGGTTCCAAGATGGAACGCTACTGGAACCGCTTCGGCCCTGCCGGCAATGGCGTGTGGGCCTCGGCCATCTCGGCCGGGTCGGCTTTCGCGTAGGTCTCGCCGCTGGAGATTTCGATTGTGCGCATCATCATCGCGCCCATCAGAACCAATACGGCAGCGCCAGTCATCACCAGCATGAAACGACCCGGCAGCGACATTCTTTTTAATTGAGGCACTGAGCGTTCCGTCCTTCAGGTTGCAGGCGCCGCGTCGGCGAGGAGCAGTTCAATGCCGCAAGATGGGGAATGTTCCTAATCCGGCAACCCGCCATGCAGTGCGAGAACTTGCCGCGGCGCCGGTTCCAGACCATCCTCACAATGTGAGGAGCATGGCGGAGTGAAACCCGGTCACGCCGAAATTGTCGGCGCAGGTTTCGGCGGCCTTGTTGCCGCCATTGCGCTCGCCGAGCGCGGCTGGAGCGTGTGCGTGCACGAACGGCGGCCGTCGCTCCTTGGCGAAGGCTATGGCATCGCCATCCACAACAACATGGCGCGCATCTTTGCAGGCTTCGGCATTCTCGAACGGGTGCTGGCCGGCGGCATGCGGATCGACCGCCGCGACTCGCTCGATCGTGACGGCCGCGTGGTGATGACGCGCAAGACCACGCGCAGCCCCTACCGCATCGACCGCCAGCACATCATCGCCCTGCTCGCCGAGCGCGCGCTCGCAGCGGGCGTGGAGATCCGTTTCAACTCGATGGTTGCGTCGGCCGATCCGCAAGGCGCGGTCACGCTCGCAAACGGCGAGCGCCGCGCGGCCAACCTGGTCGTGGCTGCCGACGGCATCAACTCAGGCATCCGCGATCAGCTCAAGCTCCTGCAGCGCCGCATCTACGGCCGCGACTGCGGCGCCCGCATCAACGTCCCGCGGCGGCCGGACGAGATCGCGGCCGACAGCCGCGAAGGCACCGTGATGATCGAGGCCTGGGCCGACAAGCGGCGCGTGCTCTATTGCCCGGTGACGAAGAACGAATTCTACGTGCTGCTCACCTGCACGATGCAGGACAAGACTGCCTCGGTGTCGCCGATCGATCCGGACGTCTGGGCGCGGTCGTTTCCGTTCATGCGCGAACTGTTCGTGCGCATGCGCGACGAGGCCGATTGGCCGCAGTCCCATTGGGCGCACTTCCAGACCATCCATCTCAAGCGCTGGTCAGCGGGGCGGATCGCGGTGCTGGGCGACGCCGCGCATGCGATGCCGCCTTATCTGGCGCAGGGCGCGGGTCACGCGATGATGAATGCGCTGGGCCTGGCCGCGGCGCTCACGGACGCCGGGACGATCGAAGAAGCGCTCGCCGCGTGGGAGCAGCGCGAGCGGCCGTTGACCGAGCACACCCAGTTCTGGACGCGCATCTACGGCGCAACCATGTTCCTGCCGGCGCCACTGAAGAAAATCTCGATCCTGGTGGAGAAGCTGCCCTGGGTCGCCGCGCAATATGTCCGTGCCGCCAATCATCTGCCGACCGGCTGTGCAGCCGGCGTCGACATCGGCGCCCAGATGGGTGCCGCTGTACCGGCCTAGTGCTTCGCCTCACTCCGGCGCAGTCGCGCCGGCGCTTTTGATCACATCGGACCACTTGTCCCGCTCTTTCTGAAGGAAAGCCACGAATTCGGGGCCGAACTTATGGCCCGGGATCGCACCGCTCTCTTCCAGCCTCTGGGCCACGGCGGCTGTGGTGAGAACCTTCTTCACGTCGGCCTCGGTTTTTGCGAGGGCGTCGACCGGAGCCTCACGTTGCGCAAACAGGCCGAACCAGGACTCGGCCTCGAACTCGGGCAGCCCCGCTTCGGCGAATGTCGGCACATCCGGCAGCCACGACACACGCTCCGCGCTCGCCACCGCCAGCGCCCGGACGTTGCCGGATCTGACCTGCGGGATCACGGTGGTGATGTTGTCGAACAGGATGGGCACATGCCCGGCGATCAGATCGTTCATTGCAGGCGCCGCGCCGCGATATGGCACGTGCTGCAGCTTGACGTTGGCCATCTTCTGAAACAGTTCGGCGGCCAGATGATGCGTCGAGCCGACGCCGGACGATGCATAGACCAGCTTGCCGTTGTTCTTACGGATCAGCGCGGTCAACTCCTGCACCGATCTGGCGTCGACATTGGGATTGACCATCAGCACAATCGGCACGCTCGCCACCAAGGCGATCGGCGCGAATTCCTTCTGAGGATCGAACGGCAGCTTCTTGTAAAGAAACGGATTGATGACGATCGGCCCGGGCGAACTCAGCAGCAGCGTATAGCCGTCGGGTATGGAGGTCGCGGCCGCATGCGCGCCGACATTGCCGCCGCCACCGGCACGGTTCTCGATGACGACACCGCTCGGCCAGACCTGATCCTGCAGCCCCTGCCCGGCGATCCGTGCGGCAGCATCGTTCGAGCCGCCCGCCGGATTGGGCACGATGATCCGGACCGGCCGGTCCGGAAACTTCTGCGCCAGACCCACGTCCCCGAAGGTCAAAAGCAACAGCGCCGTCAGCGCCAGTTTCATTTTCACGGCAACCATCCTCCCTTTGCGGCTCCGCGAATTATTCGATCGCGGTTGCGCAGAACCGACCGGCCTCGCAGTGTCTAGATCGGCATCACCAGAAGGATGTCGACCTGCCGGGAGTCGAGCACCACGATCCGCTCCTTGAATTTGGCGGCACCATTCACGAAAGCGACGGTGTCGAGATATTTTCCGGTCGCGAACAAATCGCTGCGGCCGTCCTGCATGATGCGGATCAGATGGAAGCTGGTCCGGCACGCATAGGTGCCTGGCGCGCCGCCGACCGCCACGGCCGACCGTCCCAGCACGTGGTTGTAGCTGTGCGGCTCGAAGATGTTCGCGGTATGGAAGGCTTTGACGCGGTCCAGCATCATGCCGCGGCCAACGCAGCGAAGGATACCTATCGGCAGCCCTGCTTCATGCGTTTCACGCGTGGTGATGTGATAGACGCAATCTTCCGTGAAAAAGCTCGGCCATTGTTCGATCAGGCCGTCGTCGATCGCGTGGCTATAGGCGCAAAGGAGGTCTTCGATCTGCTCGCGAACGGCCGGATCGGACAATGCGGCGGAAACCTTGGTCATCTCGTTCATGGCTCGGCTCCGCTCAAAACGCCATGATCTGGCGATAGCCGTGCCAGAAGCCGCGCACGGCGGTTTCGGTGGCGCGGGAGTTCTTTTCGGAACGAACCTCCCGTCCGCCCATCTCCATGAAAGAGCTGACTTCGGGACTCGTTTTCGTACCGCGCTGCACGAACTCGTTGATGCAGCCGTCTTCGAGCGACACCAGACCCGCGGCGCCGGTGAGATTGCTCTGCATGACACGCATCTGCGACTGCTCTTCGGTGTCACGCTCGTAGCCGAGATAGGTCCAGAACAGTTCGGTCTTGTCGACGCCGCGCGGCGCAAAGAAGCGTATCGCGAGCGAATTGAGCGTGAACTGGACGCACAGGTTCGGGAAGATGGTCTGGATGCTGTGCGTGATGCCGTCGTCGAATTCATTCCAGGAGCTCAGAAGCCCCGGCCCTTCCAACGCGGAGTCGTAGTTTGCCGCGTGCACGCCGGAACTCGCGTATTCCTCCGCCTCCTTCATGTTGGCGCGCCGTGCGAAGCTGATGTGATGCCACTTGTCATCCGACAGGATGATCCCACCGTCCATGTCGAGCCGATTGACCTTGAAGGTGGTGTAGAAGGTGTGTAGCAGCGTCGCGTGATAAGAGTCGCGCAGGTTCTCGGCGTAGAGCTTCCAGTTGTTGTGGATGATCTGGCTGTGCGTGCCGAGCACCTTGAGCGGCCGGCCGAGGTTGCGCTTGATGAATTGCGACATGTCGGGGCCGAGATAATTCTCGACCGGCCCCATGTCGTGATCGAAGCTGCCGAACACCATGCCGCAGAAGGTTTCGACCTTGAGCGGCTGCAGGCGATGCTGATTGACATCGAAGTCGCTCGGCATACCGCCCTGGCCGCGGAGTCCGTTGCGGAACGCCACGCCTTTCAGCTGGCCGTCGAGGCTGTAGTTCCAGGCGTGGTAAACGCAGTTGAGACTTGCGACATTGTCCTTTTTCTTGAGGCAGACCAGCGCGCCCTTGTGTGCGCAGCGATTGACCATCGCGTGGATCTTGCCGTCACGGTCGCGGGTCGCGACCACCGGTGTCTCGCCCACCGTCGTGGTCCAATAGTCGCCTGGTTTCGCGATCTGCGCTTCGAGGCACAGAAAATTCCAAACCGAGCCACGGAAAATCCGCTCCTGCTCGAGCTGATAAATATCCGGATCGGAAAACAGCCGGAACGGCGCGCGCACGACGCCATCCGCAGGCCATTGGAATCGATCGTGCGTTTCCATTGCAACCGACATGGGACATTCCTCCGAAATCGCGGGCCGCGGGCAACGCCGCGCCGCTTTTTCGAATTTCTATCATTCGAATTTTGGGTGCCGCCAATAAGGTGTTCGGCCAAATTAATAAGCTGAACTTATCACCGGTAGGGCTCTCACTTCAGCCGCGCGAACTGCTTCGCTTTGGCGATGAACGAGACCACCGCCGGCGCCTGCTCGAACTTGCGATAGATCAGCGCGAGGTCGGTCGTGCCCTTGGCGCCTTCCAGCGGCCGGTACACCACGTTCGGGACGCGGAGGTTGCGCAGCGTGTCTGGAGCGAAGGCCACGCCCAGGCCCGCACCGACCAGGCTGGTGATCGCCGCAAACTGCCGGCCGCGTTGCGTGATGCGCGGCGCAAGCCCGGCCGCGCGACACATTGCGGCCACCTGGGCGTGGAAGCCGACGCCCTCCTCGAAATACGTGGTGATGAAGGATTCGTTCGCGAGCGCCGCAAGCGGCACCGCGCGGCGGCGGGTGAGCGAATGTCCCTTGGGCAGCGCGATGATGATCGGCTCACGCGACAAGGTGAGCGACGTCATCCCATCCGGCCATTGGCGCACTGGCGGCCGGATGAATCCGACGTCGATGCGGCCGTTGAAGACGTCGTCGACCTGCTGGGTGATGTCGAGTTCGTGTAGATGCAGTTCGATGTCCGGATTGGTCTTGCGATAATCGAAAGTGATCTTGGACAGTATCCCCGAGAACGCCGCCGAGCCGACATAGCCAATCTCGACCGAGCCTTGCTCACCGCGCCCGGCCTTGCGCGCCACCGTCGCGGTGCGGTCGGCCTGCTCCAGCGTGCGGATCGCCTGCTCGAGCGTCAGGCGGCCGGCAATGGTCAGATGCACCGATCGCTTGGTGCGCTGGAACAATCGCGCGCCCAGATCGCGTTCGAGACTTTGAATTTGCTGCGTCAGTGCCGGTTGCGCGATGCCGAGCCGCTGCGCGGCGCGGCCGAAGTGCAGCTCTTCCGCGAGCACCTGCATATAACGGAGTTGGCGGAGCTCCATTCGGTTCTCTTCCCGACAGCCGGTTCCTGCAAGCGTAACCGCGCACAGCAAAAAGCCAATGGCCGGGTCAAAGCCCGGCCATTGCAGAAATTCCGACGGTGAGATGCCGCCCAATCAGTCGTCGCGATAGACCCGCTCGCGGCGCTCGTGGCGCTCCTGCGCCTCGACCGACAGCGTTGCGATCGGGCGCGCCTCAAGGCGCTTGAGCGCGATCGGGTCGCCGGTCTCTTCGCAATAGCCGTAGGTGCCGTCTTCGATTCGGTGCAGCGCGGCATCGATCTTGTTGATCAGCTTGCGCTGGCGGTCGCGGGCCCGGAGCTCGATGGCCCGGTCGGTTTCGGAGGACGCCCGGTCGGCGAGATCGGGGTGATTCTGGTTCTCGTCCTGCAGATGCTGCAGGGTTTCCTTGGCTTCTTTCAGGATATCTTCGCGCCAAGACAGCAATTTCACGCGGAAGTATTCGCGCTGCCGCTCGTTCATGAACGGCTCTTTTTCGGTCGGCCGGTAGGTCTTGCTCTTATCGTTCTTGTCCGGGCCGCCGTTGGTCTTCAGTTGGACACCGTTACCGTTGTGACCATTCGAGGCATGGTGCCCGTTGTGGCCATTGGAAGTGCCTAACCCCTTGGTTCCCTTCTTATTTGGCATGCGAACCCCACTCCACCCCAGGTGAGCCTCCCTGCTCGGGGCGAGCTTATAGTGGGCTACCAGAGTATGGACAAGTGCAGAATGAAGGCAGCGCCACCCGGCGGCGGCCAGCACCATTCCGGGCCGGAAAACTCAACGGCGTGGGGTGATCTTGGCGATTTCGACCTCGACGCGCAGCTCGATTTCGGCCAGCACCTCGTCGAGGCCGGGGTCGCCGGAGCCTTCCCGAAGGCCCGCGGTCGCGGCCTTCAGCCGGTTCAGGGTTCCGGGACCGAGGTCTCCCGAAAGCACGCCGACCTTCAGTTCATCGAGGGCGTCGAGCGCGATGGTTCCTCGCTTGGCGGCGCGGCGACGGCGTTCGCCGGGCCCCTCCTCGCCTTGAAGCGCCAGCAGTGCATCGATGCCGCCGACGGTGCGCAGCGATGCTGTGGCCGCGGTCTGCTTGGTCGTCTCGCTTTCGTCGACTGAAAATCCGCCGAACGATGTGCGGCGCGGCCCGCCTGGCGCACTTGCGGCTCTGGCGGTGGCGTTCGGTCCGGCGATGCGCATCGCGTGTTACCTTGACTGGATGGGCGGCGGGCCGCCCCAAATTTCAGGCCTAACTTGGGCCTTTATGGTTAAGCCCGCGTAAACGCCCGGAAATGCCCCGGCAGAATTTGCCGGAACCCGGCAGCTCCGTCCGGGTGGCGCCCGCGCTTCGAAAAGTAAAACCCTTATTTTTCAGAGACTTAAGTTTGTCCACACGCTGGCACGGCGTTGGCATTGAGGTTGTCCGGTCCGCACTCATTGGGGAGCAATGTGATGAGGACGTTACCTCGTGCGTTCGCCGCGACCGTCGCGGCGTTGAGTTTCATTTGCGCCGCCGTGCCACAAGCACGCGCGGACGAGCCTTATCGCGTCACCTCGACTTCGCGGATCAAGGATCTCGCGAATATCGAAGGCGTGCGTCAGAACCAATTGATCGGCTACGGCCTGGTCGTTGGCCTGAACGGCACGGGCGATACGCTGATCAACATCCCGTTCACCCGGCAGTCGCTGCAAGCGATGTTGGAACGCCTCGGCGTCAACATCCGCGGCCAGACCATCCGCACCGGCAACGTTGCCGCCGTGATGGTGACGGCGAACCTGCCGGCCTTCGGAACCCAGGGCACGCGCATCGACGTCACGGTGTCGGCGATGGGCGATGCCAAGAGCCTGCAAGGCGGCACGCTGCTGGTGACGCCGCTGCTCGGCGCCGACGGCAACGTCTATGCGGTCAGCCAAGGCTCCGTCGCGATCTCCGGATTCCAGGCCGAAGGCGAAGCCGCCAAGATCGTGCGCGGCGTGCCGACGGTGGGCCGCATTTCCAACGGCGCGATCGTCGAGCGCGAGATCGACTTCGCGCTGAACCGGCTGAACCAGGTGCGGCTTGCGCTGCGCAACCCGGACTTCACCACCGCCAAGCGCATCGCCGCCGCGATCAACGACTTCATCGGCGCCAACACCGCGGAGCCGCTGGATTCTGCGACCGTGCAGATCAATGTGCCGAAGATCTACGCCGGCAACGTCGTGTCGTTGCTGACCGAGATCGAACAGCTTCAGATCGAGCCGGATCTCGCCGCCAAGATCGTCATCGACGAGCGCTCCGGCGTGATCGTGATGGGCCGCGACGTGCGTGTGTCGACTGTCGCGGTGGCCCAGGGCAACCTGACGGTGACCATCTCCGAACAGACACAGGTGAGCCAGCCGGCGCCGTTCTCGCGAGGCACGACCCAGCGCGTGGCACGTTCCAAAGTGGGCGTGCAGGAGGACGGCAAACAGCTCGCCCTCGTCCGCGAAGGCGTGTCGCTGCAGCAGCTGGTCGACGGCCTCAACTCGCTTGGCATCGGTCCGCGCGATCTGATCGCGATCCTTCAGGCGATCAAGGCCGCCGGCGCCATCCAGGCCGAAATCGAGGTGATGTGATGACGACATCGCCTGCCCTTTCGCCCGTCGCGATGGCCGCCCTCAGCGGCACCGACACCAAGGCGCTCGACCCGAAGGCCGCCATGCGCCTCGGCAAGGTCAAGGACACCGCCAACGACTTCGAGGCGATGTTCCTCAACACCATGTTCCAGCAGATGTTCGCCCACGTGGGCGACGGTCCGTTCGGCGGCGGCCCCGGCGCCAAGATCTGGCAGTCGTTCCTGACCGACGAATACTCCAAGTCTTTCGCCAAGAAGGGCGGCATCGGGCTTGCGGCCGACATCCAGCGCGAACTGCTCGCCCGACAGGAAATCCAATGAGCCAAGTCATGACCAATACCGCGATACCAGCCACCGCCGCGCCGATCCGGCCGGTCGCAAGCCTCGACGAGGCCGAGGCCCTGATCAAGCACCTCACCGAGGTCATGGACGCCCTGTTGGGCACCGTGGAGGAGGAAACCGAACTGGTCCGGTCCGGAAAGCTGTATGAAGCCTCGAAACTCGAGCCGGCCAAGACCGAGCTCTCGCTGATGTACATTGCGGATACGACGCGAATCAAAGCAAGTCGGAGCTACCTGGCGCGGACCGCCCCCGCCCTGGTGGAGGATCTGCGCAAGCGCCACGACATGTTCCGGGCGCTGCTGCAGATCAACCTGACGGTTTTGGCCACCGCGCATGCGGTTTCGGAAAGCATCATGCGCGGCGTGTCCCATGAGTTGGCCCGCAAGGCCACGCCGCACGGTTACGACGCCTCGGGCGAGGCTGCGACGCCGCTGCCCAGCAGCTGGCAACCGTTAACGATCAGTCGCGTTTTGTAGGCAGTTTGTAACGTGGCGTAGACGGAATGCGCGTTCGGTTCGGGTTCGCGCGGCCAAGGCGGCCGCAGGGAGACCGAAATGGACAGCTTCACCATCAAGCCGCGCGTGGGCGTGCAGAAGTTCACGCCCCGCGATCCGCGCCAGGCGGCGCCGACCGAGCTCGCTGCGAGCAAGGTCGTCACCGCCGTGGACAACAGCGACCCGGAGCAGCGTGAGAAGCCTCACGAGCATGCGCCGCCCGACGTCATTGTCGATCCCGAAGCGCGCAACGTCATCAACCGCGAGAACGACATCCGCAATCAGGCCGGCAACCGCGAGCATCCCGATCAGGCGCTGCTGCGGCTTCGCGCCTACCGGCCCGCCGCCCGCCCCGAAGCCGACCCTCCCGCCACCAGCGAACCCCACGCCAACATCAAAGCCTGAGTGTCCATGCCAGCAGTGTCCGCGCCGCAAGGCAAACCCCTCGACGTGGCGCGTACCTTCCAGCAGGCGCTCGAACTCCACCATCAAGGCCGGATCGCTGAAGCCGAACAGCTCTATTCCGTCGTGCTCGCGGTGCGTCCCGAGCATTTCGAGAGCTTGCAGATGCTCGGCGTCATCAAGCTCGTGCGCGGCGATCTTCCCGCGGCGTTGCGGCTCGTCGGCGCGGCGCTGAAGCAGCGGCCAACCTCGCCGCAGGTGCTGCTCAACCACGGCAACGTGCTCGACGCGATGAAGCGCCACGATGAAGCGATCCAGAGCTTCGACGAGGCGATCCGCCGCAAGAGTCGCTTCGCCGAGGCGCATAACAACCGCGGCAGCTCGCTGATCGCGCTCGAGCGCTATGAAGAGGCGCTGGACAGCCTGCGCCGCGCGATCGCAATCAAACCAGACTACGCCGAGGCGTTCTACAACCAGGGCAACGCGCTGCGCCTGCTCGATCGCCACGACCAGGCGCTCAAGAGCTTCGACCGCGCGCTTGCACTCCGTCCTAACTATGCCAAGGCCCATTGCAATCGCGGCGTCGCGCTCGAAGCCCTGCAGCGCTCCGCCGAAGCGCTCGCCGAATTCGACCTGGCGCTAGCAATCCAGCCGAACTTTCCCGAGGCTATGCTCAATCGCTGCCGCTCGCTACGCGCGCTCAGGCGTTTCGATGAGACGTTCTTGGGCCTTGATACGTTACTGCGGGCCCATCCGAACCATGCCGAGGCGCATAATATGCTCGGCATGCTGCTCGCCGATTGCAACCAGTCCGTCGACGCCGTGAAAAGTTATGAGCGCGCGGTGGCCCTCAAGCCGGATTTCAGCAAGGCGCGCTGGTCTGCCTGCATGGCGGCGCTGCCGATCCTTTACGCGCAGGAATCCGACATCGAGGTGCGCCGCGCCGACTATGAGCGGCGGCTCCATGCACTGATCGCCGATTACGAGGCGGGCCGCATCCCCGGCGACATGACCAAGGGCCTGGGCATGGCGCAGCCGTTCTTCCTCGCCTATCAGGGCCATAACGACCGCGATCTGCAGCGCCTGTTCGGCACGCTTGCGGCGCGCATCATGGCCGACCGCCATCCGCAGATCGAACTTGCGGCGCCGCCCGCGCCCGGCGAGCCGGTGCGCGTCGGCATCGTCAGCGGCTATTTCTGGCAGCATTCGGTGTGGAAGGTCGGCATCCGCGGCTGGGTGACCGAACTCGATCCGAAGCGCTTTCAGGTGTTCTGCTACAACACGAGCTACAAAGAGGACGCCGAGACCGAGGTCGCCAAGCGGCATGCGCATCGCTACGTGCCGGGTCCGCGTCCGGTCGAGGAATGGCGCAAGATCATCCAGGCCGACCGGCCGCATGTGCTGATCTATCCGGAGATCGGCATGAACCACGAGGCTGCCGAACTCGCCGCGCTGCGGCTCGCGCCGGTGCAGTGCAGCTACATCGGCCATCCGCAAACCTGCGGCATGCCGACGATAGACGTCTTCCTAAGCGGCGAACTGATCGAGCCGGCGAACGGCGCCGAACATTACACCGAAAAGCTCGTGAAGCTGCCGAACATCGCCTTCCACTACGAGCCGCTCAATCTCGACACCGTGATCGTCAACCGTCCGGAGCTTGGCTTGCGGCCTTCGGCGACGATCTATTGGTGCGCGCAGTCGTTGTTCAAATACCTGCCGCAATATGACGAGGTCTTCCCGCGCATCGCGCGCGAGGCAGGCGACTGCCAGTTCGTGTTCATCCGCCATCTTGGCCCAGGCGTCACCGAGCTGTTCGAAGAGCGGCTCAAGCGCGCTTTTGCGGCGCACGGACTCAACGCCAGCGACCACTGCGTGATGCTCGCGCCGATGAGCATGAGCCGGTTCGCTGCGGCGAGCGCGTTGTGTGACGTGATGCTCGACAGCATCGGCTGGTCGGGCGGCAACACCACGCTCGAAGCGTTCGCCCAGGATCTGCCGGTGGTGACGTTCGAAGGCGAACTGATGCGCGGCCGCGTCAGCGCCGGCATGCTGCGGATGATGGGCATGCCCGAGACGATCGCCACGACCATCGAGGAGTACGTGGCGCTCGGCATCCGCATCGCCCGCGACGCGACTTGGCGGCAGGAGCTGCGCTCCCGCGTTGCGTCAGACCGCCAAAAGCTCTACCGCGACCGCACCTGCATCACCGCGCTCGAAGCCTTCCTCGAACGCGCCGCGCAGCGCCAGGCGCTGTAACGAAGCGGGATCGCCGCCGCCCTATCGCAACCTCACGTCGAGATGCGCAACCCATAGAACAGGCGCAGCCTGCGCGCGCGTGCAGTTGCGGCCGCGCCTCCATGGCTAACATCTGGTTTGCTTTCTTGGTTAGCAAAAGCTGACCGAGACGCTTGCGAGAGCATCCAATAACCATTTGATAATCATGAATATTTGCCAATCCAATTAACCACAATTTTTTACCGCCCATTACGCTTAACCGTGAGATCACAGCCCTGATCCAGTGGGGATCTCCCGTAAACACCCAGAAGGGCTAGTAATCACATGAGTGGCGATATCGTTCTCTCCGCCGGCGTGCGGGCGAACCTTCTGCAATTGCAGAAGACTTCAGACCTGATCACAGCGACCCAGACCAAGCTTGCCACCGGCAAGCGCGTCAACAGCGCACTCGACAATCCGGTCAACTACTTCACCGCGCAGGGACTGCAGAACCGCGCCGGCGACTTGAGCAACCTGCTCGACTCGATGTCCAGCGCGTTCAACACCATCCAGGCCGCCAACAACGGCATCACCTCGATCACCAAGCTGGTGCAGTCCGCTCAGGCGCTCGTGTCTCAGGCGCAGCAGACCTCCGACACCACGGTTCGGGCGGGCCTGTCCACGCAGTTCGACCAGATCCTGAGCCAGATCACCCAGCTCGCCGGTGACTCGGGCTTCAACGGCATCAACCTGCTCGACAAGAACAACAGCACGGACCTCACGGTCACGCTGAACGAACGCGGCACCTCCAGCGTCACGATCGCGGCGGTCGACTTCTCGGCGACCGGTCTGGTGATCAACAACTCGACCAACAACTGGAGCACCACGTCCGACATCACGGCGGCGTCGACCGACCTGACCACCGCGCTGACCACGCTCCGCTCGCAGGCCCAGGCCTTCGGCTCGAACCTGTCGACCGTGCAGATCCGCCAGGACTTCACCAAGGCGATGATCAACACGCTGCAGACCGGCGCCGACAGCCTCACCCTCGCCGATTCGAACGAGGAAGGCGCCAACCTCCTCGCCTTGCAGACCCGGCAGCAGCTCTCGACCACCGCCCTGTCGCTCGCCTCGCAAGCAAGCCAAGCCGTGCTTCGTCTGTTCGGCTAGAACGTTAAGAAATCGCGAATCTGGAAAACAGCGGTACGCAAGTGCCGCTGTTTTTCTTTGGCACAAAATCGCATGCTCCGGTCCCCAGGCTTTTGCGCCTTAACCAAGCCGATTTCAGGATTCACCGGCATTTGAGCACCTCCGTTAAGAGGCCGGAAAGTTTTCTCTAACCAAATATCAACCTTAACAGATTATTTTTCTGCGGATCGGGTCGGCGTGCAGTGAGCCGGCTGATCCTTGCTTTTCACGAGGAAGTACCATGAGCAGCGACATCGTTTTGACAGCTGGCGTACGCGCCAATCTTCTGCAGTTGCAGAAGACCTCTGACCTGATCACGGCCACCCAGACCAAACTGGCCACCGGCAAGCGCGTCAACAGCGCGCTCGACAATCCGGTCAACTATTTCACCGCCCAGGGCCTGCAGAACCGCGCCGGCGACCTGGGCAACCTGCTCGACTCGATGGGTAGCGCCTTCAACACCATCCAGGCCGCCAACAACGGCATCACCTCGATCACCAAGCTGGTGCAGTCCGCCCAGGCGCTGGTTTCGCAGGCGCAGCAGACCTCTGACACCGCGGTGCGGGCGGGTCTCGCCAGCCAATTCGATGCCATTCTCACCCAGATCGGCACGCTCGCCAGCGATTCGGGCTTCAACGGCATCAACCTGCTTGACAAGACCAACAGCGCCGACCTCACGGTCACACTGAACGAAAGCGGCACCTCGACTGTCACGATCTCGGCGGTGGATTTCTCCGCCAACGGTCTGTCGATCAACAACTCGCTCAACAGCTGGGGCACCACGTCAGACATCAGTACGGCGTCGACCGACCTGACCAACGCGCTGACCACGCTTCGTTCGCAGGCCCAGGCTCTTGGCTCGAACCTGACGACCGTGCAGGTCCGCCAGGACTTCACCAAGGCCATGATCAACACGCTGCAGTCCGGCGCCGACAGCCTGACGCTCGCCGACTCCAACGAGGAAGGCGCAAACCTCCTCGCCTTGCAGACCCGTCAGCAGCTTTCGACCACCGCCCTGTCGCTCGCCTCGCAAGCGAGCCAGGCCGTGCTGCGGTTGTTCCAGTAATGGCTGCAGCGGTCCGGGCCGCACCGGACCGCTGCGCGCCAAGCTCGCGTTTCGACGAATGGCGTTTGCACCACGCAAACGCCATTTCCGTTTGAGAAGTAAGTATCCAGAAGGGGAGCGGGCGCCGATAGCGCTTCGATCCGGCAACCAGGAGATCAAGCCATGGCGCTCAAGGTCGAACTCAAACCCAACGAACGTATTCTGATCGGCGATTCCGTCATCACCAACTGCGACCAGCGGTCGTGGCTGGTGATCGAAGGAACGAGTCCGATCCTGCGCGAAAAAGACATTCTCACAGCGAAACGGGCCGATACGCCGGCCAAACGCATCTATCTCGCAGTGCAACTGATGTACACGTCGCGCGACCCGCGTGCGCACCACGAAATTTACTTCTCGTTGGTGAAGCAGATCGTGCAGGCCGCGCCCAGCACCTGGCCCTACATCGAAGGTATCAATAATCAAATCTTAACGGGGAATCTCTATAAGGCATTGAAAGCAGCGAAGAAATTGATCGAGTACGAAGAGGAATTGTTGCAGCATGCGAAGCGCGGCCCAAGCGTACAAAAACGTATCAAGGCAAACGTCAAGCCCGCGTGAGCTCGAAGCGTCGTTGTTGCTCCAGGCCGCTGCGCGTCTGCAGGCCGTGCAGGAAAACTGGGACAGCGACAATGGCGCGCGGGCCAAGCTTGACGATGCGCTGCTCTACAATCGCAAGCTCTGGTCGGTGTTCGTCGGCGACATGGCCGACGCCAGCCATCCGATGCCGCGTGAGCTGCGGCAGAACTTCCTCAACATCGGCCTGTTCGTCATGAACCACACGGTGACCGTGATGAGCAATCCGCAGCCGGAGCGCCTCGGCTCGCTGATCAACATCAACCGCGAGATCGCCGCAGGCCTGCTCGGCCGCGCCTGAGCGAGCGCCCTATCGAACCGACAAAGCCCCGCGGCATGCCGCGGGGCTTTTGCTTTTGCGACAGCGATCGCTGAGATGAACAGACGGCATTCGCCGTCATGCCCTTGTGCGGTTGTCCGGAGGATCGCGTCGCTTCTCTCGCGCGCGCTATGCCTTTTGGCCGGCAAGCAAGACGCAGATGACTTTGGGACAAGCTCAGAGCAAAAAAGATGCCCGGCACGAGGCCGGGCATCACGGAAGAGAGAGACTCAAAACTCAACGGACGCAGAAAGCTACGCTACGGACAAACACCACGAACAAACACTACGGACAGACGCCACACACCGGAACGCCACCCACAGACAAACCCTACAGGTAATTGACCAGACTCGTTTTCAGCAGCAACGCCGTGGTCTGCAGCGTCGCCTGCAGGCTCGTCTGCAGCGCCAGGATCTGCGAGGCGACCAGCTCCTGCGGCGCGCCTTCGATGCTCTGCAGCAGGTTCGTCAGCGTCGTGCTGCTCTGGCTGTGCCGGTCCTTGGCGTTGTTGATCGCAGTCTGAGCGCCGGCGAGTTCACCCGAAAGATCGGTCACCGACTGCTGATTGGCCGAGCCGACCAGCGATGCATTCAACCGCTGCGTCAAAGCCTGGTACTGCCCCTGGCTGTTCGGATCGCTCGGCGAGAAGCTCGTCGCCACAAACAGCGCGACATTCTGGATCGAGTTGCGCAGCGCCTCCTCGTTGGCGCGCGCGCCATAGGACACGGTCTGCGAGGTGTCGACGCGGGCCTGCGCGGTCGAGCGCGGATCGTCCGTGGCGTTGTCGCCCATGTACCAGCTTACGGTGTCGGCGCTGGTGCCGTCCTTGGCCTGCGTTGCGGTGTCGAACGGCGGACCATCGACGCGCTGCGGCGGGTGGTTGGCGTCGGTGTTGAAGAAGTCGTTGCCGGCCTGGACGGCGGAGGCCGCGACCAGCTCCGTCTGCGCCATGGTGCTCACGCCCTGGCTCAACGCGCCCTGCAGATTGGTCGCGGTGTCGGTCGAGGTGGCGCCGATGGTGAACTGGCCATCACCCGGCGGCGACGCCGTGGTGGCGGTGAGTTTCAGGTCGCGCGTGGTGCCGTCTGGCATCTTGAACGTGAAGCTCACGACATCGCCGGGATTGGGATTGGTGCCGCCGAGGTCGACGGTGAGCGTCGCCGGCGATGGCGAAGGCCCGGTCACGGTCGCGCCGCTCGCGTTGGTGGTGGCGCCGACGAGCTTCATGCCGTAGATGCCGGCGTCTTCGGTCAGCGACACCTGCGTGCCGGAACCGCCGACCGTCACGCGACCCGTCCCGCTGCCGAGATCGGCTTGGCGGCGCTCATCGATGATCTGCTTCAGGCCTGCCTTCAGGCCGTCGCCATTGAGAATGTGATCGCTGGTTTCGACCGGCACTTGCGCGACGCTGCGGCCGGAAAACAGATAGCGTCCATCGGCCCCGGTGTTGAGCAGGCCGAGCATCTGATCGAGCACGGCCTTGGAGTTGATCTGGTCCTGGGTCTGCGTCTTGCCGTTCAACGCGAACTGCGACTGGACGATCGTGGATTTGGTGCTCTGCGTGATCTGGCTGAACTGGCCGAGTGCGGTCTGCATCAGGTCGAGACGAACGCCGACCTGCGTGATCGACTGCTGATAGCCGTCGATCGACGACAGCTGCGAGCGCAGCCCGACCGAAAGCCCGCGATCCAGGCCGAGCCCCGCATAGCTCGTGGATTTCATGCCGGACCCCAGCTGACGCTGAAGATCGTCGAGCTGGTTGCGCATGTCGCCGATGGTCAGCAGCGTCAACGCGGACGTGCCGCCAATCCCGGTGATTGCCATGTTACCTCACATCTTCATAAGCGTGTCGAGCATGTCTTTGACTGCGGACATGACTCGCGCGTTGGCGCCGTAGGCGGTCTGCAACGTGATCAGGTTCGCCATCTCCTGGTCGACATTGACGCCCGAGGCGTCGTTGACACGCTGCTGAAGCGCGTTGACGACCATGTCCTGGCCTTTCGCGAGGCTCGTGGCGTTGGCGGCCGCCTGGCCCTGCTGGCTCAGCACCTGCTTCAGGAAGTCGCTCAGCGAGCCCGAATAAGGCGTCACCGTGCTGCCCATGCCGGTGCTGGGAGAAAACGCGAAGGATGTGCTGGTGAGCTGGTCGTAGATGAAGTTCGGCCGCGTCGGATCGCCGGACTGCGTGCTCGGATCGAACAGCACGAGCTTCGCCGGGTCGGCGATGAGCTGCGAATTGACCGAAATGCGCCCGGCGAAGCCTGCGAGCTCCGAGCCGGCCGACGAGATCGCACCCGTGTATGGAAGATTGCCGTCCATGAACATGGGCAGCGCCGCATCGCCGTTCTGAAACGATGTTTCGGTCTTGGTCGCCGACAGCGCATTCATGGTGGTGGTGACGCCGCCGTCGTCGACCGCCTGCAATGACGAGCCGGAGGCCGAGAAGGTCAGGCCGGCCAGCGCCGGGTTGGCGTTGAGCTGCGCGACCACCGACGCAAGTCCGCCGGAGAAGTCCAAGCCGATCACCTGGTCGTTGGGATCGGCCGTGGCGCTGTTGCTGAGCGGCAGCGCCGACGGATCGTCGACGCGCACGATCGAGACGTTGTGCTGGACGTTGCTCGCGTCGGTGTAGGTCAGATTGATCTGATTGCCGTTCAGAAGTCCCGTGGTGTCGACCTGGAAGCCGCCCGGTATCGCGGTGCCGGCCACATTGGTGCTCGACATGGCCTGCGCCATGGTGGCGGCGAGGCTGTCGAGCTGGCGCTGGGCCTGCACCAGCACGTTGTCGCGCATGTCGATATAGGCGGCAATCGTGCCGGAGCGGATCGATTTGTTGGCAATCAGATCGACCGAGCCGCCGTTCGGCGCGGTGAGCGTCAGCGTGCCAAGCGTGCTCTGCGTCGGATCGGCGCTCCATTGCGTGTTCGCGGTGACGGTGCCGTGCGCATCGAAAGCAAGCTGCGATGCCGTGGTGCCGACCAGCTGGACGCCCGAATTGGTGAAGACGTTGAGATTGCCCTGGCCGTCCTGGACGACCTTGATATCCATCAACTGGGCGAGCTGATCGATCGCCTGATCGCGCTGGTCGGCCAGCGCCGCATCCGACGCGTTGGTGATGTCGTGACCGGCAAGCTGCTGGTTGAGATCGGCTATCTTCTTCATCGCGTCGTTGGCGGTTGCCACCGCGCTCGCGATACCGTTCTCGGCATCGGCCCGCAGCGACTGGATGTCGGTCGTCATGCCATTGAGCGTCTGCGCCAGAACCTGGGCGTTGCTCACCACCTGGCTGCGCGCCGCAGCCGAATCCGGGCTCGTCACCAGCGACTGCAACGAGCTGGTGAAGCTGTTGTACACCGCCGACAGCGCGCTGTCGGAGTTCGGATCGCCATAAATCTGCTGGAGCCGGTCGTAGAACGTCGACCGCAAGTCCGCATAGGCGCCGCCCGCGCTCTCGGTCCGCAACTGCTTCTGCAGATACGTGTCGAGCTCGCGTTGAACCGCTTCCACGCGAACGCTGTTGCCGTTCTGGCTCGCCGCGACCGACGAGACCAGCATCGTTTTTCGCACGTAGCCCGGCGTCTGCGAGTTGGCGACGTTGGCCGCGACGAGCGCCATCCCGGCCTGCGTGACTTTCAGGCCGGACGCGGCGGTGGTGAGGGCTTGGCTCAGGCTCATGACACGATGCTCACGAAATGGAACTCACCGACTTCACTCATGGAACTCTGCCTTTCTGGCTATCCACTGCGGCGTTCATCACCGCAGCGTGTTCAGGAGGTCCTGCACCATCTGATTGCTGGTGGTGATGACGCGGGTGTTGGCCGAATAGGCCTGCTGCGTCACGATCAGCTTGGTGAATTCGTCGCCGATATCCGCATTCGATGCTTCAAGGGACGAAGCCACGATCTTGGCGGACGACGTGTAGTTGGGAGGCCCGGAATCACCGGTTGCCGCGAAGGCACCGCCGTCGAGGCGTTGCAGGTTGTCCGGCCCGTTGAAGGTCGCGAGCGTGACCTGCGCCAGACCGATGGTACGGCCGTTGGAATAAGTGCCCGTGATGGTGCCCTTATCGCTGACCGAGATCGACTGCAGGGAGCCTGCCGCGAAACCGTTCTGCTGCAGGGCATTGACCTGCACCGCGCCGCTGCTGTCGGCGAACTGGGTCACGCCACTGTTGCCGGTATTGATGGTGACATTGCCGAGCGAAATGCCGTCGACCGACATGCCCGTGACGGTGACCGAAGGCCCGCCCGAAGTCATTTGGCCATTGGTGAACTGATACTGACCGACGTTGACCCATTCCGGATCTGTGCTGAGCGCCGGGTTCGCATCGGTCTGGTAGAACAGATTCCAGGTGTCGGGCGAGTTCGACGATTTGGCCCAGCGGAGCTGGATGTTCACCGCATTGCCGGACGCGTCGTAAGCCGTGATGGCACCGCCGCTGATCGAGTCGTTGACGAATTGCGCAGAGTCGGCGCCGTCCACGCTGCCGCCCGTCAGCGTCGGATCCGTCGCGTAGCTCGCCGGATTCAGCAATTCGGACCCGGGAACCGACGGGTCGGCGTTCGGGGTTTTCGGAGAGGCCGGCAGATTGAGCTCATATTGCAGCGTGGTCGTCGCCTGCGCCGGGATCACGCTGTTGGAGAATTGCAGGAGCTGGGGCACGCTTCCAACCGGATTGCCGGTGGTCGGGTCGAGCGGGATGCCCTTGAGATAGTAGCCCGCGCCGTTCACCAGAAAGCCGTTGCTGTCGGTCTTGAAGTCGCCGCGCCGGCTGTAGAGTTCGTTGCCGCCGAAGCTCGGCGTGCTGCCGGAGAATCCCGTCGGCTTCTCGACGACGAAAAAGCCGTTGCCGCTGATCGCCATGTAGGTGCCGATCGAGGCGTTCTGGATATCGCCCTGCACCGAGTTGGTTGCGCGGGAGTTTGCCATCACGCTGCCGGACTTTTGCTGGCTCGGCGCGTCATCCGGAATGAGATCGACGAAGCTGGTGTCTTCGCGCTTGAAGCCGATCGTCTGCGAATTCGCGATGTTGCCGGAGATGTTCTCGAGCGCGAACGCCTGCGCGCGCATGCCTGAAACGGCGGTGTTCAGGGCTCCAAAAATTCCCATAACTCTCTCCCACTGCTTTGGCCGGAGCGAACAGCGCCGCCGGACCGAACCGGCAGAGGCTCTGCAATCGGCAAGCCAGAGAGATTATTCCGTAATTTCAGATAGTTAGAGTTATGGCATAGGCCGCATGCCGGGCAGGATACGCCACCTCCCGGCAAAAATTTCCGGGCGAAAAGGCCCTTGGGCCACTCACACCGACGCGGGCTTATACGTCGCAGCCGCGGATTTCAGGCGGGGCCGAAGGCAGCCGGCGTGAAACGAAGTGCAACGCCGTTCATGCAGTAACGCAAACCCGTCGGCGGCGGGCCGTCGTCGAACACATGGCCGAGGTGACCGCCGCAGCGACGGCAATGCACTTCGGTGCGCTGCACGATCAGCGAACGATCGCTCGATGTCGCGACCGCGTTGACGAGCGGCCGGTAGAAGCTCGGCCAGCCGGTGCCGCTCTCGAACTTGGTGGACGACTCGAACAACGGCAGATCGCAGCCCGCGCACGCGAAGATGCCCTGACGTTTCTCCTTGTTGAGCGGACTCGTGTAGGGCCGCTCGGTGGCATGATGGCGCAGCACGTTGAATGCCGCAGGCGACAGCACGCGCTTCCACTCGTCTTCGCTCTTGGCCACCTCGAACGGACCTTCGCCGGCGCTGCCGCCGCCCGTCCACCACAGGCCGGCCAGCACGGCAACGCTGCACCCGCCGACCAGCCAGGCCCGGCGGCTGAGCGTTTCAATCACGGTCGACTTCGGTCCGGTCTGATAGGGCTCAGGCATTGGCACACCCATGCGGTTCGCTGCCCTCGCAGGCATAGCCCATCCGCCGCTCCGGCGCGGCTCACATCTGATCACGACCTCGCGACGGCGCTACTGAAACCGGACTGGCTTGTTGAGATAATACTTCCGCATTTCGGGCCGGTATTTCTCCATCTCGGCGCGGTTGAGATCGACCGGCGGCTGCACGTCGGCGGGCAGCAGCGAGAAATACGGCGTCTTTTTCGACTCGGCGTCGAATTCGGCGCGGGCTTTTTGCAGAAGCTCGGGACTCGTCATCAGGTCGATGATGGAGGCCGCCAGCGTCTTCGCACCGACCACCTGCCCTTTGTGCGAGATCGAACTCACCGGCGTCACCGCCGCCTTCCACTCGTGATAGCCGATGCCCGGCACCGAGGCCGGGAAATTCAAGATACCGGCCGGCACCACCCAGGACACGTCGCCGTTGTCGTTCGATGAATAGGACTGAGGACGGCCGCCGAGTGGCGTGGTCTGCATCCGCAGGCCGATCTCGGGCTTCTCGGCAAACTTCTGGAAGTCGCGGGCGAACTTCTGCTCCTCGTCGCTCCACTTCGGCATGCCGACCGCATCGATATTCTTCTGGATCGCCTCGGCGATCGCCTTGTTGCCGCGCTGCGGCCACGCCGACGCCGCGTATTTCACGTCGTAGGTTGTGCCGGTCATCAATGCCGCGCCCTCGGCGATCTTGACCAGCTTTTCGTAAGTCTGTTTCGCCTCCGGCATCGACTGGTCACGCACGAACCACCAGATCTGCCCGGTGTCGGCGATGATATTGGGCTGGATGCCGCCGATCGTGATGGTGCGGTGCGCCCGGTACGTCGGATGCAGATGCTCGCGGAGCTTGTCGAAACCGATGTCCATCAGCTCGACCGCGTCGACCGCGTCCTTGCCGTCCCACGGATTGACTGCGCCATGCGCGGTCTTGCCGTGGAAGGTGAACATCGAGCTGATCGCCGCGTAGTTCTGCAGGCCAAAGCCGGTCGTGGATACATCGCCGATGTGCAGATAGATGATCGCATCAACGTCCTTGAAATAGCCCGCGCGCACCAGGAACGGCCGGCTGACAAGCTGCTCCTCGGCCGGACCAAAGGAGATCGCAACGGTGCCCGGAATGTTGAAGCGCTGCATCACCTGCTTCACCGCAAAGGCCGCGGCGGAAGCGACGCCGCCATGGGTGCTGTGACCTTCCATATGGCCGGGACCGCCCTTGACCAGCGGCTTGCGCTCCCAGGTGCCCGCGGTCTGCGAACCGCCCGGCAGCGCGTCGACCTCGGTGACGATCGCGATCTTCGGCCGGCCGGAGCCATATTCGGCCCACACGTTGGTCGGCATTCCGGCACCGCCGAGCTCGACCTTGAAGCCCGCGGCTTCGAGCGTCTCCTTGAGAAGCTTCGAGCTTTCGACCTCCTGCATGCCGAGCTCGCCGAAATAGAAAATCGAGTCGCTGAGCAGCGTCATCTGCGCGGCGTTGCGGTCGATGGTATCGAAGGCGAGCTGCTTGCGCTCATCGGCGGAAGCGCACGCCAGCGGGAGGATCGTCGCGATCAGCGACAGAATGGCAGCCCAGCGCAAGCAAGATATCCGAGACATCGTCGGCCCCTTTGTGCGAGCAAAATCCGCGAAACAGCCTAAGCCTGGCCCTATGGGGCCACAAGTTTGAGCGCTGGTGGTTCGCGATTTTGTGCTATCAGCGATGCGCAACAATGATGGCCAAGGTTCAGCATGCGTTTTGAAGGCACCGGCGGCTACGTCGCCACCGACGATCTGAAAGTTGCGGTCAATGCAGCAATTACGCTCGAGCGCCCGCTCCTGGTGAAAGGCGAGCCCGGCACCGGCAAGACCGTGCTGGCGCTGGAGATCGCCAAAAGCCTCAACGCGCCGCTGATCGAATGGCACGTGAAGTCGACCACCAAGGCGCAGCAGGGCCTCTACGAATACGACGCGGTGTCGCGGCTGCGCGACAGCCAGCTCGGCGACGAGCGGGTTCGCGATATCAGGAACTACATCAAGCGCGGCAAGATGTGGGACGCGTTCGTGTCCGAAGAGCGGCCGATCCTCCTGATCGACGAGATCGACAAGGCCGACATCGAATTCCCCAATGACCTGCTGCTCGAACTCGACCGCATGGAGTTCTTCGTCTACGAGACCGGCGAGACCGTAAAAGCGCGGCGCCGCCCGATCGTGATCATCACATCCAATAACGAGAAGGAATTGCCGGACGCATTCCTGCGCCGCTGCTTCTTCCACTACATCCGCTTCCCCGACACCGACACCATGAATGCGATCGTCGACGTGCACTTCCCGGGCATCAAGCAGCGGCTGGTGTCCGAGGCGCTGCGGCTGTTCTACGAGGTGCGCGATGTGCCGGGGCTGAAGAAGAAGCCGTCGACCTCGGAGTTGCTCGACTGGCTGAAGCTTCTGATGGTCGAGGACATCGGGCCGGACATCCTGCGCGAGCGCGATCCGAAGAAGCTGATCCCGCCGCTGCACGGCGCGCTGCTCAAGAACGAGCAGGATGTGCACCTGTTCGAGCGGCTCGCTTTCATGGCGCGCCGCGAAGGGCGTTAAAACAAAGCCACCACGTTAGAAACCGGGAGAACGACATGGCGACAAGCGTCAAGCAGATGATGGAAGCGGCCAACGCCGCAGTGCCTAAGATCACGCCGGCGCAGGCCAAGGAGATGATCGCCAAGGGCAACACGCTGGTGGTCGACGTGCGCGACGGCACCGAAGTGGCGGCGAGCGGCAAGGCCCAGGGCGCCGTTCACGTGTCCCGCGGCTTGCTCGAATTCAAAGCTGACACCGAATCCCCGACGCACGACAAGGCGTTCGACAAGAACAAGACTGTGATCCTGTATTGCGGCTCCGGCGGCCGCGCGGCGCTTGGCGGCAAATTGCTGAAAGACCTCGGCTACGAGAAGGTCTTCAACATGGGCGGCTTCAAGGATTGGGTCGAGAGCGGCGGTCCGGTCGAGAAGTAACGCGATCAGGCGCCGCCGCCCGGCGGCGCCTCGCTCGCCGCGGCTTTCTTCTTTTTCCGTGCCCGCACGGCTTTGGCGGGCGGCGCGACTGAAGCGGGCTGCAGCAGGATTTCCGGCGCGTCTTCGGCGGCGATGGCCGGCGGATTTTCCGCCGCCCCGTTCCCCGCTTCGGCCGGCGGCGGAACTTCGGCCGGCAATGCCGGCTCGGCCACAACGCTTGCCGTGGTGTCTGCGTCCATCTCGCGCAGCCGCCGCTCCTCGCGGCGCTGCGCCATCCGGCTGACGACCAGTTCGGAGACGCGATTGGACCAATACGCGACCTGCTGGGCCACACGGCCGTAGACGCCGCCGGACCACACCAAAGCAAACGGCGAGAATGTCTGCCAGGTCTTGTCGGCATCGACGATGGCGCGCGCCACGATCTCGCCGGCGATCGCCGTGGTGCTGAGGCCTCGCGCGCCGAAGCCGCTCAGCAGCCAGAGCCCCGGCCTGATCTCGCCGATCTGCGGCATGCGATGCACGGTGTTGCCGATCGAGCCGGTCCAGGCATATTCGGCCTTCACGTTCCTGAGCTGCGGAAAGGTCCGCCTGATCTGGCCGAGCAGCGTCTCAACGTAGTCCTTGGGCTTGCCGCGCCAGACCGTGCTGCGGCCCGACCACATCAGCCGGTCGCCCTCGACCACGCAATAATGATTGTCGGCGAGATCGGTGTCGCTCACCGCGCCAGGGAAACGCACCGCCTCGTGCAGCGCATCACCGAGCGGCGCGGTGACGATCACGTAGGTATGGGCCGGCAACAGCGTGTTGCCGAACTGCGGCATCAGCTCTGCGAGATGGATGTTGCCGGCGAGCACGACGTGATGCGCGCGCACGCGGGCATCTTTCGTGGTCACGCGCTTGCGCACGCCGGCCGGATCGATCTCGAGAGCTGCGCTGTCTTCGAAGATGCGCGCGCCGTCGCGCTCGGCCGCGGCCGCCAGGCCAAGCGCATAGTTCAGCGAATGCAGACTGAAACCGCGCGGATAATGCAGCCCGCTGAAATAGAGCGGCGAGCGAAGCTGCTCCCTCACCCGCTCGGCCGATTGAAATTCGACATGCGCGCCCAGCCTGCCGAGCAACTCGGCTTCGGCCTGCACCGAAGCTTCGTCGCTGGTCTTGGTGACGTGCAGCCAGCCGCCCTCTGCGAGCTCGACGCCCGGCATCCGCTCTTCTTGCACGGTGCGCCGAACATATTCGGCACCGGCTTCCGAAAGGCCCCAAAGCTTTCTGGCGTCGTCGAGCCCGATGCGCGAGACCAACGCCTTGGGGCTCGCCGCATAGCCCGGCAGCACGAAGCCGGTGTTGCGGCCCGAGGCATTCCAGGCGACGCTGTGCGCCTCCAGCACGACCACCGACCAGCCGCGCCGCGCCACCTCGCGCGCGACCGTCAACCCCGCAAGCCCTGCGCCGATGACGCAGACTTCGACGTCGAGCTCGACGCTCAGGCGCGCGCGGGCCGCGCTCGCGACCTTCGTCGCGGCGAGAAAGCTTGACCCGTATGCGCCCGGATCGGCGGTCTTCATCTCGTCCCGTTGTTCGGAAAGCCCAATGTGACAGTCCATCGAAGCGTGGACCGTGTTAAGGTGCTACCGGACATTCGTCTGAAGGAAAAGCCCGGAGCCACCGGATGCGCCGACTGCTGCTGTTGCGCCATGCCAAAGCCGAGCGTTTGCAATCCGGCGGGCGCGATCATGACCGCATTCTGGCCAAACGCGGGCGGGAGGACGCCGCGGCGGTCGGCGCCTATCTGGTGCGGCACAAGCTTATTCCCGATCTTGCGCTGGTGTCGACCTCGGCGCGCACCCGCGAGACCTGGGGATTGGTTGCCAAGATATTTCCCAAAGTCCCTCCGGCCGAATTCGAAGGCACGATCTACGAAGCCGAGCCGGAAGCCATTCTCGACGCCGTGCGGGCGACCGAACCCGAGGTCCGCACGCTGCTGGTGGTGGGCCACAATCCCGGCATGCAGCAGCTTGCCGGAATCCTGATCGCCTCGGGCGAGGTCGAAGCGCGGCAACGGCTGCTGGAGGAATTTCCCACCTCCGCGTTCGCCACCATCAGCTTTGCGACCGGCAGTTGGGACGGCCTGCACGCCAATGGCGGGCGGCTCGAGCATTTCGTCACGCCGCAAACGCTCGAAGCCACGACCGACTGACACCGATCGACCGAGGCATCCATTTCAACGAGAGGCTCCCCGCCATGTACCAACGAATTCTGCTGCCGGTCGATCTCGCCGACCCCGACCTCGCCAAGCCCGCGCTTGAGACCGCGGTGATGCTGGCCAAGGCGATGAAAGGCACCATCCGGTTGATCAATGTGCTGCCGATGACGCCGCCGATGCTGGTGGAATATGTGCCGGAGGACTTCGACCTTCAGCAGCGGAAGTCGGCCGAGGACGCGCTGTCGATCATCGCAGGCGAGATGGCGCCGCAGGTCGGCAAGGTCACGTCGGTGGTGCGCCAGGGCGGCACCTATCAGGAAATCCTCGAAGAGGCCAAGGAGATCGATGCCGACCTGATCGTCATGAGTTCGCATCGCACCGGCGTTCGCACATATTTCCTGGGCTCCGTCGCGGGCCACGTGGTGCGCTACGCCGGCTGCTCGGTGATGGTGGTGCGGCGCTAGGGTCTGGACTCAACCGAGCCGGCAAACCACGGCGACAACGATGAGCGCGCCTGCCCTTAAACCGACAGCCTCGGATCAATGGCGGAGGCGCCTCAGACTTAAATTTGTCCTCGCGAGCGCGATGCTGCTGACCATCGCCTATGTCGCGATGGCCTACGTCGTACTGCCCGCCGCCTGGACTCACTACGAGCATCAGCCGGCGCTGGCCGGCCGCTCCATGGCGACCAAGACCGCACAAGGCATTCCCGGCGACCCGCTCAATGTCGGCCTCGTCGGCAACCGCGCCGACATCGTTCGCGCGATGCACGCCGCTGGCTGGTATGCCGCCGACGCGATCACGTTGCGCACGAGCGTCGAAATCGTCGGAAGCGTGTTGCTCGACCGGCCGTATCGCGATGCGCCGGTGAGCAACCTTTTCTATGATGGCCGCAAGGAAGACCTCGCCTTCGAAAAGCCCGAGGGCAAGAGCGCCGACCGGCGCCACCACGTGAGGTTCTGGAGGGTCCTTGAAAGCGGCGCCGAAGGTCGGCCGGTCTGGCTTGGATCGGCGACCTATGATCGCGGCGTTGGGCTCAGCCGATACACGGGTCAGGTCACCCATCATATTGCCCCTGACGTCGACGCCGACCGCGATCTGCTGATTGCCGATCTGACCAACGCCCACATGGTGGCCAGCGTCTATCAGGTGTCTGGAGTCGGACCTGATTTTGCCGGACGCAACGGTGGAGGCGATCCCTACCGTACCGACGGCGAGATCTGGATCGCGCGACTTGTCGGGGACGGCCAACAGCGCGAAGAGCCGCCGGCCGCGCTTCCAGCGCCGGTGCTCGTCCAGGCAAAAGATGCGGTGTGGAAGTATGTCAATCGCGCGCTGGCCAATTGAAGCGGCACAATTGACGCCGCAAGCACGCTCGCGAGTTCATGAGTAGACAGCTAGCCTTTGGCTTTCGGCAGCACTTCGGGCGGGATGGCATCGGGCCGATAGCGCACGGGCTTGTTGCGGCGAAAATAGTTGCCGATCTGCAAGGCGAACATCACGAGGATTGCGGCAACGATGGCGCTCGCGCTCCATTGTTCGATCCGCATCGTGCGGAAGATCACCACCGCCATGGCGACGAGCACCGCGACAAAGGTCGTGACACCGAACCAGTAGATCAGCACCGGCAGGCCGGCGCTGAATTGCGCCCGGCTGCCGCAGGCATCGAGCCTGCGATGCAATTCGGTGATGAAGTCCGCATAAGGCCCGTCCTGGCGCACCTGCTCGACCACGCTGCGCCACGACACCGAGACGATTTTTATCTTCGGATTGTCGCTCGACCATATCTCGGCGACAAAACGCCGGGACTGCATCGTCACCGGACGAAACGACAACCGCACCGCACGAATGCGCTCGTAGCGGACGCGTCCGCTTCGCGCGCCGATCTGCCAATGCAGACCATCGGGCTTCAGCGCGAAGGTGCACCAACCGCCGACCACGGATGGCTTGAACGCATAACGCAGGTCGGCGTCGTCTTCGCCGGCCTGCCATTCCATGCGGTCTTGAGCAGCACTGTGTTGCGCGACCATGGTAACATCATGCCGCTGCCAGGGCCGGACGCAAGATTGCCCGGGCGGTTTGTCCCGGGAAGTTGGCATGGCGCATGTCCGGAAAAGCCTGCCCGAACTTGATCCGGGCGGGCGGTTACCGGTTTGCCGACAAGCACATGCGCAAACGAGTTCTAGTTGTGCTGCGCCTGGATCTTGTCGATCCGCGCGATTTCCGGAAACCACCGCATCCAGAGCAAGGCAACCAGGATCGCGCCCACTCCGCCGACCAGCACCGACGTGAAGGCGCCGAAGCCTGCTGCCACGGAGCCGGCGCGGAATTCACCGAGCGTGCCTGACGTGCCGGTGAACATGAAGTTCACCGCCATCACCCGCCCGAGCATCTCGTTCGGCGTCCGGGTCTGCACCAGCGAATGGCGGATCACGACGCTGATCGCGTCGCAGGCGCCATAGACCGCAAGCGCGGCGATCGACAGCACGAGCGAGGTGGAGAACGCGAACACGATGGTCGCAAGCCCGAACACCGCGACCGCCGCGAACAGCACATGGCCGGTGCGGCGCTCGATCTGGTGGTGCGCGAGCCACCCGGAGGTCAACAGTGCGCCGATCGCCGGCGCCGAACGCAGCAGGCCCAGCCCCCAAGGGCCGGCCACCAGCACGTCCTTGGCATAGACCGGCAGCAGCGCGGTGACGCCGCCGAGCAGCATCGCAAACAGGTCGAGCGAGATCGCGCCGAGCACAACCCTATTGTGGCGGATGTAGCTGAAGCCCGCGAACAACGTCTCCATCGTCACCGGCTTCTTCGCCGGCGGCGCACCGCGCAGCACGATCAGGCTGATCAGCGCGCTCGCCATCACGAAGATCGCCGTGCAGGTGAGGTAAACGGTCGCGGCGCCGAAGGCGTACATCAATCCGCCGATCGCGGGCCCGCAGATGGTGGCGGTCTGGCTTGCCGTGGCCGACGCGGCGATCGCCCGCGTCAGAAGCTCGGGCGGCACGACGCCCGGCACCAGCGTGTGCATCGTCGGCGTCTCGAAGGCGCGCGCGGTGCCGCTGACGAAGAGAATCGCAAGCATCACGTCGCGACTGAGGAAGCCGCCGATGGTGCCGATCGCGAACGCCGCCGCCGCCAGCGCCTTGATCACCTGACAGGTGCCCACCACGACGCGGCGGTCGTAGCGGTCGGCGATGTGGCCGGCCACGATGCCGAGCACCACCACCGGGAAGAACTGCACCAGGCCAACGAGACCAAGGTCGAAGGCGCTGCCGGTCAGTTCATAGATCTGCCAGCCGACCGCCACCGCCTGCATCTGATAGCCGCCGTTGGTCGCGGTGCGCGCGCACCAATAGGCGACGAACGAACGGTGCCGAAGCAACGCCGGTTGCGGTCCGGCGAGCGACTCGGGTGTGGCAGACATGAACCTCGAACCCAGCAGAACGCGCCCTGTCGGCGCTTATTGATCGATTTTCACATTCGCGTCTTTGATGACCTTGCCCCAGCGCGCGATCTCAGACTTGAAATAATCTGCGGTCTCTTGCTGCGTGCCGCCGACCACTTCGGCATTGAGGTTCGCCAGCTTCTTCTGGACGTCGGGATCGTGCAGCGCTTCGTTGATATCGGCGTTGATCTTGTTGGCGATCGCCATCGGGGTCTTGGGTGGCGCCGCCACGCCGAACCAAGCCACCGCTTCGAAACCCGGCAGCGTCTCGGCGATGGTCGGCACGTCCGGCATTGCCGCCATGCGCTTGGCGGATGCGACCGCGATCAGCTTGATCTGCCCGCCCTTGATGAGCTGCATCGAGGCGCCGAGGTTGTCGAACATCATGTCGACAGTGCCGGCGACGAGATCGGCCAAGGCCGGCGCCGAGCCGCGATACGGCACGTGCTGGAACTTCACGCCGGCCATCATCTGGAACATCTCCGACGTGAGATGCTGAGTGCCGCCGTTGCCGGTGGTCGCAACCGTCGTCGCGCCGCCATTGGCCTTGGCCATGGCGATGACCTCCGGAATGGTCTTCGCGGAAACGCGCGACGGATTGATCACCAGTGCGTTCGGAATCCGGGCAATGACGCTGATCGGCACGAGCGCGGTCGGATCGAAGCCGAGCTTGGGATAGAGGTTCTGGTTGATCACCAGCGGCGGCGGCGGCGCCGCCAACAGCGTGTAGCCGTCGGGGTCGGCCTTCGCCACCGCGTCCGCACCGATGTTGCCGGCCGCGCCCGTGCGGTTCTCGACAACGACGGCCTGGCCCCACTTGCGCGACAGCCAGTCGGCAACGATGCGCGGCACCACGTCGGCGCTGCCACCGGCCGCGAACGGCACGATGATCTTCACGGTGCGTGTCGGAAAGTCCTCCGCCGACGCGCGAGTGCAAAGCGCCAGCACTGCGGCAAGCGCGACACCCGCACCACGAGACCAACGGACCATGAGCGACCTCCCATTCGTTATCGGCAAATTAGACGCTCGTTCGGCCGGATTCTAGCATGCGTCCAAAATGGCGCAGGTCGAGACGTTGCGCCTTGTCTTGTTCTGGGCGACCGAACAAGGTCAGCCGGGCATCACTGATCGACGGTGATCTTGGCGGCCCGTATCACGCCGCTCCAAAGCTCGGCCTCGCCTCGGATGTACCGATCCATCGTTTGCAGGTCCATATCGCTGCCATCGGCAAAGATCGATTTCAGCTTCTCTTGAATCGGCGGCGTACCCATCGCCGCCACGATGGCCCGGTTGAGCTTTTCCCGGATCGCTCGCGGCGTTCCGGGCGGCGCCATCAGCGCGTAGAATGTCGTCGAGTTGAAGCCAGGCAGCGCGCTTTCATCGATGGTTGGAATCTCGGGAAGCAGCGCCAACCGCTTGGCGGTTGCAGTTGCGATGATCCGTACCTTCTCGGCGCGATGCAGCGACAGGATCGTGCCGACATCGCAGAACATTATGTCGACATGCCCGCCGGCCAGGTCGTTCACCGCCGGCGCCGCGCCCTTGTACGGCACATGCGTAATTTGAGTGCCGGTGCGGCTCTTGAACAATTCCATGGTGAGATGAGTGGTCGAGCCGATGCCTTGCGAGGCGTAGCTCAGCGTGCCGGACTTGGCGAGTGCGATCAGCTCCGGAACGGTTTTGACCGGCAAATCCTTCCTGACTGCGAGGACGTTTGCGCCGAGCGCCAGGATCGCCACCGGCTCGAACGTCGCGGGATCGTAGCCGAGGTTCCGGAACAGCGCGGCGTTGGCGGTGAGCGTGTTGGGCGGCGTCGCGAGCAGCGTGTAGCCGTCAGGTGCTGCGCGCCACACCGCTTCGCCGGCGATGTTGCTGCTGCCGCCGGTGCGGTTCTCGACGGTGACGGTCTGGCCCCATAGCTGCTGCAGGTGGTTGGCGGCGATGCGGGCGGAGAGGTCGACGCCACCGCCGGCTGCCACCGAGACGATAATCCGGATCGGCCGGTTCGGATAATCGGCATCGGTTTGCGCGGACGCGGGCGATGCCAAAGCAAAGAACAGTCCTGCAATTGCCAGCAACAAGCCGGTCCTGCTCATGACACCCTCGCAAGGCCTGAATGCAACGATCTGTATCTTGCGGGGGGCGGTTGACGCAATCAAGGTGCGCTAATCGCTTTGCGACAAAGTGCTCGATCCGCTCAGCGCGTAGAACAAAATCGCGAAACGTATTCCGCCAATCCAAGCAGGCGGCGCAACGCCGTCAGCGTGTTCCGCGGGCCCACCGGTGTGGCAGAGCCGGCGTCGATGAACTATACTTGGGATATGAATCAACACACCAAGGACATCCTCAGCCGGGTCGACACTTGGCCGGAGGAGGACCAGGCCGAGCTTGCCGAGATCGCGCAGGAAATCGAGGCGCGGCGAACCGGCGTGTATGTGCTGAGTGACGACGAGAAGGCCGCGATCAAAGCGGCACTGCAGAGCGGGATTGCTTCTGAGGAAGAGGTCGCGGCGTTCTGGAAGCGCGTCGGCGTTACATGAAGGTTTATTACCGCGAGGCCGCATTGGTCGACCTCGCAAAGATTTCCAGTTATCTCGAAAGTCGAAGCCCGTCGGGAGCCCGCAATGTGCTCCGGGCCATTCACACGGCAATCGACCTTATCAGCGAAAATCCGTTTAGCGGTCGGCCAAGTATCGATTCGGCCATGCGCGTGAAAGTCGTCGATCGGTACAGCTATAAGATATTCTATACGACGAGCGCTGATACGATCGAAATCCTGCACATCCGCCATGGGGCGCGCCGCCCCTGGCCTCCCGAATTGCCAACCTAGCCAAACCTCAGCCGGGACCTCACCATGCAACCGCACGAACGCCTGCCCTACTCCGCCATCGAAGGCCGTCCGCCGCTGAAGCTGCCCGATGGGCTGCGATTGATCCTCTGGCCGTTGATGTCGCTCGAGCAGTGGGACATCTCGCGGCCCATGGCACGCATGGTGATCACGCCGCCGCAGGGCCAACCGATGCTGCCGGACCATCCGAACTGGAGCTGGCACGAATACGGCATGCGGGTCGGGTTCTGGCGATTGAAGCGCGTGTTCGAACGCCTGAAGATGACGCCGACCGTGACCGTGAACGGCCGCGCCTGCGAGGCCTATCCGCAGGTGATCCAGGCGGTCGCCGATGCGGGCTGGGAATTGAACGCCCACGGCTACGATCAGATTCCGATGCACAAGGTCGAAGACCAGCTCGGCGACATCAAGCGCGCCATCGACATCGTCGGCAAGTTCTGGGGCCGGCCGCCGCGCGGTTGGTTCGGTCCGGGCCTGACGCAGACCTTCGACACGGTCGATTATCTGTCGGAGGCCGGCATCGAATACATCGGCGACTGGGTGCTCGACGACGAGCCGGTGACGCTGAAGACGAAACACAAGCCGATGGTGGCGCTGCCCTATAACTTTGAGCTGCATGACATCGTCATGATGGTGCTGCAAAGCCATCCGTCGGAGGAGCTCTATCGGCGCTCGATGGATGCGTTCAACTGCCTGTACGAGGAATCGAAGGACCGCGCCAAGATCATGTCGATCGCGGTGCACCCGTTCCTCGCCGGCCAGACGCATCGCATCAAGCACGTCGAGCGCACCTTCGAGGAAATCCTTTCGAAGCCCGGCGTCGCCTGCTGGAGCGGCGAAAAGATCCTCGACTGGTATCGCGGCACACAGAAAGCCAAAGCATGAGCGGCTTTTTTGTCCCACACGATCTGAAAGCGCCGGTCAAAGGCGCAGCGCAGGGTCCGCTCGCGGGCCTCAACGCCGCGGTGAAGGACCTCTACGCCATCGAGGGCGAGAGGACCGGCGGTGGCAACCCGGACTGGCTGGCCCAGGCGCCCGTTGCAAAACAGCACGCCGCGGCTGTCCAGAAGCTGCTCGCCGCGGGCACGACCATCATCGGCAAGACCATCACCGACGAGTTCTTCTACAGCGTCACCGGCATCAACGCGCATTACGGCACGCCGCCGAACCTGCGCGCGCCGGGCCGCATCCCCGGCGGCTCGTCGAGTGGATCGGCGGCCGCGACCGCGGCCGGCGCCTGCGATTTCGCGCTCGGCTCCGACACCGGCGGCTCGGTGCGCGTGCCCGCATCGTTCTGCGGACTCTACGGCATCCGCACCTCTCACGGCCGCGTCGACGCCATGGGCACGATGGACATGGCGCCGACGTTCGACACTGTCGGCTGGTTTGCGGCGAGCGCCGGCGTGTTCCGAGCGGTCGGCCGCGTGCTGCTCGACGACCGGAAGGTTTCGGCGCCAATCGACAGTCTGCTGCTTCCGGACGACGCCTTCGCGCAGGCCGATGGGCCGGTGGCGGCACTGTTGCGCGATGCGCTCGCAACGATGAGCGGCGCCCTGCCCCATCCGCAGGCGATCAACATCGCCCCCGACGGCTTCGAGGCTTGGCGCGACGCCGTGCGGATCATCCAGGCCAACGAAATCTGGCAGGCCTACGGCCGCTTCATCACCGAGAAGAAGCCGAAATTCGGGCCCGGCGTCGCCGAGCGTATGCAGATCGCCTCGAAGGTCACCAAAGCCGAGGCCGATGCATCGCGGCAAGTTCAGGCTACGGCACGCGAGCATATTCGCGGCAAGATCAAGCCTGGCACCGTCATGGCACTGCCGAGCGCGCCCTGCATCGCACCGCGCATCGACACGACTCAGGACGAACTGGAATCATTCCGCGTCCGCGTGATGCGGCTCACCTGCATCGCAGGCCTCTCCGGATTGCCGCAGATCAGCGTGCCGATCGGCACGGTCTCAGGCTGTCCGGTCGGATTGTCATTCATCGGCTGGGCCGGCGGCGACGAGGCGCTGCTCGATCTCGCGGTGGCGGTCGCGAAGTATTGCGGACTGCAGCGGGCCTAGTGCCCGCCGCATTGCGGATCGCAAAACTCTTTGATTGAGGAGGTCGTCGTGGCAGTCACCGACATTTCCGGAATCAGGATTCCCGACAGCAGGATCGCGCGCGAGATCACGCAGCTCATCCGCGACACCGAGAGCGATCTGCTGTTTCACCACTCAACCAGAGTCTACTTCTGGGGCGCGCTGACCGGACAGCGACAGAACCTGTTCTTCGATCCCGAACTGCTTTACGCCGCGGCCATGTTTCACGACATCGGCCTGACACAGCGTTACAGCAAGAGCCGGCTTCGCTTCGAGGTGGATGGCGCCAATGCGGCCCGCGAATTTCTGCGAGGCCACGGCATCTCTGAACACGATGTCGAGAAAGTTTGGACCGCCATTGCCCTCCACACGACTCCGGGCATTCCGGAACACATGCATCCGGAGATCTCTCTCGTGCAGGCAGGCGCGGGAATGGATGTTGCGGGCCGCAACTATGACCACTTCACGGATGAGCAACGCGAGGCCGTGATCGCGGCCCATCCGCGCGGCAAAGACTTCAAGCACGCGCTGATCGAGGCCTTCTATCACGGTATGAAGTTTCGGCCCGAGACCACGTTCGGAACTTTCAACGACGATTTTCTGGCGTTCAAGGATCCGAGCTTCCAGCGCGGAAACGTCTGCAGCATTATCTTGGGCTCACGCTGGGAGCCATGAACCGTTCGCATTGCGGACTGCAGCGGGCCTAGCTTCGCGCTATTTGCCTGCGGCGATCTGCTCCCACGTCTCGGCCATCCGGGTCAGGATCGTGCGGTGCTCAGGATTGGTGGACTTGCGCGCCAACAGCCGGCATTCTTCCGCCTTGTCCCAGGCTTCCTTCGCCGTCATCGGTTGCGCGTCTGCCATTGGTGGCCCCATCTGCCAGCCAGAATGAGCCCTCCTAGGTCTCGCCCGTCACGCGCCGATAGCTGTCAATGTTGACAGGTTTCCGGACACGCAGAGCCAACGCATGATTGCCGCGGTTCCTCGCCGACGGGATTAATGCAATTCCCCCCAAGGAGCACCCGGAAGCGAGGAGCCACCCCCTTATTGCCGTGCCGTGACGATCAGTGCTGTGTCCTGACGGATCCGGCCGCTGGTCAGGGGCTGATCAAGCCAAGCATCGCGCATTTCACCGCCGCCTGGATGCGGGTCGCCACCCCAAGCTTCCGCATGGCGTTGTCCATGTGAAAGTTGACCGTCCGTTCGGCAATTTTCAGAATCACCGCGATGTCGGCCGACGATTTGCCGCGCGCCGCCCATGTCAAAGACTCCAACTCGCGCTCGGTCAGCCGATAGTTCGTGCTGTCCTGCGGGCGCTCGGCCTGGCCAGACAGCCGATGCCGAATGATCGCCAGCAACAGTTCGAAATCGATCGGCTTGGTCACATAGTCGTCGCAGCCAAGCTGACGCGCCTGCATCTGGTGACCGCGTTGCGAGAACGCCGTCACGAAAATAAACGGCAGCGTCACCGGGAGGACCTTCCCGCTTCTGATCCTGGCCAGAAGATCGAGCCCGGACATGTCGGGCAGGTCGATATCGCACAGGACGAGGTCCGGTCTCGGGTGCAGCGCATCGAGGCCGTCCGATGCGGTCCCCGCAACGGTCACATCGAAGCCCTCGTCTTGGAGGACTTCGCTGATGAGGTCGGCCGTATCGGGATGATCCTCGATACAGAGAATACGCGGCGCAGACACGGCAGATCTCCGCAATCAGTCTCCGATCGGCAGACGCACGGTGAGTGTCGTGCCGACGTCCAGATCGCTCTCGATTTCGATCGCGCCCCCGTGAGCGCTTACATAACGACGCACCACGTAAAGTCCAATCCCCGTCCCCGGAACCCCGCGGCTGTTGCTCGCGCGATAATACGGCTCAAACAGGCTCGACTTCTCGGCGGGCGGAATGCCGCGTCCCCGGTCGGTGATCGACAGAATGGCAGAATCTGCTTCCGCGCGGCCCCACACCGAGATCGCGGTATGCTCCGGCGAATATTTCAGGGCGTTGGACAGGATATTGGCCACGACCTGCTGGAGCATGTCGGAGTTGCCGCGCACGACAGGCGGCAAGGATCCGATATCCGTCTGGATTTCCCGGTCGCCCTTGAGCTGGACGACGAGATCGCCGATCAGCGAAGCGAGATTGACGTCTCCCGGCTCGAACTGATCCGACGCCTGAGCGGCTTCGGAGGCGGCCTGCACCTGACGGATCACCACATCGATGTGCTTCACGGCGCTATGAATCTTTTCGGCGCGCGTCGTGACCCCTTCGTCGTCCGACGCTGCCAGCTTCTTGAGGCGATAGGCCTGGCCATCGATCAGGGTCAGCGACGTGCCGATCTCGTGCGTCAGCATGTCGACGAAGCGGCGGCTGGTGTCGGCTTTGGTGCGCTCGGCTTCGTATTCGGAACGGATCTTCGCCTCCAACTCCTGACGGCTGGTCACGAGAAAGGCGACGAGCCACTGCGCCACGATGGCGATGGCCCGGTTGGTGAAAAACACCAGCGGCAACTGGTCATGGGGCGGCTGGAAAAACGCGCCGAGCACCGACAGCGAGGTTGCCAACGCCGCGCAGGCATAGGCGGCCCGATGGAAGGAGAAGATCGCAAGCGGAATCAGAACCGCATAGATGAAGCAGATCGACACGTCGTCCGGCGGCGTGAGAATATCGAAGACGAAAACGCCAGCCATCAGCGCGGCGACGAGAACCAGCGTGCCAAACGCGATGGTTCTGACCCGCGTCATCCAGCGGGCAGGCGTTTCGGATGTCAGACGATGGTCCATCTGGGCTGCTACGAAAGGCGTCTCATGGATGGCGCGGTTGCAGGCCCTGAAACCCACTGTTGCGAGCGCAGATCAACGGACCCTGCCACGGTAAAGCCCACTCGAAACGGCGGCACCTGTCAGTCCTGACAGGTGCCTGGATGCCCCGAACTCTTCATGTTCTCCGTGCCGCCGTCCGCGCCATCCCAAGCACAAGCGGATTGCCGGCGGCAAATTCGGAGAACCCGATGCGGGTCGCGATGCTTGCACTGACGCTGTTCGCCGCACAATCCGTTCCCACGAGCGCCCACGAATACGGCCAGAATACGGATCGCGTCGATACCAGCCGTTTCACCGGGCTGCGGTCGGCGCCGGAGAGGAACGTCAACAACGAAGAGGGCCATCCCGAGATCACCGCCCTCGTCGATCGGACCGGCCCGTGCGTCGAATTTCGCGTCCGGGCCTCACGAAGGAATAGCGGCTCCGAAGCCAAGCATATCGAAAAATGTCACTAGCCGGCGGGGGTGGGTTCTGACGCGCTGCACAAGCTTGTGTGAGCGTTAGAACGCATGAAGGGCTGCCCTCACGGGCAGCCCTTCATTTCATACGGCCTCGCAGCGACGCCGAGTTCTGCCATCACTCCGCCAATTCATACGCCAGCAGCGCCGGCGCCAGGAACCACGCGGCGAGCTTGATCGGCGTGCCGGCGGCGGCAGCCTTGGGCTGCAGCTCCGGTGTGCGGTCGGCAAGCAGCAGCGCAAGCCGCCAGGCGACCCAATACATCGCGTAATAGATCGGAATGAAGGTCGCGAGCGCCGCGGTCTTGGAAACCGAATCGAGCAGCAGTCCGATGCCCACGGCGACCGCCTGTCCGACGATCATGAACACCAGATACGCGATGATCACGCGAACCGTGTTGCTGTGATTGCCCATTGTGTCACCCATCTTGTGTCACCCATCCTTGTTTTTTTGATCCGGAACTCGAGCGAGATCCGGCTTCGGACGATTGTTCGGAGCGGCACTATGCGGATCAACCGGCTGGACGATCCGTCGCAGCCGGTTTCAGCGGCGGCAGATCGTCGCAAGGACCGAACCTGGCCAAGCCCCAACTGCTCAGAGAACGCCGTGCATGATGCGGCGGCGAAGCGATGTCAGATGCGCCCGGGCCGCGCTGGCTGCCGCTTCCGGATCGCCGCATTTCAGCGCATCGAAAATCGCTTCGTGTTCGGTCTGGGTCAGTTGAAGGTCTGCGTCTGTCCAGAGCTGGAGTTGCCAGATGCGGCTGGCGCGCTGATGCAGCATGCGCATGACGTCCGCCAGGACGCTGTTTTCAGTGGCGCTGACGATCTCGTTGTGAAACTTCGAGTCGAGCGCCATGTAGCCCGCGCGGTCGCCGTCCTTGATCGCCTGCTTCGCCTGCTTGAGAAGCGTTTGCAGCGCCCGGACATGATGGGATTGCGCACGCTGCGCGGCGAGCGCAATGCCGGCAGGCTCCACGACCATGCGCGTCTCGATCAGCGCGATCACATCGTTCAAGGAATCCGTCCGGATCATCACGCCCTTGCGGGGCACGATCTGCACCAGCCCTTCGACCTGGAGGCGATGCAGCGCTTCGTGAACCGGCGTCCGGCCCAGTCCGAGCTCGGTGCAGATGCGCGTCTCGTTGAGAAACTCGCCGGGCTTATAGGCCAGCGTCATCACGCGGTGGCGGATCTCGGCGTAGGCGCGCTCGGTCAGAGACGCGCCGGATTGCAGCCGCCCGCTCGATCCGTTCGGTGGGCTCATTCCAGCCGACCTGCGCTTCTGTTTCGCCCGCGGCATCGTCACCCCGTGCGCTCGACAACGATCTTGCCCAGTTGCTCACGTTGAAGGCTGCGCGCAACCGCGGCCGGCAGATCGTCAAAGGCAAACACGCTGTCGATCAGCGGAGCCAGCGTTCCGTCAGCCAGGCTTGTTGCGTGATCCGCAAGGAAGCCTTGCACCACGCTGGCGTGCTCCTCGAGGGAGCGCGAGCGGAATGTCGCGCCCAGCAGGCGGATGCGCCGCACGGCGTGCACGTTGAGATCGATCTCCGCGTTGATCCCGCCCAGCCGGCCGATGTTGACGATCGTGCCGCCTAGCGCCGTGCAGCGCATGGTCTCGTTCAGGAGCGAGCCGCCGATGTTGTCCAGCACGAGGTCGGCGCCCTTGCCGCCAGTCTGCTGCAAGACGCTGTCGGCAAAACCTGCGTAAGGATCGGCCAATCCGAGATGCAGCCCCAGCGCGCGCAGCCGCTCGAGCTTTTGCGGCGAGGTCGACGACCCCATGATGATCGCGGCGCCGTAGCGGACGGCAAGCTGCAGCGCGGCGATGCCGACGCCCGACGTCACCGCATGAACGAGCAGGCTTCCCGACGGCGGCAGGCGGCCGAGCATCATCATCGCGTTGAAGGCCGTCAGATAAGACACCGGCAGCGCGGCCGCCGTCGACCAGCGCATGTCGGCGGGGATCGGTATCGCAAGCGCCGCATTCATGCGGACAAACTCGGCGCAGCCGCCCTGCACCATCGCGGCGACGCGGTCGCCGCTGCGCATGCCCTCGACACCGTGCCCGATCTCCACCACCTCGCCGGCCGCCTCGATACCGGGAATGGCCGCCGGCGCCGGCGGCGAATGCCGGAAATGCGATCCCGTCGGATACTGATCGACCCGGTTGATGCCGGCCGCCTGGACCCGCACCAGCACCTCGCCCGGCGCAGGGACCGGCATGGGGAAATCGGTCAGTTCAAACCGGACATCGGCGCCCGCACCGGATCCGACCCAGGCTTTCATGCTCGCTCCACAATTGCTCCACAACGCAGTTGACTCGATCCTATAGTATGTTTGAGATATATCACAGCCGGATCACAGGGCAGCCGGCCTGGCTGCCGACTTCAACGGAGACAGCGATGCAGTCCCTGCACCGGCCGTCGCGGCGCGAATTCACCAGGCGCGAACTGATGGGGCTCGGACTCGCGGCCGCCGTCGCCGGCGTTTCGCCCGCCGCCGCGGCGGACCGCTATCCCGACAGGCCGGTCCATATCGTGGTCCCCTATCCGGCCGGAGGCTCGGTCGACTTCGTCGCCCGCGTGCTGCAGCCGGCGCTGCAAGAGGTGCTTGGGCAGCCGGTCATCATCGACAATCGCGGTGGCGCATCGGGCATGATCGGCAGCCAGGCAGTCGCCAAGTCCGCGCCGGACGGCACCACGCTCGTGCTCGGCGGCGTGCAGACGCATGCGATGAACGCAGCCGTGATCAAGACCATGCTCTACGACCCGCTGCGGGATTTCACGCCGATCATCGAGACCACACGCGCCAACTGGATCCTTGCCGCCAATCCGGGCACAGGCATCCGCACGCCGGCCGATCTCGTCGCCGTGGCGCGCGCCAAGCCGGACCAGCTCACCTACGCGTCATCCGGCAACGGCAGCGCCGCGCATCTGGCGTTTTCGCTGCTCGCGAGTGAGCTCGGCATCCGCATCACCCATGTGCCCTACAAGGGCATCGGCCAAGGCATCACCGACACGATCGCCGGGCAGGTCAATCTGGTGATGGGCGACCAGTCGACGCTGGTGCAGAACATCAAAGCCGGAAGCCTTGTCGCGGTGGCGATGACCGGCAACGCGCGCTCCGCCATCCTGCCTGACGTCCCGACACTCGCCGAAACCATCGCACCCGGCTTCGACGTTCAGGCCTGGCAGGGAATCTGGGCGCCGCCCGGTCTGCCCGCCGAGCTGGCCACGACCATCAACGCAGCCTTCGCCAAGGCGCTGGCCAATCCATCGACCGTCGAACGCCTCAAGATTGCCGGCGTCGATCCCGTCGGCGGCAGCGTTGAGGACTTCAAGAAATTCAGCCGCGCCGAATGGGAGCGTTGGACGGGCGCCGCCCGCAAGGCAAATATCACCCCGGAATAAGAAACGGCCGCTCGCACGGCCTTCAGCGCGATCAAAGCACAATCGAGGAAGCCATGGCGCACCAGCAGCAACGCATCATCTCTCCGCACGTCGCCGAATATCCGCCCGGCCACTGGTCCAACTGCATCCGTGTCGGCGACGCGATCTATCTTTCCGGCTTCACGTCGCGCGGCAGCGACCTCACGACAATCCACGGCGTCGGCGACGCTTACGAGCAGGCCAAGGTCATCTTCACGAAGGTCAAGAATTGCCTGGAGGCTGCAGGCGCGAAGATGTCCGACGTGGTGAACATGACGATCTTCGTCACCGACATGGCCATCAACAAAGAGGTCTGGCGCGCGCGCCGCGAATTCTTCACCGGCCATTTCCCCTGCTCCACCCTCGTGCAAGTCGCGGCGCTGGGCACGCCGGAGATCCTGGTGGAAATCCAGTGTCAGGCGCACGCCGGAAGCGGCGCATGAGCGGACTTCGCCTGCTGTCGGACGACACGCGAAAGAAACTCGCCGGCAGCGGGGCCGCCAACATCAGCAACTGCCTTCTGAAGCGCGGCTTGCGCAACACCTTTCTGTTGGGCCTGCAGCCGCTCGCCGCCGCCCAAGAGGTACTGGTCGGGCCGGCCTTCACGGTGCGGTTCATTCCGGCTCGCGAAGACATCGACAGCATGGCGCTCTATCAGCGCGACGACAGCCTGCATCGCCGCGCCATCGAGGAATGTCCGGAACGCGCTGCGCTGGTGATGTCGACCGGCGGCGATACGCGTGTCTCGTGCATGGGCGACATGATGGCGCTGCGGCTCAGAACGCGCGGCGTCGCTGGCGTCGTGACCGACGGCGGCTATCGCGACTCGCCCGGCATCCGCGCCACCGGCCTGCCCTGCTTCCAGCGCGAAAGCTCGGGGCCGGCCACGCCGATCACGCTGCATCCCGTCGAATTCAATACGCCGGTCGGCTGTGCCGGCGTGCCGGTCTATCCGGGCGACATCATGGTCGGCGACGCCGAGGGCGTCGTCGCCATCCCGGCCCATCTCGCCGACGAGGTCGCGAACGAGGCATTCGCGGCCGTGCAATACGAGGAGTTCGCAGCCGCGCATATCAAACGCGGCCGGTCGATCTTCGGGCTCTTTCCAGCCACGCCCGAAAGCAAGGCCGAGTACGAGCGCTGGGTCGCGGCGGGCAAGCCGCCGCTGGACAAATAAGTGGAGAGCCGATCATGCCGGATACGCCCAACGCCCCGTCGATGAAGAGTCTCGAAGTGCTGATCCGCAGCGGAGAACTCGACCCGGCGAAATGGCTCGACTTCCCGGACTTCGGGCTGCGTCAGTACTTTTTCTGGAAGCATCCTGCCAACGGCGGCAGCATCGCGCTGCTCGAATTCCAGAAGGGCGGGCATATCCCGGTCAAGCACATCCACGCCTCCAACCAGTTCATGTACTGCCTCGAAGGCGACTACGAATACACCGACGTGGGCATGCGGCTCCGCGCCGGCGACTTCTACATGAACCCCAAGGACAACCCGCACGGGCCCACGATCGCGCACGAGCGCAGCCTGCTGATCGAGATCTACGACGGCCCGCACTATTACGAGAAGCCGGTCTTCCACACCGACAAGACGATCGGCGACTTCCTGGCCAAGCCAAAATGAACGGTCGCCGACAAGCGGCAAGCGTCGAGAAATCCGGCATGGCGAAAGAATGATCGACGGCGCGGAGTTGAGGTGAGTGTCCGGCAAACGAGAAGGGCTGCCCTTGCGGGCAGCCCTTCCATTGTCGAGCCGTGGTCCGGCGGAGGTCTCACGATCCGGAGTGTGGATCGCGCAAACCTCGCCGCGAGACCGTGACTGTCACGTCACGCGGCGTTAGCTCAGAACCTCGGATAAGGCGAGGATCCAGCTCACGGATGCCGGCGACCGCGGCGATAGACAATGAGACACTGGATCACCTCCTTTCAGTTGGCGGGCCTTGGCTTCACGCGATCCAAGCCCTGATCAAAGCATTAAGTCAGCCCGCGACCGCTCACGGAGCGGCTGGGACGCACCGGGGGCGCGAATCCCCGCTGCGCCCCATTAGGATGGGGTGCAGAATCCCATCTGTCCAGTGATCGGCCCGCCATCATGCAATCCCGGCTCTGGCCGGCAACGACGCCGGCGCGAGAGCCATCGAATTATGCTTGCGCCGCCCTCGCGAAACTTACTTCGCGAGCCATTTGGAGTAGGCCTCGACATTGACCAGCGGCGCGGTCCCCATGATCTGGAGCTTTTCGATGAGATTGAACAGGAACGAGGTCGCCGGCTTCATTCCGGTGACCAGCTTATGCCGCTTCTCGTTGTCGTCGTAGGTGAAGTGTCCGTGCTCGGCGATGCAGCCGATGTCGAGCCGGCCCTTGCCGAGATCCGCTTCGAGCGCCTTTTCGAACTCGAAGCCCAGCGCCGGCTGCCAATCGGTCTCGAAGGTCAGCAGTCCGCACATGATCGGGGCCAGAGGCTTCGTCAATTGGCCCCTGCCGGGTTGCTGGGTCTGCAAGGTCGTGCGACGCAGCGTCCGCACGCTGGCTGCCTTCTTCTGCGCGTAACGCAGGAGAACCGCATTGGCCGTCGGTTTCGCCTCGAACACCGCATACACGCTCTCGATCGGGACGACCATCTGGCCCTGGTAGTAGAAAACGAACGGCGAGTCCTGGCGATCGAAGATCACCACGTCGACCTGCTGGCTGAACGTGCCCAGGCTGTCCACGATGTAGGCGGTTGCCGCTTCGTAACGCTTCGGCAGGTAGGTGTTCAGCAACTCGATCCAGGCGCGGTCGCTGCCGTTTCCCGCCGCACCGGTGTTGCCGAACGCCGTCCGCGCCGTCGCCAGGCGGAGCTGAACATCGTTGTGCATCTCTGCCAAGAGCGCCTGCAGAGACCAATCAGCCATGGCGGCCTCCTTGGGAAAGAGCGACTTCGGACCGGACAGCGCGCCACACCCGCAGCCCCGCGGACGTTCCGGCCTTCACGCGCCTCTTCGGAGGGGGATTTGCAGCACGATTCGCAGGCCGCGCAATCATTATTGCGCATAAATTCACTGCTCATTGGAACGCTGTTCTGTCTCGGCCCAGTGCCAGGGCAGAAAAAGCAATATTGGAAATCGTCGGCAAGCGACGTCCAGGCCGGGATGAAAAAAGGCCCCGGTGTTACCCGGGGCCTCCCTGTCAGTTTGCTTTTAGCGTTGTCGGCTGAAGCTCAGTCAAGGGTTTATCAGCTGATCTCGAACGTAGGACACAGTGCTTACGTGGACCTTAAGCAGCCTGTCAGGGGAAACCCGCACTCAACTTGAATGCCTGTTCACCCGACAGCCGCGTCGTTTCAACCCGGGGCATTTCGCTCTGCGGCGCGCTTCAGCCGCACGATGGCGAGATCGAGCGCCGACAAGAACCGCGAACGATCGCGGGGATCGAACGGTTTCGGCCCGCCCGTGATGGCGCCGGCGCCGCGCAATTCGTGCAGCAGATTGCGCGTCGCGACCGTCATGCCGATGGAGTCGTCGTCGAACAGCTTGCCGTTCGGCGCGATCACCGTGGCGCCGGCCTTGAAGCTGCGGCTCGCGAGCGGCACATCGGCGGTGATCACGATGTCGTTGGGCCCTGCCCGCTCGGCGATCCAGTTGTCGGCCACATCCATGCCCTGCCCCACCACCACACGGCTGATCCATGGTTCGCGCGGCACCGCGATCGGGCTGTTGCTGACCACGTGGACGTTCAGACCGTGGCGCTCAGCGACGCGATAGATTTCGTTCTTCACCGGGCACGCGTCGGCATCGACGTAGATTTCAATCTTCTTCGACATTCGTGGCGGAGTTCGTCCGTGGCGGAGTTCGTTTCTGGTGGCTGATCCGGCGCTGACGCTTATCACATCTGCGGTTTTGTTGGCCCAGGAACATCTCCTCGTGCAGTCCGTTGGCGTCTCAGGGAAACCGATCAGGAGCAGGCAATGCCACAGACACGTCATGCAGTTTCATTGATGGCCGCGATTCTTCTCGCCGGCAGCGCCGGCTTGGCGATGGCCGCGGGTGGCGGCGGCGGAGGTGGGGCCGGCGGCGGCGCTGGTGGAGCGGGCGGCGCCTCGGGTGGTGCATCGTCGGGTTCGAGCAGCGGCTCCGCTGGCACGAGCGGAACGACCGGCATGGGCGGCGGCACGAGCGCCCCGTCGGCAATTGTACCGACCAGCCCATCGACTTCAACGCCTGGAACCACGGGCATCACACCATCGACACCCGGCACGACGAGCACGAATCCGACGATGAACAATCCATCGACCACGAACTCGCTGAACAACACAGGCCGAACGGATGCGATGGGCCGTCCCTGTGGCTCGGTCGCAAGCGGTTCCCCGCCGATCGGCAGCAGCGGCGTCCCGAGCACCACGGGCAGCGCGCAGACCAGCAATCCGGGCTTCACCGGTTCGACCAGCGGATCTGGAACGGGCGTGCCGTCCACATCGTCGAGCTGCTGACGAGCATCGCGCATAAAGCAAACGGCGTGCTGTCAGGCGCGCCGTTCGCTTGCTTTGGAAATACTCAGCGCACCAATTCGCGCATCGCCGCGTCAAGGCCTTCGAGCGTCAGCGGATACATCCGCCCGCCCATCAGTTGCCGGATCACGCGGATCGAATGCGTGTGCTCCCACTGGCTCTCCGGTACCGGATTGAGCCAGACGCAAGCCGGGTAGGTGCGCGTGATGCGCTCCATCCAAACCGAACCGGGCTCCTCGTTGTAATGCTCGACCGAGCCGCCGGCTGACATGATCTCGTAAGGCGACATCGAGGCATCGCCGACGAAGATCGTCTTGTAGTCGTGCGGATAGGTGTGCAGCACCTGCCAGGTCGGCGTGGTTTCCTGGAAGCGCCTGCGGTTCTCCTTCCACAGCTTCTCGTAGACGCAGTTGTGGAAGTAGAAGTGCTCCATGTGCTTGAACTCGGTGCGCGCCGCCGAGAACAGTTCTTCCGTGGCCTTGATGTGCCAGTCCATCGAGCCGCCGATGTCGAAGAACAGAAGCACCTTGACGGCGTTGTGCCGCTCCGGCCGCATCAGGATGTCGAGATAGCCTTTGTGCGCGGTGCCCTTGATGGTGCCGTCGAGATCGAGTTCGTCGGGCGCGCCGGTGCGCGCGAACTTGCGCAGTCGCCGGAGCGCGACCTTGATGTTGCGCGTGCCAAGCTCGACGTCGCCGTCGAGATCCTTGAACTCGCGCTTGTCCCAGACCTTCACGGCGCGGCGGTGCTTGCTCTCCCCGCCGATGCGCACGCCTTCGGGATTGTAGCCGGAGTTGCCGAACGGCGAGGTGCCGCCGGTGCCGATCCACTTGTTGCCGCCCTGGTGGCGGCCCTTCTGCTCGGCCATGCGTTTCTTTAGCGTCTCGAGCAGCTTGTCGAGGCCGCCCATGGCTTCGATCTGCTTCTTCTCTTCTTCGGTGAGATACTTCTCGGCCAGCGACTTCAGCCACTCCTCCGGGATTTCCGCGGCGAGCGCCTCCTCCATCAAGTCCAGACCCTTGAAGACGTGGCCGAACACTCGGTCGAACTTGTCGAGGTTGCGCTCGTCCTTCACCAGCGTCGCGCGGGCGAGGTAATAGAAGTCCTCGACCCGCCGCCCGGCGAGGTCGTGGTCCATCGCCTCCATCAGCGTGAGGTATTCGCGCAGCGTGACCGGCAGGCCTGCGGATTTCAGTTCGTGGAAGAAGCTGACGAGCATGGCCGCAGGGTAACACGGCCTTAACCAAACCGCGACCGCGGCCAACGCCATCTCGGGTTCGCGTCGGGTTGGAAGCCAATAGTTAATCGATTGTCAATCCGGCCGTCCTAAGCTCCGCCCGATTGCCGGGACTTTGTTGCCATGCGTATCGTTTTGGTCGACCCGAGCCGCGCGGTTCAACGCGCGATGACACGGCTGATCGAGGAAGGCGGCCACGAGGTGGCCTCCTTCGCGGACGGCACCGAGGCGCTTGCGTTCATCACGCAGGACCCAACCGTCCGGGCCATGATCACGAGCACGCAACCGGTCAATATTTCAGGGATCGAGCTTTGCGCCGCCGTTCGCAAATTGAGCGGCAGCCGCCGCGCTCTTCATGTGATGCTGATGTCGTCGTCGGACGACTACTATCTGGCGGTCACGGCCCTCGATAACGGCGCCGATGACTTCATCCACAAACCACCGAATCCCGATGAGTTGCGCGCACGTCTGCGGCTCGCCGATCGGGTCACGGCGATGAAGCAGCAACTCATTTTCCACGCCACGACGGACTCCCTGACCGGATTGCTCAACCGTCGCGCCTTCTTCGACGTCGCGGCCGAGATGTGCGACGCGGCCACAGCCGGAGCCTCGCTGTCGGCCGTCATGTTCGACGTCGATCACTTCAAGCGGATCAACGACACGCATGGACACGAGATCGGCGATCAGGTTCTGGCGGCCGTCGGTGCGGAGGCCAAACTGATCGACGGCAAGGCCGGCCGGCTCGGCGGCGAGGAATTTTGCGTCCTCTTGCCCAGCGAGACAGCCGACGCCTTGGAATGCGCAAGCGCCCTGCAACAGACCGTTCGCGCACTGCGCTTCGGACGCGATGACAAGGCATTCGCCGTGACGTGCAGCTTCGGCGTGGCGGAATGGGAAGCCGACGACGCCATCGATCGGATGCTCCGGCGCGCCGATATGGCGATGTACGAAGCCAAGAAGTCCGGCCGCGATCGCATCGTTGCGTCCGATACCTTCAAGCTCACCACGAGTCACGACGAGTGGCGTGGTGCGGCCCGGCTCGGCAAGCGCGCCCGGGCAACCTGAGACCTCATTTCCTCCCGCGTTGAAAGATTAGCGCGCCGTGACGCGCAATTTTGCCGCAGGTCTGCGACGCCGCTTGCCATTGCCATTCATCAAGCTGTCACGAAACAATCCAGCCGGGTCGCGGGGGTCGGGGAATTGCATGCCGCGTGTTCTACGTGTCGGTGGCGCGTTGGCCGCCACCTTGTTCCTGCTCGCGCCTGCGGTCTGGAACCGGTTTCCACTCCTGCAATACGACACCGGCGGCTATCTGGCGCGCTGGTTTGAAGGCTATCTCGTCCCGAGCCGCTCGACGGTCTACGGCCTGTTCCTGACGCTGCTGTCGTGGCCGGACTTCTGGCCCGTCGTGATCGTGCAGTCGGCGCTGACGGTCTGGATGCTCGCGCTGCTGCTGCGGGTGCTGGGTTTCGGCGACCGGCCGCTGCTCGTTCCGCGCGTGACGGCGGTGCTGTGCCTGTTCACCACGCTGCCGTGGCTGTCCGGCATTCTGCTCACCGATATATTCGCGGCTCTGGCGGTGCTCGCCGCCTATCTGCTGATCTTCAGCTTCGACGCACTGAGCCGCCTTGAGCGCCGCTCGCTGGTCGCGCTGATCGCGTTTTCGGTTGCCACGCACAGCGCCACTTTCGCGGTGGTGCTGGCGCTGGTGCTCGCAGCCGTCGTGGTTCAAGCCGTACGGCGCATCGGAGCTCCGCAAGGCATCGTGCGCAGCGCCGCGGCGGTGCTGCTCGGCGCGCTGCTGCTGCTCAGCGCCAACTATGTGACCTCCGGCCGTTTCGTCTGGACACCCGGCGGCATCGCATTGTCATTCGGCCGCATGCTTCAAGACGGCATCGTCGTGCGCTATCTCGACGAGCATTGTCCGGACAAGCGGCTGCGCCTCTGCGCTTACCGCCACGAGCTTCCGACCGACGCTGACGAGTTTTTCTGGAGCGGTAACGGGACCATCTTCAACAAGCTCGGCCGCTTTGACGGCCTCGGCAACGAGATGGGATTGATCGTCACCGAAAGCCTGCGCGCCTATCCGGCCTGGCAGCTGCAAGCCGCGGCGGTCGCGACCCTGCGCCAGCTCGTCCGCGTCTCCACCGGCGAAGGCGTGCTCAACTCGGTGTGGCACAGCTACGCCATCATCGAGAAATTCACGCCGCATGCAGCGCCCGCCATGCATGCGGCGCGGCAACAGCACGGCGAGTTGAGCTTTTCAGCGATCAACGACGTCCAGCGGCCGCTCGCGCTCGCCGCCATGCTGCTGCTCGTCCCGCTGATGCTTTGGGGCAGCCAGCGTCAGGCCATGGCGGACTTCGGCAAGCTTGCCGCCACCACCGCCTGTGCGCTCCTGGCCAACGCGGTGGTCTGCGGCGTGTTTTCCAATCCGCACGACCGCTACGGGGCGCGGCTCGCATGGCTTGCGCCGCTGGTCGTAGGACTTGCGGCGTTGCGCCTTTACGAGCAGCGCCGGGATGCGGAAGCCGCGCTCCGGGTGCCGCCCGGGGTGCCCGCCGGCAGCACACTTCCGTGACAGCCTTGCAAGGGCCGCGGCCCTTGGAACGCCGTAAATGCGCTCCCAATTCCGCCGCAGTGGCGATACTAGATCAATTGCCCCGCAATCTGGTCCGTGATGCGCATCCCCATCCTCGCGGCCCTCGCCGCCCTCCTCGTCCTGCCCTTTTTCGCCGAGCCGGGCGCGGCGCAGCCGATCCTGAGCCAACCCTTGGGCGCCCCCTCTGGCGAACCCTCCGGCGCTCCCCTGGGCGAACTGTCGCCTCAGCCGGACTCCGGCATTCGCATCGAATGGGAGGTGAAGAACCGCTTCCGCCTGTTCCGGCGCGAGGCGGATTTTCAGCGTCATGTGCGCGCCGCACGCGCCGGCAGCATCCTTGCCGCCGAGCACCAACTCGAAAGCGCTGTCGGCGGACGCGGCTGGGCGCAGGCGATCCTTCCCTATCTCTGCCTCAACGCCGCAGGTGCGCTGCTTGAGACCTGCGAGCGCGACGGCGAGCGGGAAAGCTATCTTGCGCCGAAGAACCACCTGATCGCCGTGCGGCTCGCAGGCCCTGTGCCTGCGGGCTCGACGTGCAACTGGAGCTTCGACGACGGCACCATTCCGCCGAAGCAGGTCAACGGCGCCTGCTCGGATCTCGTGATCCAGCGCGTCGCCTACGGCAAGCCCACCATCGCGGCGGTCGGCATCACGCGGTCCGACAACAGCGTCGAGACCATCTCGGCCGAAATCCAAGTGCGCGACCTGTTGATCGCCGGCATGGGCGACTCGGTCGCGGCCGGCGAAGGCAATCCCGACAAGCCGATCGCGCTCGCCGACGAAGGCTTCTGCTTCCAGCGCTTCGGCGGCCCGGCGCGCGGCGAGTATTTCCGCCCGAGCCGCGCCGGCTACGAAGGCGACAAGTCCTGCGAGCTCAATCCGGTCGGACCGCCCGGCGGAGCCAGCGGCGACTGGGCCAGCAAAAGCGCATTGTGGATGTCACCCGCATGCCACCGCTCGCTCTACGGCTATCAGCTTCGCACGGCGCTGGCGCTTGCGATCGAAAACCGGCAACTCGCGGTCACCTTCATTCCGCTGGCCTGCAGCGGCGCGACCATCCCGGCCGGCATCCTCGACAGCCAGGGCGCGAGCGACTGCCCCGTCACCGGCCGCTGCTCCGGCACGGTGCCATCACAGCTTTCGCAGTTGCAGGACGCCTTGAGCCGGGCGCGCAAGCAAATCCCCGACCGCAAGCTCGACCTGATCCTGCTGACGGTCGGGGCCAACGACATCAAGTTCTCGGGCCTCGTCGCCGACGTCATCATCACGGCCGGCGTCGAGCGGGTGCTGTTCAAGCAGGGCGGCCTGATCACCTCGGTGCAGGAGGCGCAGACGCTGCTCGATCGCAACCTGCCACAGAACTTCGCCCGGCTGCGCGCGGCGCTGAAGCCGCTCATCGGCGGCGATCTTTCGAAGGTAGTCTATACATCGTATGGCCATCCCGCGATGGCCGGCGACGAGCCCTGCCCCGGCGGCCGCGACGGACTCGACGTGCATCCGTCGTTCAACGCCAACGGCGCTGCGCTGAAGCAAGTCACCGATTTCGTCATGGACCGCTTCCTGCCGAAGCTCGTGGCGCTGGCGCGCTGCGAGCGCGGCGTCCTGTGCAACAACATGGAATCGGACCGCATGACCTTCGTTGCCACGCATCAGGACACATTCACGCAGCACGGATTCTGCGTGCATGCCAACGACGATCCGGAATTCGACCGCGATTGCTTCTCGGTCGAGGGCAAGAGCTTCGATTCCGATCCGGTGAGCGCTGCAACCTCGCCGATGGTGTGCTCGCGGCGGCCGAGCGAGTTCCGGCCCTATGCGTCGCGCGCGCGCTGGATCCGCACCGCCAACGACAGCTACTTCACCGCGATGACGTTCCCGCGCGGGCTCCCCTCGACCATGCAGCCGAGCAACATCCATGACGCCACCTGGGGCGCGTTGTCGGCGGTCTACGGCGGCGCCTTCCATCCGAGCGCCGAAGGTCACGCCGTGATGGCGGACGCGGCGTTGCCCGCCGCGCGCGATGTGCTGGGCCTGAAAGCGCCGCCCGACGTGGTGACGCAGCCGCTGCCGCCGCTCGCCACCACGCCGGCGCAATAGGCGCGTCGGTTATTTCAGATCCGCGATCGACGCCGGTCCTGGCCCCGGCGTGACGAGGGTCGGCCATTGCTTGGAGCCGAACGGCACCGCGGGAGGCAGGAACGGCGTCATGCCGCGCCGGTTGGTTTCCGCGATGATCGCGGCGCGCGCGTCGCCCCCCATCAACTCATAGTCCATCAGGTGATAGTTGCCGAAGAACAGCGAGCCGACCGATCTGTCGGCAATGATGCGGGTCAGCGACGTAAGCATGTCGTCCGGCGTGGTCGTGAACGAGACTGTCTCGATCAGCAGCAAGCGGTCGTTCATGGCATCGGGGCCGAAGAACTGCGCCAGCACGCTGAAGATCACGTTGTTCTGACGCGCCACATAGATGGTGTTGCTCGCCGCGTAGGTCTTGTCCCAGTCGGCGCCGAGTTGCGCCTTCCAGTCTGCCAGCACTCCCATCCAGTGCTTGACCTGCGTCTGCGCCGCCCATGCGACGTCTTTCGCAAGATAGGGCGCCTGCTTCTTGCCGAAGGCTTCGAGCTTGGCGAACGGGATCACGCCCGCTGCCAGGCAGTCGTCCATGAACGCGATATTGTTCTGCAGGATGGTGCGGTTGTTGTCCCGCCATTCCGGCTCCATCGGCGTGAGATCGAGACCGTCGAGCGCCGATTGCATGCGGCTGCGGTAAGCCGCCATCGCGCCGCGCCAGGATTTGTCATCGGGGTTGTCCAGATAAGGACCGACGATCTGCGCCAGCGCCATCGTGCTGTGGCCGACCGACTTCAGCAGTTGATAGACGATCGGCACCTGCGGCGCGTCGAGCGGTGGCTGTCCCGGCCGATAGAGGATCAGCCGGCCGCCGGCGCCGGAGAACAGCCCGAGGATGACGGGATGCTTGCTCAGGATGTTTTTCTGAAAGACTCTTGCGGCGCTGTCGTACAGCTCGAACATCCCGGCATTGAGGGCGAGCATATCCTTCATCGCCGTGTCGGACGGTGTCGACGCGGTTCGGCCCGCGATCGGCGCCATGTACGGGGGCAGGCTCTGCGCCCCCGCCGTTGCGATGCCGCTTGAAAGCAACGCTGCCGCCAAAGCCAGGCGCACACAGGTTTTCATCATCCCCTCCCCTTGCATCATGGCCATCTGACCCGATGGCGCGATCATGACACCGGCGGTGCATACCGCCGGCCGATTCACCGAGACGGGCATGCCGCTCCGGTTCTCACCCAAGCCTCGACAAGCGCACCCGCCTGCCGCTGCGTGCCGGGCGCAGGCGAACGGCCGAAGCCCGGCGCCCATGCCCAGCCGACAAGCGTGTCTTCACCGATATGATGGATCAGGTCTTCGACCTTGCGACCGCCGTTGCGCGCCGGGTCTTTGATCTGTTCGCAGATTTCCGCGATGGTTTTGCCGGCCCATGCCATCGAAGCCGGCGCGAGCTGCCACTCGGGATGCCCCGGCATGCGGCCCGGCTCGAAGTTCGCGTTGCCGTGGCAAATGGAACAGCGCATGGCCGGAGTGCCATGATTGTCCGCGCCACGCCAAACCGGCGGCTGATGCGGACGCATTTGGTCGGTCTGGCTCGGCCGGTCGCCGGCCGGATGGCAGTTCGAGCAGCGCGGATGCGTGAGCACCTTGCTGAGCTCGGTGAAGTACGCGGCTGATCTTTTCTCCGTGTCGCTGATCCCCGCAAAGCTTTCGGGGCCCGCGAGCTTATCCGGAGCGGTCTCGGAAACGGCCTCGCCGGCGAGCAGGCTCACCGCGAATGCCCCGAGCGGGAGCAAAATCCGAAGCCGTTTTCCGGAGTTCATGTTCGCCCGCTCCGGTCCTTCAGCCGCCGGCAGCGATGTAACGTGACGAATCCGCGAGGATCACGTCACGCACCGCCTCATGATATTTGATGTAGCCCGTGCAGCGGCACAGATGTCCGTCGAACGCCTCGGCGATGGTTGCCTCCAGCTGCCCGCGCACGATCGGCTTCTTCGCCAGGCGTTCGAGCAGGGCCTGGCCTTCGTTGAGAAAGCCTGCGGTGCAGTAGCCGCATTGGAACGCGAAATGGTCGATAAACGCCTTCTGCAGCGCCGTGAGTTCGCCGTTCTTCGCATGGCCTTCGACGGTACGGATTGACTTGCCGTCGAAGCTCACCGCCGGGACGACGCAAGTCGGGCTGGTGTGGCTCGTGCCGTCGGGATCGTCGACGATGATCGCGCAGCTCAGGCATTGCGCGGCACCGCAGCCGAACTTGGTGCCGGTCATGCCGAGATATTCGCGCAGAAAATCGTTCATCGTCAGATCGTCGCGCACGTCCATCGGCGGGTGCGCGCGGCCATTGATGGTGATGCGCAGTGCCGTCATGCGAGCGCCCCTTTGAGCGTGGCTTGCGTCACCGGCAGCGATTGGAATCGCTTGCCGGTGGCGTCATGGATCGCGCTCAGGAGTGCCGGCACGACGGGAATCATCACGACCTCCGCCATTCCCTTCGGCGACTCGTCAGGGGTCAGCGGCGGCAGGACCTCGATCTCGAGGTCGCGCAGCGGCAGATCCGATCCCCGCGCGATCAGGTACTGCCCCAGGTTCCATTTCCCGTTGCCCGGGCCGCCTTCGTAGGGCGGCAGCGTTTCGAGAAGCGCATAGCCGACACCCATCGCGAAGCCGCCCTGCGACTGTCCCAGCACGACCTCGGGCACGAGCGCCTCGCCGCACTCGAGCACGCTGTAGGCCTTGGCGATGCGCAACGCGCCTGTTGCGCGCTCGATCTCGATGCGGACCAGCGTCCCGCACAGCGCGGTGAAACCCACGCCGATGCGGTTGTTGTTGGTCGGCGGGAATTTGACGCTGACGCGATCGACGCGCTGGAATTTACCGCCGCCCCTGCGGATCGCGAGCGCATCGATTTCAGCCCGGTATTGCTCGCCGGAAATCGGAAAGCGCGCACGCGACCATGCCCAGCGCGAAAAGCCATGGGTCATGGCGCCGGTGACGAACTGGCGCGCGTGTGCCGTCGCGGCAAGTCTCGGCAATGCCAGCGGCTCGAGGCCCGGCATGATGAGCTGCCCGTCCTTCCACGACGCCTTCTCCCATTGCCTGGCCCGCGGGTCGGCCGGCGCAATGCGCCAGAGCTGGAGCGCCGCCGGCCACAACCCGAACCGGAAGATCACGCGCGCCGCCTCGGCGGCGGCATGGGTTCCGACATGGGCACCGATCGATGCGCTGGTCGCCGAGCTGATCGCGGGGACCCAGCGCGGATTCTTCCCGGCGGCGTCCTGCGTCTTCTGGTCCATGGTGCGGGAATCGCCGGACGTGACGAGCCCCAGCGCGTCATAGGTGTCGACGCGCGCCACCGAGACTTCGCCGGCAACCGCGCCCAGATGGCGCGCAACGCGGTTGGCGAGCGCCGTCCCTATGCCATTGCCCATCTCGACATGATCGCAGTGGATCGAGATCCGGCCGTCCGCGCCGATCTCCACGCGTCCCTGCGTGCAGTCGCCGCCAGTGCCATAGTCTTTCGTGACGCAGGATACACCCGTGCCGACAAGGGTTCCGTCGCGTGCGCTGGCCTTGTGCTGGGCGCGCTGCTGCCAGATCGGATGCTTCTCGAGCTTGTCCAGGATTTCGGTGGTGCGGACGGAGACGAAGTACGGATTGCCCGTCATGGTCCGGCCAGAGGGCTTGAGCGCATTGCGCCGCCGGAACTCGATCGGGTCGAGTTGCAGCGCGGCCGCGGCCTCGTCGATCAGCACCTCCAGCGCCGTCATGGTCTGGAGCGATCCATAGCCGCGCATCGACCCCGCGGTCACGCCGCGTGAATGCAGCGCGACGGTGGTGACGTCGACCTTCGGAACATCATAGATGCCGATCGCAGCGGTCGCGGCGCAGGTCGCAACGTTGGCCGAGAAATTCGCGAGACCGCCACCGTCGAGCACGTGGTCGGCGGCAAACGCCTGAATCCGTCCGGTCGCGCGATCGATCCCGATCTGGCTGCGCATCTTGAACGGGTGCCGTTTGATTCCGCCCTGGAACTGCTGATAGCGATCGTGAGCCAGCCTGACCGCACGCCCCGGGAAGAACAACGCAGCCAAAGCGACGTAGAGTGGAAACGGCGTATGGTCGCGTCCGCCGAAACCGCCGCCGACATAGGCGAATTGCGTGTTGATGTGAGCCGGCTTGATGGGAGCGCTGGCCTTGCTCAGCATCGAGGCGACGGACTCCGCCGCTTCGAAGGGCGACTGAACGCCGATCACCAGCTCGAGCTTCTTGTCTTTGTTGCCGTACCAGGCGATCCCGGACTCCGGCTCGAGAAACATCGGATCGACGGATTGCGTTTCGAATGCGCGATCGAGCACCAGCAGAGCCGGATCGTCTGCCGAAAGTTGCGCCCGGATGGCTTCGCCATGCGTCGCGGCCTTCGCATAATCAGCCGGCGTCTCCTTCGCGAACGGCACCCAGACCGGCAGAGCCGTGTTTTGAAATTGTCCTGGATTGACCCAGCCTTCCTGCAGCGGCGAATAGACATCGGGCGCGTCGGGCGTGGCGCCAGCCACGCGCGTGAAGCGAAACGCGCCATAGTTGGGCAGCGAGACGGGACCGGTTTCCTCGCCAAACTTCACGAACGTCCCATCGCGCAGCGCAAGCCGCGCCTGATCGAACGCATCGAACTGCTCGAAGATCAGCAGGGCCACCGGCTGCCCCATGTAGATCGGCGTCTTGCCGGCCGGGCAGAACAGATCGCCGGCATAGAACTCGGGCGTGCTGATGCCGCTTCGCGCGAGGTCTTCCGCGGTCACCACCACCGAAGGCTTCAGCGCGCCGGAGAGCCTGGCGAGATCGAGGCCGGTATAGACATGTGTCGCGTCCGGCGCGCGGACGAGAATGGCGTGCGACGTATCGGCCGGCCAGCCCGGCAGATCGGCGGCCCGAAAGTCGGACGCATAGAGCTTGGCGCCGGTCGCTTTGGCCACGCCGTCGATGCGGCCGGCACCGCCGGCCGCCGGGTTCCATTGCTGCGATCCCGGAAGCGTCTCGTAGGCTGCAACAGAGCGCTGCTCCGCTGCCCCCAAGCGTGACAGGCTGAGCGATATTCCGCTCGCCATCACATATTTCAGAAATTCACGCCGGGAGGACCTGTTCGAATCTGCCGGACCGTGCTCTCGCAGGCACGCCACAGTCATTCGCTTCCACCCCGTAAATTTCAATCCATTTGGAAGCAGCACCTAAGCTGATTCGTCGCAAACAAACGAGCCAAGCTCGTCGCAGATCGTGCAACGGACACGCCTTTTCAATTTCCTGCCTGATCAAAAAGAGAAGCGACGAACCAACAATTGAATTGAAATGTATGATGAAGCCCGGCCCGATGCTTCGTCGGACCGGGCAATGCCTCGGACGTCAGGCGACGCCGAGCTTCTTCTGCAGATTGGTCGATGACGTCGTGTATTGGAACGTCAGCCGCTTGTCCGGATAGACGTAGCGGTGCGCCTTCTGCGACATCAGCGCGACCTCGTGGAAGCCCGAGAGGATGAGCTTGAGCTTGCCCGGATAGGTGTTGATGTCGCCGATGGCGAAGATGCCGGGCTCGCTGGTCTCGAAGGTCTCGGTGCTCACCGGGATCACGTCCTCATTGAGCTTGAGGCCCCAGTTCGCGACCGGGCCGAGTTTCATGGTGAGCCCGAAGAACGGCAGCATGGCGTCGCAGGCGACATGGAACGTCGAGCCGTCGCTGCCTTTGACGTTCGCCGCGGTGATCTGGCCGTTCGCGCCTTCGAGGCCGGTGACCTGTCCCATCACGAAGTCGATGGCGCCCTCGTTCAGCATCGCCGTCATCTTGTTGACGCTGTCGGGCGCGGCGCGGAACTCCTGCCGCCGGTGCAGCAGCGTCAGGTGCTTGGCGATCGGCGCGAGGTTGAGCGTCCAGTCGAGCGCGCTGTCGCCGCCGCCGACGATCAGGATCTTCTTGTCCTTGAACGCATCCATCTTGCGCACCGAGTAGTGCACCGAGGTGCCCTCGTAAGCCTCGATGCCCGGGATCGGCGGGCGCTTGGGCTGGAACGAGCCGCCGCCGGCCGCGATCACCACCAGCTTGGTCTCGAACACCTTGCCGCGATCGGTCGTCACCTTGAACAGCGGCTCACCGATCCGCTCGATGGTCTCGACCATCTCGCCGAGATGAAACTGCGGGCCGAACGGCTTGATCTGCTCCATGAGCTGATCGACCAGACCCTGCGCGGAGATCTTCGGGATCGCCGGAATGTCATAGATCGGCTTCTCGGGATAAAGCTCGGCGCACTGGCCGCCGACCTTGTCGAGGATGTCGACGAGATGGCACTTGATGTCGAGCAGTCCCAGTTCGAACACGCCGAACAGGCCGACCGGGCCGGCACCGATGATCAGCACGTCAGTCTTGATCGCTTCGCTCATGAGAACAGGTCTAATTTCGTTGGATTGTCAGCGGGATTGCGGAGTGTCGGCCGTCTGTCTAGCGGTCATGGGCGCTTGCGAAAAGGGGGTCCTTCGCGGCTCTTTGCCTATGGGCCCAAATCGCCGACTATCGGCCCCTGAAGCAGAAACATCCTCCCGCCCCGCCCCTCGCAAGGACATCATCGTGAACGACCAGCCCGCCCGGCCGGCCCGGAAGCCCGCGCCGCAGCTTGCCGAGTACCCGCACCGGGTCACCGACAACATCCGCTTCGGCGATCTCGACCCGCAGGGCCACGTCAACCAGGCGATGTTCCTCACCTATTTCGAGACCGGCCGGGTCGCAATGTTTCGCAACAAGGATCTCGGGATCGGCGTGCCGGGGCTGACCTTCGTGATGGTGCGGATGGAGGTCGACTACATCAAGGAGCTGAATTGGCCCGGCACGGTCGACATCGGCACCGGGGTCGCAAGCTTCGGCCGCTCGTCGTTCAAGGTGTCGCAGGCGATCTTCCGCGACGGCGTCTGCGCCTCAGCAGGCCAGGCCACGCTGGTCTGCATGGACATCAAGACGCGCAAGGCGACGCCGCTGCCGGAGGAAGCAATCGCGCGGCTTAGTCCGTGGAAGCTTCAGGGGGTATAGAGCGCCACACCAAGCGCGGTCATTCCGGGGCGCACGCGAAGCGTGCGAACCCGGAATCCAGTAAAGCAGGGACTGCTGATGTGTCTGGATTCCGGGTTCGCGCCTTCGGCGCGCCCCGGAATGACAGCGGACCGGTTAAGCCTGCCGCTCGGGCGTGCGCACCACAAGCCCGTCGAGCGCGTCGGTGACCTTGATCTGGCACGACAGCCGCGAATTCGGCTTCACGTCATAGCCGAAGTCGAGCATGTCCTCTTCCATCGGCGTCGGACCGCCGACCTTCTCGCGCCAGGCTTCGTCGACATAGACATGGCAGGTCGCGCAGGCGCAGGCGCCGCCGCATTCGGCCTCGATGCCGGGAACGTCGTTCTTGATCGCGGTTTCCATCACGGTCGCGCCGACGTCGGCGTCGATGGTGCGGGAGGAGCCAGCGAAATCGATAAAGGTGATCTTGGGCATAGGACCGTGGGCCGTCAGGGGAGATCGCCGGCCGGACGGCCGGGCGGCCTCTTCTAACGGGTCGGCGGAGGCGGCGCTAGCGGGGAATGCCTGGACCTGCCCTGCGCTCAGTTGGCCAAACGCCGCGCGATTTCGGCCTTGGTCTCCTCGAGAACGACCGCAAGCCTGTCGATAGCGGTCATGACGTTGCCGTCCCGCGCGTTCTTTTGGGCGCGTTCCACAGCTTCGGCGGCCCGCGCCACCTCGAAAGCGCCGATGCCGACCGCCGAACCCTTGAGCGTATGGGCCGAGGCCGCTGCCAGCGCCGGGTCGCCGCGGCGGATGCGCGGCAGCAGGATGTCGGCCTGCCGGTCGAACAGTTCCAGGACCTCGCGCTCCAGGCTCCGCTCGCCGAGCGTCATGCGGCCCAGATGCTCGATATCGATGGCCGGTTTGGTCTCCACCAGCTTCTCAACGGTTGCCATTCTTCGTCTCCCCCGGTGGGCTTTGCGCCCTTCTATCCGCGGAGCATGACCGGAGATCGACGAAGGCCGGGTAAAACCCGTGCGGAAAATCGGCGGCCGTGAAGCGTGGAAATGTGTGGCTGGTTAACCGTTGCCGTCTTCCGGCCCTAAAATTGTCCCAACTTTAACGACTGTGGCGAACTTCAACCACGTCCGGTTAACCATCCGAGAATCGAGGCAGGGTCTGGCTTCGCGGCCGCAGGACCCCGCCAGAATTCACGCTCTTGGGGCGCCCAATTAACGATGATTAAAAAACCCTTACGGTCGACATTTCTTTCGCAATGCCAAGCCGATAGGATGGTTGACGTACGGTGGGGAGCCTGTGGGCATTTCTGTGGAAAGTGTTGGGTAACCCAACAACCGTTTATGCAGGAAGGCGACCCGTCTACCGCCGGTCAGTTAGGGGATCGGCGACGATTAAGGGGATAAAGCGACACTCACAAGTGTCAGGCCAAGCCTTGGAAATGCGGCACATTTGTCAAGCTCGGCCCGGGGTCCAGTTGTAGAGAGTGAGGCGACAGCCAATGGCTACGAATCCGAAGAAGGCCAAAGATCCGACGGATACCGCCCTGAATGCGATCCAGGAGGTGCTAGGCGCCAACGAACAGCCCAGTTCGGCACGTTCGGACGCGACGGCGGACCAGCCTCAGTCGCCGCGCGAACGCCGCGCCAGCCGCCAGACGCCTTCCGCCGACAAGGGCCTGTTCGAAGGCTCGGACTCCAACGACCTTCGTTCCGGTCAGCAAGCCGCCAACGACGACCGGCAGTCGATCGGCCAGATCCTGCAGACCCTGCAGCGCCGCCCGCCGAAGACCTCGTACTTCGTCGCCACTCTCTTCGCCTTCGCCTGGGTGATCGGCGGCAGCGTTCTCGCCTTCCTGTTCCTGCCCGGCCTGCGCGACTCGCTGGCCCACGGCGCGGCCAGCATCCCGGCGATGTTCGGGTTCGCCTGCTTCCTGCTCGCGCCGGTGCTGTTCTTCTACGTCATGGCGCACATGGTGTGGCGCGCCCAGGAGCTGCGCGTCATCGCGCAGTCGATGGCGAGCGTCGCCATGAAGCTTGCCGAGCCCGAGGAAGTCGCCCGCGAGTCGATGGTTTCGGTCGGCCAGGCGATCCGCCGCGAAGTCGCCGCCATGGGCGACGGCGTCGAGCGTGCGCTCGCGCGTGCCGCCGAGCTCGAAGCGCTTGTCGCCAACGAAGTGTCGGCGCTCGAGCGTGCCTATAACGACAACGAAGTCCGCATCCGCGGCCTGCTTGAGACCCTCGCGCATCAGCGCGACACCCTGGTCGGCCAGGCCGAGCAGGTCCGCAACGCCATCACCGGCGTGCATCTCGACCTGTCCCACGACATCTCCTCGGTCAGCGACCACGTCGCCGAGCGCGTCAACGAAAGCGCGCAGAAGATCGCAGGCGCCCTCACCGAGAAGGGCGAGCACATCACCATGGCGCTGGGCCGCGCCGGCGACGCGATGATCGCGGCGCTCGGCGAGCGCGGCGGCGATCTGCTGGAGCGCCTGGAGCGCACCAGCGGCGAGACCGCCAACGCCATCTCCAACGCCAGCGACCGACTCACTTCGAGCCTGAACTTCAAGACCGACCACATCACCGAGGAGTTCGCGGGTCTCACCACGAACCTCGCCCAGATGATGGAAGAGCGCCTCGACGAGGTGACGCAGGGCTTCACGCAGAAGTCCACCGCGGTCGTTCAGCTCATGGAAGACCGTTCGCAGCAGATCACCGAGACACTGGTCGACACCTCCAGCCGTCTTGCGGAATCGATTGCGACCTCCGGCGACGAGGTCAACTCGACGCTCAAGTCCACCGGCGACTCGCTCGTCCTCGATCTCAGCCTGCGCGGCGGCGACGTCGTGTCCAAGCTCGAGCAGACCGGCGAGCGCATCACCGAGACCATCGTCACCCGCGGCGACAAGGTCACCGAGACCTTCCGCGAGAACGCCGAGCACCTCGCCTCCACGGTCGCCACGCAAGGCGACTCGGTGCGCGAGATGCTGGCCGCCCGCCTGCAGGCCTTCGAGGAGATGTTCTCCCACGGCGGCGCCGAGCTCGCCGAGAAGATCACGCGCGACAGCTCGACGCTGGGCAACCTCATCACCCGGCACCTCGCCGAGTTCGACCGCACCGTGAAGACCTATGGCGGCGAACTGGTCGAGCGTCTCGGCCAGCGCACCTCCGAGGTTGGCGGCGCGATGCGCGAATACATCGACGGCTTCGACGGCAAGGTCTCGACCAAGTCGACCGAAGTCACCGCCACGCTGGATCAGCGGCTCGCCCGCTTCCAGGAGGCGCTCGACAGCCGCACGCAGACGCTCAACGACGCCCTCGCCTCTCGCGTCATGGACATCGCCAAGACGCTGGCCGAAGGCGGCAAGGAGGTCGTCACCGCCCTCGACAAGCGCATCAGCGACGTCACCGGCATCATCAACACCCGCGGTCAGGCGCTCGCCGAGACCGTCGGCACCAAGATCGAGCAGATCGATCGCGCGCTCGGCACCCGTGCCATCGAGGTCTCGAACAACCTCGACACCCGCATCGGCCGTTTCGAGCAGCTCCTGATCGGCCGCGCCGAGCACGTCACCGAGCAGATCGAGGTCCGCACCAAGGCGGCCGCCGACGCGCTCAACTCGCGCATCGAGCAGCTCGCCACGACCATCAAGGTCAACACCTCGGATGCCGCGCAGTCGATCGGCCGCGCCGCCGCCGAAGCGATGCAGGCGGTCAACCAGACCACCAGCGCCGCGACCCAGACCATCGTGCAGACCCGCCAGCATGCGACCGAGTCCCTCACCCACACCGCGGGCGAGGCCGAGCGCAGCATCGGCGTGCTGAACGAGACCACCGAGCGCACGCTGACCGGTGTCACCACCGGTGCCGAGACCACCCTGAACAAGGTCTTCACCCACTTCGAGAACCTCTGGCTCGGCCGCACTGAAGCGATCTCCGGCCAGATCGAGCAGCGCACGCGCCAGGTCACCGAAGCGCTGGAACACCGGATGGAGCAGCTTTCTGCGACCATCACCAGCAACGCCACCACGGCCGTGCAGGCGCTGGGCAACGCGTCGAGCGAAGCCGAGCGCACGGTCACCCAGGCCACCAACGCGGCAGAGCGCACGCTCGGCGCCGTGTCAGGCGAATCCGAGCGCGCTGTCAGCGCCGTGATCGGCCGCTTCGAGAACCTGTGGACCGGCCGCATCGACGCCATCAACGAGCACATCGACTCGCGCACCCGGTCAGCGGCCGAAGCGCTCGATGGCCGCCTGTCGGCGCTGGCCGAGACGATCAAGACCAACTCGGCCGAGGCGATCCAGGCGATCAACCGCGCCAACGTCGAGGCCACGCAGGCGGTCGCCAACATCACCGGCGTCACCGAGCGCTCGGTCGTGAGCGTCACCGGCAACGTCACCAACTCGTTCAAGCAGAACGCCACCGACCTGGAGCGGGCCCTCAACGCCATCTCCAACGGCGTCAGCACCACGCTCAAGCAGAACGCCACCGATGTCGAGCGCACGCTCACCGCGGTGTCGGCGGGCGTCAGCAACGTTCTCAAGCAGAACGCCGGCGACGTCGAGCGCACTCTCCTTGGCGTCAGCGCCGAGGTGGCCCGCAGCTTCGTCGGCAAGGCCGAAGAGATCAGCCAGCAGGTCTCCGGCCGTGCGCTGGAGATGACCAAGGTGCTCGACGCCAACTCCTCGACGCTCCTTGCCGCGCTGAGCGGCAAGAGCAAGGAGTTCTCGACCGAGGTCATCAAGGCGACCGACCATGCGGTGAAGTCGATCGAAGCCCAGGGCTTCAACTTCACGCGCACCATGATGGACAACAGCGAGCAGATCGCCCGCCTCGTCAACGAGGCTACGCAGAACTCGACCAGCACGGTCAATCGCACGCTGAAGGAGTTCCAGGACAGCACCCAGTCCGTGATCGATCAGTCGCGGCAGATCACCGCGACGAGCGTCTCCGAGATGATGGAGACGCACAACATGCTGCGCACCGACACCACGACCCTGTTCGAGCGGCTCCGCGAAGCCAACATCCTCCTCCAAGAGGTGTTGAGCGGCGCCCACGAGAACATGAGCGCGGTCGAGAACACGCTGGTCAGCCGCGTGTCCGAGTTCGTGGCCACCATGAACGAGGTGTCGGAGAAGGCCGGCCTCAGCAGCACGCAGGTCGACCAGCACATCAGCGCGTTCAACACCGTAACCAACAAGGCGCTGGAGGATCTCAGCGGGCTCGCCACGCAGTTCGAGGCTCATGGCCGCGGACTGGTCGAGGCGGTGGCGCTGATCGATCAGAGCAACCGCCGCACCGAGGGCACCTTCGCCGAGCGGCGCGCCTCGATCGAGCAGCTCGTGGAGTCGCTCGACACCCGCACCGAGGACATCGAGCAGCGCCTCAAGCGCTTCGCCGGCCTGCTCGACGAGTCGCTCGACGGCGCCAACAATCGCGCCCGTGAGATCGCGCGCATCGTCGCGGAATCGAGCGCTGAAGGCGCCCGCATCCTCGAGGAAGAGCGCCGCCGCGCCAGCGAACTGCTGCACGGCATCTACAACGAGCACTCCGGCGAAACGCACGAGATGTTCTCGCAGACCACGCAGCGCTTCACCGAGACGCTGCAGGGCATGCGCGAGATGGCGGCGGAGATGCAGCGCGAGCTGGAGGCGACCCGCAGCGAACTGCGCCGTGGCATTCTCGAGCTGCCGCAGGAGACCGCCGACAGCGCCGCGCAGATGCGCCGCGTGATCGTCGATCAGATCGAGGCGCTGGCCGAGCTCAACCGCATCGTCGCCAAGCACGGCCGCGGCATGGACCTCCCCGATCAGGCGGCGGCCCGTCAGCCGGCCTACGCCACCGCCGGCGCGCCGGCCCGGGTGGTGGAAGCCGCGCCGCGCATGGAAGCAGCCCCGCGTCAGGAGCCGCCCCGTCAGGCGCCGCCGCCGCGAGCCGACATCACCGGTGCGACGTCGCTGCCGCCGCGCCGCGCTGAATCGCCGTCGCTCAGCCCCGGCCAGCAGGGCCAGGGCAACGCCCGCAACGGCTGGCTGTCGGAGCTTCTGCACCGCGCCTCGAACCCGACCGGCGCCGCGGAGCCGCGGCAGGCTCAGGGCCGCGGCGATGAACGCCCGGCGCGCCAACCGCTCGAGTCGCTCGACTCGCTCTCCGTCGATATCGCGCGGATGATCGATCACGACGCGGTCGCCGAGCTGTGGGATCGCTACAAGCGCGGCGAGCGCAACGTCTTCAACCGGCGCCTCTACACCTTGCAGGGCCAGCAGACGTTCGACGAGCTGCGCAACAAGTACCGCACCGACCGCGAGTTCAAGCTGACAGTCGACCGCTACATCGGCGAGTTCGAGCGGCTCCTCGAGGAAGTCGCCCGCAACGACCGCGATCAGGTCGTGGCGCGCAGCTACCTCACCTCGGAAACCGGCAAGGTCTACACCATGCTGGGCCACGCGGCGGGACGCTTCGGCGGCGAATAGCCGAAACGGCCATACAAATGCAAACGGGCGCGCCTGAACGGCGCGCCCGTTTCGTTTTGATCGGCAACAAACGCTGACCGCCCTGCCTTATCGCCCGTGACCTACGGCGCCCCGAACAGATAGACCAGCGCGACCTCGCCATAGTGCCACCGCGTATACGCCTGGAATGTCGCCGGGGTGCCTTTGAAGTCGGCCACGATGTTGTCGAGCGCACGCGCCGCCGAATACTGATAGGCGAACCGCGCCAGCCAGTGATCGGTGATGGCGCTTTCGATGCCGCCGCCCACCTGGAACCCGTTCACGCGCTGACTGGGAATGGTGACGATGTTGTTGATGATGGTTTGCGTCTTGATGCCGGTCGAGACCCAGCCGGCGCTGACATAGGCCAGGTTGGCGGGCGTCACGAGGTAGCCCAGCCGGCCGCGCACGGCCACGATCGGCTCGAGCTTGAACTCCGTCGTGGAGACGCCCGGGGCAATCTCAGACTCGACGCCGGCGACCACGCGCTCGGCGACGCGGAGGTTATAGCCAAACAGCCCCGCCGGGATCACGCCCGCCAGGCCGAAGCCATTAAAGGACAATCCGGGAATATCCACGGAATCGACCTTGGTCGAGCCGGCGCCGGGACCGACCGCCGCGCCGCCATAGAAGCCGGTCCAGGACGGCGCCGGCCCCGCTGAATCCCAAGAGCCGGCCCAGGAGTTGGCCTGAGAGCCAGGCGGCTGCCCGAACCGGTAGATCAGCGCCACCCGGCCGACGCCGACCGATTCCTTGGTCTGCACCGGGCCCATGGCTTGCGTGATGAGCGTGTCGGCTTTGTAGAACGAGTGCAGGTATTCGAGGCGGGCGCCCCAGTTGCCATAGAGGCTCGTCTCCATGCCGGCGCCGACCTGCCAGCCGTCGAGCCAGCGCGATCCCGACTCGGAGATCGCCAGGTTCGGCACATCGAACAGGTATTCGTACTTGCTGCGCACCCATCCGCCGGTGGCGAACAGCAACGTCTCCGGCGTCAGCAGGAAGCCGAGCCGGGCGCGGGCCGCATATGACATCTTGATGTCGAATTTTGTGGTTCCACCGTTTGGGATGAAGATGTCCGGCACGTCGGTCCGAAACGTGATGTCCGACCAGCCGACATCGCCTTCCAGCCCGATCAGCACACGCGACGTCAGCAGGTGGTTGTAGCCGGCGAGCGCGCCACCGGCGATGCCATGGTTGCTGAGAAAATCGGTCGAGAAGCCGTTGGCGGCGGCGCCAGTTTGATCCCGATCGAACCGCGAGACGCCGAAGCCGTAACCGACATGCCCGCCGACGTAGAAGCCTTCCCAGGCTGGAACCGGAACGGGTGCCTTCGGCACGGCTTTGACCGGCATGTCGGCGGCCGACGCCAATCCCGCAAACAAGACCGACAGCGCCACCGAACCGGCAGCGATACGAATGTCCGCCATATCTCAATCCCCCAAGCCCCGAAAAAATATCCCACCGCGCCCGGCTGCTCCGCAATCGGAATCATGACGGCAGCCGCATTTGTCACCATCCCGGTTTGCCCTTTCGACGCTGTTCGCATTTACTGCACAGCCCCATGACGTTGCCCCTGTCGCTTTCCGTCCGCACCGAACGCTGGCCGATCGCCGGATCGTTCTCCATCAGCCGCGGCGCCAAGACCGAGGCGCAGGTGGTGGTCGTCGAGCTGAGCGACGGCCGCCACCGGGGCTACGGCGAATGCGTGCCTTATGCGCGCTACGACGAGACCTTGCAGGGCGTAACCGAGGCGCTGCGCAAGATCGGCGACAGGCTCGCCCTCGGTCTCGACCGCAAGGCGCTGCAGCAGGCGATGCCCCCGGGGGCGGCCCGCAATGCGCTCGATTGCGCGTTCTGGGATCTCGAGGCCAAGCGCGCGGGCAAGCCTGCCTACGAACTCGCCGGCCTCGCTCAGCCTAAGCCGCTGACCACGGCCTACACCATTTCGCTCGGCACGCCGGAGTCCATGGCGGCGGCCGCGCGCGACGCCGCCACGCGCAAGCTCCTGAAGATCAAGCTCGGCGCCCCGGGCGACCGCGACCGCATCTTTGCGGTGCGCAAGGCCGCGCCCTCCTCCGAGCTCATCGTCGACGCCAATGAAGGCTGGACCATCGAGACGCTCATTCCGAACTTCACGGCCTGCGCCGACGCGGGCGTGACCTTGGTCGAGCAGCCGCTGCCGGCGAACGCCGACGCGCCGCTCGGATCGATCACGCGCTCGGTGCCGATCTGCGCGGACGAGAGCGTGCACGACCGCGCGAGCCTCGCCAAACTCGCCGGCCGCTACGATGCCGTCAACATCAAGCTCGACAAGGCCGGCGGATTGACCGAAGCGCTGGCCATGGCCGTCGAAGCCGAACGGCTCGGCTTCCGCATCATGGTCGGCTCGATGGTTGCGACCTCGCTCGCCATGGCGCCGGCCATGCTGGTGGCGCAGCGCGCCCGCGTGGTCGATCTCGACGGCCCATTGCTGCTCGCAAAAGACCGGCCCGATGGTCTACGCTACGACGGCAGCCTGGTTTATCCGCCGACGCCCGCGTTGTGGGGATAGATGCTGACACGACGCACACTCGCTCTGGGGTTCGCGGCAAGCGCGCTCGCGACGCGTTCCGCGCTCGCCGACACATATCCGGTGCGGCCGATCAAGATGATCGCGCCGTTCACGCCGGGCTCGCCGGTCGACGTGGTGGCGCGGCTCCTCGCCCAGCAGCTTTCGACGGCGCTGCCGCAGAGCGTCGTGGTCGAAAACCGGCCCGGTGCCGGCACCATCATCGGCATGAAGGCGACAACAACCGCCGCGCCCGACGGCTATACGCTTCTGTTCCAGAGTTCGAGTCTCGTCGTTGCGCCGGCGATGTACAAGAACCTGGACTTCGACCCGCTCAAGAGCTTCGCGCCGGTCGCCAACGTCGCCTGGGGCTCGTGGGTCACCGTCGTGCCGCCGGACCTTCCGGTGCGCAACGCCCGCGAGCTCATCGACTATGCCAAGGCCAATCCCGACAAGCTCGCCTTCGGCTTCGGCCAGGGCACCGCGCCGCAGCTCGTCGGCGAATGGTTCAACAAGACCAACGGCCTCAAGATCGCCAGCGTCCCTTACAAAGGCGGCATGCAGGCCGTCACCGACATGATGACCGGTTCGATCCAGGTCAACATCGGCACCACCGCGACGCTGCTGCCGCTCATCCGTGAGGGAAAGATCCGCGCCATCGCGCAATGGGGGCCTTCGCGCGAGCCGGAACTGCCCGAGGTGCCGACCATGATCGAAAGCGGCTTTCCCGGCCTGTCGCTCGGCTTCTGGGCCGGGCTATGGGCGCCGGCCGGCACGCCGCAAGCCGTCATCGACACGCTGAACGCCTCGACCAACCGCGCGCTCGACATGCCGGAGACGCGCGAGGCCATGCGGCGGCTCGGCGTTGCGCCCCGCATCGGCTCGCCGAAGGATTTCGCCGATTTCATCGCGGCCGAGGCGCCGAAATGGCAGCGCATCGTCGAAGCCAGTGGCGTGCAGATCAACTGACGCGCCGCCGCACGTCAGCGAGATTTGAACCTTCAGGCCGGCCGGACACACCAAGGAACGGGAAGGCGCGCGGAGATTGCGCCATGAGATATCGCCTCGTTGTCGGCACGACGCTGCTCGGGTTCATCGCCGGCACCGCGTTGTTCGGCTTCATCGTGGGCGCAGCGACGCTCAGCGTCGTCGCGGTCGCAACCACCGCGGGCGCCTACCCGATCGGCGGCGGCTCGCCCAGCGTGTCCCACGCCTCGTTCGGCATTCACAATTCCATGTCCTCGTCGCTCGGCGACAGCGGACGGCGCAACACCTTCCGGAAGCCGCTCGATTCCGACGGCCCCGACATGAGCGATGCGGCCACGAAGTCCATCGGCAGCGGCGGCGTCACCAAAAGCGGCGGCAATGGCCCGCTCCCGCGCCGATCGGGAAATGCGCGCAGCCCGCGCCACTAAAACCGCTGCGCCGCGGCCACCTTCTGGTCGAACTTGTCGTTGGGGATTGCCATGAAACCCACCATGAAACCCAAGCTGCTGCTTGTGGCGGCGACGTTGGCCGCATGCACCACGGTCTCGAATGCCGCGGACGAAAAGGCCCTGTTGGGGCACATCATGTGGTCTGCGTTTGAGTGTTCGGCTTATGCAGAGCTGGCGGAAGAAAAAACCGAGCAGGAACGATTGTATCTTGTCGGCCTCAACGCGGGCCGCACCTTCCTGGAAGCGATGAAAGCCGGGCAGATACCGGAACAAGCCGTCAACGAGGCAGTCCCCATCAATGTGCTGCAGCGGCTTAAAGGTCCAAGCAACGAAATGGTCATCGGCAAAATCCACGCGGCCGCCACAGGCTCGGCACGTGATGAGATCGTAAAGCAGAAAAGGAGCATGTGGGGCTCCACCCAAAAGCAAGAGGCGCGATCCACTTACGCCAACAGGAACTGCATTTTGATCAGGTGAAATGAAATTTCGTCTGACAAAGAAACGCTCGCCGACGTCAACCTTCGAGCCCAAGCGGCATTTGCCGCTGCCATCGTCCACCGCGACTTCGCTATACTTCGCGTGACGATTCGCACCCATCTGGCGCTCCCTTCATGCCTCCATCCCTCTCCAAAAAAGCGCGAGAGAAGGCCGCTTCCGACCTGGCCTTCGCGAGCGAGCTCGAAAGATCCGGGCTGTTTGACGAAGCAGAGCAGCGCTATCGCGCCGTGCTGCAATCGGATCCCAGGCAATGGCAGGCGCTGCATCAGCTTGGCTCGATTTTCCTGGAGCGCGGCGATCACGTGCAGGCGCTGGAATACATGGCGGCCGCCATGAAGGCCAATCCGGCCTCGGCCGAAGCCAAATCGAACTACGGCTTCATCCTTCAGAAGATGGAGCGTCACGAGGAGGCGCTGGATTATTTCAGCAGATCGCTGGTGGTGCGGCCGACCTATGCGCCGGCGTTGCTCAATCGGGGCGTGAGCCTTCATCAACTCGGTCGCCTGCAGCAAGCGCTGGACAATTTCGAGCGCGTGCTGGCACTGGAACCGCGCAACGTGAAGGCACTCTACAACCGCGCCAACATCCTGCATGAGCTGAGGCGCTTCGACGAAAGCCTGGCGACATTCCAGCAGACGCTGGCTCTTGCGCCCAATTATGCCGAGGCCCAGTTGAACGAAGCACTCACGAGGCTGCTGCTCGGCGACTTCGAGCGCGGCTGGCGGCAGTACGAATGGCGCTGGAAAGCCGAAAGCCAGCGGCACCAGCGCCGCGACTTCGCGCAGCCGCTTTGGCTTGGTGGCGAGGCTCTCGCCGGGAAGACCATCCTGGTGCACGCCGAACAGGGCTTCGGTGACGCCTTTCAATTCGTTCGTTATCTGCCCAGGCTTGCCGCGCTGGGTGCCGAGGTCATCCTCGAGGTGAAGCCCGGCCTGCGGGCGATCCTGTCCGGGATGAATGGCGTCGCGCGAGTCGTCGAGCAAGGCGAGCCGCACCCGCATTTCGACGTTCATTGTCCCATCATGAGCTTGCCGTTGGCGTTCAGGACCACCCTGGACACCATCCCGGCGGACGTGCCGTACCTGAAAGCGCCTCCTGATCGCTTGCAGAAATGGAGCCACTTGTCATCGCGGCAAGGCTTTCGCGTTGCCCTGGCCTGGGCAGGAAGCGCCACGCACAAGCAGGATCAACTTCGTTCGATTCCCCTCAAGGAGTTGGTCCCGTTGATTGCGGGCGCCGACGGCGTCGAATGGCTCAGCGTGCAACGCGAATTGCGGGCGGGAGATGCGGAGTTGCTCAACGAGCTGCCGAAAGTGCGCAGCCTTGGCGGAGAACTGGAGGACTTTGCAGATACCGCGGCGGTCCTGTCGCAGGCCGATCTGGTCATAACGGTCGATACGGCCGTTGCGCATCTGGCCGGTGCGCTGGGGCGGCCCGTGTGGTTGCTGGTGCAATACTCCCCGGATTTCCGCTGGCTGCTCGACCGGGAGGATAGCCCCTGGTATCCAACACTCAGGATTTTCCGACAGGACCAGTTGCGCGATTGGAGCGGTGTTGCCGGGCGGGTGGCGGAGGCGCTCAAGAGCAGCGTTCGCGCCGCAACCTAGACTGGCCGATCTCATTCTACCCCAGAGCGGAAGCAACAGGTTAACCTGCCGCTACCGGACAACTGGATTCTTGCCGATTCGTGCTCAGCTGCTCTTAGATATTGGGAGATACCCTCCAAGACTGGCTTCATCTCGATTCCCAATCGGCAATGCCATGAATGATCCCGAACCCGAAGAAACCAAGGCTCGACGCTTTGCGGCATTACCGAGATGGAAGCGATGGCTCGTCTACCTCGGCATCATTAACGGCCGCTTCTTGCTTATGAGCGACGCCGAAAGGCAAACAATCAAGGACGAGCAGACCAGACGATTGTTGGAAGATTGGCCGATATGGAGCAGGTTGCTCGCGACAGCGGGGCTTGTGGTCGCCGCGATTGCCGGACCCTTGCAATTTTATCTGTCAGGACAATTGACGATTGGATCGAGCAAGCTCGGATGGACCAGAACGATTATTCCCTCTGAAGAACCGACGCTTTTCGTTACGACGTTGCTTCTTCTAGAGTGCACTTTCGTTTCGATGCTTTATCTCACAACCAAGATTTTCTACTTTAATGGCCATCAGTCACGGTGATCGCTTTCATGCTGCCGTCGGGACAAAGCGGATTTGAGTCCACGACCTAAATCTTCGAGCGTCGCGACAGCGCCCCTCGATCGAGCAGCATTTCGCGAGCTCTGGCCAGGCGCTTGTTCACCACCGAATCCGATGCGCCCGTGACTGCCGCGATCTCGCTGCATGAGAGGCGGATGCATTCACGGAGAACGATCGTTTCCCGCAAGGAAAGCGGAAGCGAGGCAATGAGTGCTTGAACCGCGGTCTCGGCATTTACGTTTGGCGGCTCGGCGGCGCTCGGGTCGTTCGCGCTTGCCACCGTCAAAGAAGATTTCTGGTCGCCAAGGTCGCTATCTCCGCGTTGTAAAATCTCCCGGACACAGACCATTCTCAAAATCTTCAGGAGCCACAGCTTCGCGGTGGCGTCCCGATAGTCATCGATGTTCATCATCGCTTTCAGATAGCACTCGTGAACGGCGTCTTCGGCGTCGGCGGGCTTGAGCAACAGAAAGCGCGCATAGGTGTAGAGGTCGTCGAGATGAACGAGCACGACGTCCCGGAGCGGCCGCTCGGTCCGTTTTTCCGGCTTCGCGTCGACAACGGCGTCTCGCTTGCTTGCCACAACGGCAATCTGTTGTGAGGCCGGCAGGCTGCCGGCACTGCTCGTCACCGAGGTCGTCCGAAGGCTCCGGTGAGAGGCCTTTGCCGTGTTTTCCAGACAAAGCTGCGTGCGCATGACCGATACCTGCAATACTTGGTTCCCATGCGCGGGGTGGTATCGGAATCCGGCCCGTGTGGTCTTGGACGGTCGCGCCAATCGATGGGACACGGGCGACATCCAATGATGCCGGGATCATCCGTTCGGAGGACGGCGCTTCAAATTCCAGGCCTTACAGGGAATGGCGCATTCGCTCATAGGGCCGTGACTATCGAACACGCGAAGCCTGATAAGGCGCGAGGCTTTCGGGGACCTGTAGCGCCGGCGGCACTCTCTTGCGCCTGTTCCGAAACTTTCGCGGTGCTGGATTGGACAAGGCATGGACGTCACAGCTCATACATCGCCGTATCGTGTGCCGACCTTCACCTATGCGGGACCGCCGGAGGGGCCTGCTTACGAAGCCTGGCGGGAGGAGTTCTGCCGCCGCTTCTGCCAGCTCGATGCGGAAACGGCCACGGCCGACCGCATCGAATGCACTGTCGAGATCAGCCAGGCTGGCCCCCTGTCCTTCGGCACGGCCCATGGCTCGTCCGGAAGCTTCGTTCGCACCCGGCCTCTGCTTTCGGACGGCCATGACGATCTTGTTTTGCTGACAGCCATCAAGGGCGATGCTCTTGCAGTTCAGCGCGGCCGCAGCATCGAACTCCGGCCATCGGAAATGTGCCTGACCTCGCTCGACCACATCGGCGAGAGCCGTCTGAGCGAAGGCGGCCGCTACACGGCCCTGCGCATGCCGCGCCGCGATCTGATGGCGTTGTCCAGGAACATCGAGGACAAGCTCGCGAGACCGCTTCAGGGAAGCGCCGCCCTGAAACACTTCATCAGCGAGTATTTTGCGTTGTGCGCCGGGACGGCCCCTGCCCTCGACCTCACCGTCCAGCACGTGATGGCGCGGCAAATGATGGAGCTGGTCGCGCTCCTGGCGGAAACCGGCGGCGATGCGCCGTCTCGGACTTCCGGCAACGGCTTCGGCACGGCGCGCCTTCAGCTCATCCAGACTCAAACGCTCGAGAACCTTCATGACTGCGGCCTGACCATCGCGTCGGTCGCACGTCGTGCCTGCTTGAGCCCCAGGCAGGTGCAACGGTTGTTCGAGCAGACCGGCTCGACGTTTTCGGAATTCCTCCTCGAGCAGCGCCTGCTGCTCGCACATCGCCGCTTGTCCGCCGCCGGCACGAGACGGAATAAGATCAGCACGATCGCGTTCGATGCCGGCTTCAGCGATCTGTCCTATTTCAACCGCAGCTTCCGGAAACGGTTCGGCATGACGCCGTCCGAATGGCGGGACGATCAGGTCTTTGCCTAAAGTGCGCCCATCTCTGGGCAGCTCATGACGTCGTGTTCGGCTTTGCTTCGGAAGATGCCGCGCAAGCCTGGATCGAAGCCGGCCTACTGCTCTTTCCGCTTCCAGACCTGTGAGTCGCGTTCCAACAGATCATCAACTCGCCGGATGAGCCTGCGCGAATTGTCGATCACCTTCCGGGACTCCAGGCCGATTGTCCGCATATCGGTGCAGACATCGGCGTCGCGCTTGGCTATCGCTTTTCGTCGCGGCTCGAATGCTCGCATGGTTGCCCAAAATGCATCCGACATAGTGCGCTCCCTGTCTCTACAGGCGGGAGCGCAGGAGCGTCTCTCAGCCACCGGCGCCTGCAGGCATGGAGCCGCTGCTGGTGATGGCACTACAATGCCGCAGAACGAACTTTGGTTCCAATTGCATTGTCCGATACCCGTCATATCCGGCGTGGCTAGAAAAAAAGGACCCACCATCCCAAATCTTGGTAGTGGGTCAGTTTGCTTGCGTAGCGGACATCATTTTCGAGTTGGCTTCGCGCCGTAAGCGGACTTGAGCAAACGCAGCATGTGCCGTGCGATGATCTCGTCGGCCGACGGCGATCAAATCTTTTCTTCAGCGAGCCGCCTCCCGCCAGACTTTTGCAAGGCGGCTTCTGATCTCGTCACCCGTATATGGCGTCAGCGTGCGGATATGCTCGTCGGAGAGCTTCTGGTCGCCACTCTTCAAGATTGCGACCAACGGCTCACCTTTCTCCAAGGATATCTTCATCTCTTTCGCCGCCTCATCCTTCCGACCAAGCTCACTGAGGGTCGCCACGAGGTACGAGCGGGCCGGCCTGAAATTGTTGTTTTTCGCAAGGGCCGCCCGAAGGTGCTTCTCGGCCTCCTCAAAACGTTGCCTGGCGGCGTCAGGGTCCTTTGCCGAGGTCAGCACGCCCCACACGTAATAAGCCTGGCCGCGGTGGTAGTCGTAAAAGAACGGATAGATCGGATTATGAGCAATAGCTTCTTGCGACTTGCGAAGCGCTTCTTCCGGTTTCTCCATATAGATCAGCACATGCGCCCATAAGGCATAGCCATCTGCGTAGTTGTGATTGCGTTGGACCGCTTCCTCTGCCGCCTGCCTGGCCTCCTCATGTTTCTCCCTGTACAGGAGAACCCACCCAATTTGTTCGAGCGCATATGGTAACGACGGCTTGGGCTCGAGCTCCTTTCTTGCCAGCTCAACCGCCTTTTGCGCCATGCGATAGGCCAGTTCCTCCGAGGTCTGGGGATCCTTACTCCACCTCCCGTTGGAATCCTGCCGATGGGTCGCGGCCAGAATCGCGTACGCTCTTGAAAACTCGGGGTCCAGGCTAATGGCTTTCTCGAAAAGGCTCCGCGCTTCCGCATTGTCCTTGGGCGTGAAGCGCCGATAGAGCTCTGCCCCGCGCATGAAATATTCCCAGGCCACCGGATTGCTCGTGTATGGCCGCCCCATATTTTTTTCCTCCTCTTTCGTTAGCTTCACCGCCAGTGCACTCGTGATCCGCCGGGCGATCTCCTCCTGCACGCCGAAAACGTCGTGCAATTCCCGATCGTAGTACTGCGCCCACACGTGATAGCCCGTGTTGCCGTCGATCAGCTGTGCCGTGATCCGAAGCCGGTTGTCGGCTTTGCGCACGCTCCCCTCGACGACATATCGCACCCCTAACTCTCGGCTCACTTGCTCAATTCTGATCGCCCTGCCCTTGAATGTGTAAACGGAGTTGCGCGCGATCACGAACAGCCCAGTGAGCCTGGAGAGCTCCGTAATGAGATCCTCGGTCATCCCGTCGCTGAAGTATTCCTGCTCGGGGTCGCTGCTCATATTGAGAAAGGGGAGCACGGCGATCGAGCGCTTGTCCGGCAGCGGAGCTGGGGCCTGCGCCTCGCGGATGACCTGCGATAGGGAGTACCGTTGAGAGACCGATTGCCAGAGTTGTTCCCCGCCCCCGAGCAGCAGGACCAGCAGCGCGGCCGCAGCCAGGCTCCATCGCAGCCTGGATCTGGCGGCGCGCGGTTTCTGCTGGATGACCGCAGGGATCGGTCCCCCTGAACTTGTCCGTATGCGGTATACGCGTACTGGCCGCGCGATGTTCTTGAGCTGCTGCTCGCCCGCGTCCTCAAACACGATGTCGAGCTTGCCCTTCACGTCCTCCTGTACCCGGCCGGAAACGCAAATTCCCCCAGGCTCCGCCAGCGCCTCCAAGCGTGCCGTTATGTTGACGGCATCGCCCCAGAAGTCGCCGCCGTCGATGATGAGCTCCCCGAAGTTGATGCCCATGCGGAATTCGATTCGCTTGTCGTGCGGCACTTCGGCGTTGCGCGCCGCCATCCCGCGCTGCACCTCGACGGCACAGCGCACGGCGTCTACGACGCTTGCAAATTCCACAAGCACTCCATCGCCGATCACTCTCACGATCCGCCCGTGAAACTCCTTGATCTTGGGCTCGATGAGACCGTGCCAGTGTCCCTTCCACTGGGCGAGCGTGCCCTCCTCGTCGTTTTCCACGAGGCGGCTATACCCGGCAACATCGGCGGCAAGCATGGCTGTGAGCTGTCGTTCCGCTCCAGTCCTGCTCTTGCCAAGCTGAACGCGGTAAACCCTCACAGGCTGCGCGATGTTTTCGAGCTGTCGCTCGCCAATATCCTGGTAAGCGAGATCAATTTGTCCGCTGACCTCTTCGTAAACTTTGCTGGAGACGCAGATGCCGCCGGGCTCTGCGATGGCCTCCAGCTTTGCAGCCACGTCGATGCCGTCACCATGGACACGGACTTTGTCGTCGACCAGTTCGCCGATATTCACGCCGATGCGAAACTCCATGCACCGTTCTGGCTCGATGCCGACATTGCGCTCAGCCATCATGGATTGGATCGCGACCGCGCACTTGACCGCGTTCACGGCGTTTGGGAATTCGGCAAGAATGCCGTCGCCAGCATCGATGACGCGCCCGCCAGATTCGACAACCATCGGAACGATGACGGCTTGATGCCCTTCGAGATCACACGCGGTGTGCGCCTCGTCTGCACCCACCAACGCGCTAAACCCGGCGATGTCAGCCGCGAGAATAGCGCTTAGCCGCCGTTCCACACGGGCTTCGGCCATAGTCAACATGCCGCACCGCCGAACAGCGTCATGCACTCGCGCTGCCGCAGGTCGAACATCAGGCAGCCCCTTGCCTTCGCCTGGCCTATGGGCAGTCTACCGCAGGTTCGGCCAGTTGCAGAGTGGGGACCAAGTCGTTGGAGTCCGGCTGAATTGTCACAAATCCGATGCGTCGTACGCGAGATGCAAATTCGATGCTCGCAATGCGCGGTATCTCGTACTATTGACGCATATATTTGTTCATGATAGGTTCTGATTTGCCTCGCTTACTGAGGGCGTCGTCTAGAGACGTCTATTTGGCGGAGCGGGGTGTGGCGCCTGCAGGCGTGGCTCGTGACCACGTCCCAGGGTGTGAGGTCATCGTCCGTCCCCGATGAGGGGGCCGCCTTCAGTGGCAGGGCGCGGTCGGGTGAAAGCGGGCGCAAATGCCCCTGGAGCATGGTGGGTGAAAGCCCAGCCGGTCCGATCGAATCTCGAACGGTGGCCTCGCAATAAATCGCCACAGTGGAGCGCCGGGAGGCGAGCGGACCTGATCGCAAAGGTCCGCGGGCGCCCTCGCAAAGCGCCCAGATATCTGCGCCGTCTCGGCGCTCCGCTCCCTCACTCTGTGAGGGGAAGGAAAAAGAGAGAGGCGCTGGCCCCGCGCCTGATCTGAAGGGGCCGATGAATCACGCCTGGATGGATGTTGGGATGACGCGTGCGAGCGCGGACTGTTTGACATGTGAATCTGAATCGCTGCGCCGCCGGCGATCCTCGACCGGGCAGTTCCCCGGAAGGCGTCGGCTCATGACGTTCCGCCAGCGACCGAATAAGGTCATGATAGGCGGCGATAAGAAGCATAACGAATTCGGGAGTACGCCATGATCAGCCGACGCGCGCTGCTCGCGGCCGGTGCCGTTTGCGGCACAGCCCTGGTCACACGAGCACGGGCGGAAGGCTTCCCGGATCGCCCGATCCGCATGATCGTGCCGTTTGCGCCGGGCGGCCCGGTCGACGTCATGGCGCGTCTCGTCGCCCAGCCGCTCGGCGGCGTCCTCGGCCAGCCTGTCGTGGTCGAGAACCGCGGCGGCGCCTCGGGCGGTATCGGCTCGAAGATCGTCGCGTCGGCCGCGCCGGACGGCTCCACGCTTCTTTGTGGCAACATCAGCTCGCTGGTGATCCAGCCGATCACCACCAACAGCCGCGACTTCGACCTGTTCAAGTCGTTCGTGCCGGTGGCGCGGCTGTCGCAGAACGTCGAGGTGCTGGCGGTGGCGCCAAACTTTCCCGCCAGCACGGTGCGCGAGCTCATCGCCTACGCCAAGGCCCACCCCGGCGAACTCAATTACGGTTCGGGTGGCGTCGGCAACATCAGTCAGCTCGCCGCGGAACTGTTCCGGCTGCGCACCGGCATCGACATTGTCCACGTGCCGTTCAAGGGCGCGTCGGAGGTCTACACCGCGATCCTCGGCGGCCAGGTGCAGATGTATTTCGGCGATATCGGCGGCATGCTGCCGCTGATCAACGAGAAGCGGCTCAAGGCGCTGGCGCTGTCCGGCGCGACGCGCTCGCGGGAGCTGCCCGATCTGCCGACGATGATCGAAAGCGGCGTGCCGGACTATCAGGTCTCGACCTTCATCGGCGTCATGGCGCCCGCCGGAACGCCGCCCGCGGTGGTGACGCAGCTCAACCGCACGATCAATCACAGTCTTGGCACGCCGGAGGTGGCCGCCGTCGCGGCCAAGCTCAACGCCGACCTGACGCCGCTGTCGCCGGAGGATTTCGGGGCGTTTCTCTACAAAGAATACGACAAATGGTCCGATGTCGTGCGCGCCGCCGGCATCAAGATTGAATGAGCCGGCGCGGCCGTTACGATGGAATCATCATGCGGCAAAAGAACCGCCGCGACATGAGGGAGGCGGCCATGGTCGGCAGGCGAGCGCTGCTGACAGGAGGCATCGCGCTTTGCGTCGCGTTCAGCGCGGGTTTTGCCGTGCCCGCCCTCGCCCAGTCCTATCCCGACAAACCGGTCAAGATGATCGTGCCGTTCCCGGCCGGCGGGCCGATCGACACCATGGCCCGCCTCACGGCAGCGGACCTCGGCACACGGCTCAGCCAGCAGGTCATCGTCGAGAACCGTCCCGGCGCAGGCTCGACCATCGGCTTCAAGGCGGCGGCCTCGGCCGAGCCCGACGGCTATACGCTGCTGTTCGGCTCATCCGGCTCGCTCGCCATAGTGGACGCGCTCTATCCGAGCCTCGATGTCAATCCGCTGAAGCACTTCACCACGGTCGCGACCACCTCGCTCCTGCCCCACATCATGGTGGTCGGGCCGAGCGTGCCGGCCAAGACCGTTGGCGAGCTCATCGCCTATGCCAGGGCCAACCCGGGCAAGCTCAACTACGGCGCGGGTCTCGGCACGCCGCCGCATCTTCTTTCGACGCTGTTCAAGACCCAGGCCGGCCTCGATGTCACCTACGTGCCCTACAAGGGGTCGGCGCCGTCGGTGACCGACCTGCTCGCAGGCCAGACCCATTTCACCATCGACGGCATGCTGATCCTCATTCCGCAGGTCAAGCAGGGCAAGCTTCGCCCCCTCGCCGTCGCGCGGCCGGAGCGCTGGCCGGATCTGCCGGACGTTCCGACCTTCGTCGAGTCAGGGTTTCCCGACCTGATCGTTGACGCCTGGACCGGCGTCGTCGCGCCGAAGGGCACGCCGGCGCCGATCATCGACAAGCTCAACGCCGCGATCAACGAAGGCCTGCGCACACCGGAGACCAAGACCGCGCTCAGCCATTTCAGCGCGCTGCCGAAGGCCAGCTCGCCCGCCGAATTCGACGCATTTCTCCGCGATCAGCTCACGAAATGGGCCGCAATGGTAAAGCTCGCCGGCGCCAAAGGCGAATAGACAACCGCAAACCACAAACAAACGAAAAGGGGATGGCATGACGACGCGCAGGGATTTCTTCGGCAAGGCGGCTGGCGCATTGGCTGGTGTGGCGTTCTGCGGCTGCAACATGTTCGACGCGCCGCATGTGCACGCGCAGACTGCGCCGCGCCGCCGCGAGGTCGTGGTCAACGGCCGCCGCATCAAGACCGTCGACATCCACTCGCACTGCGCGTTCCCCGAAGCGCTGGCGATGATGAACCTGAAGCTCAACCCGGCCAACCTTCAATATGGCCCGGACCGCTTCGAAGCCATGGATAAGCAGGGCATCGACATCGAGGCGCTGAGCATCAATCCGTTCTGGTACAAGGCCGACCGCGATGTGGCCGAGAAGCTGGTCAAACTGCAGAACGAGAAGCTCGCCGAGCTCGTCGCCGCGCATCCGGACCGCTTCGTCGCCTTCACCACCGTGGCGATGCAATTTCCGGATCTGGCCGTGCAGCAGCTCGAATACGGCATCAAGAAGCTCGGCCTGCGCGGCATGTCGGTCGGCGCCGGCGTCGAAGGCATGGAGCTGGCCGATCCAAAGTTTCATCCGATCTGGGCCAAGTGCGAAGAGCTCGGCTGTCTCGTCTTCATGCATCCGGGCGGCACGCCGGAGCTCGGCAAGCGGCTCGGCGGCAACGGCGGTCTCGGCAACACCATCGGCAATCCGCTCGAGACCACCATCGCGCTGTCGCATCTGATTTTCGAGGGCACGCTCGACCGCTTCCCGGGGCTGAAGATCTGCGCCTCGCACGGCGGCGGCTATCTGCCGTTCTACGCGCCGCGCTCGGACGCGATCTGCGTCACCTTCCCGGACCGCTGCGCGGCCGTGCCGCTGAAGAAGAAGCCCACCGAATATCTGAAGAGCTTCTACTACGACACCATCGTCATCACCCCGGAAGCGCTGCGGACGCTCGCCGGCGAGGTGGGCGCCGACCGCATCATGATGGGCACCGACTATCCGTTCCCCTGGAACACGACGCCGGTCGATCACATCCTCAAGACGTCCGGGCTGAGCGACGCCGACAAGGCCAACATGCTGGGCGACACCGCGGCGCGGCTTCTGGGTATAAAGTAAGGCGGTAGCGCGTGGCTCAACAAGCGGAAAGACGATCGATGATGTGTCCTGCTCGGAATCTCATGCGCATCGTGCTGACATGTGCGGCGCTGCTCGCCCTCGCCGCGCCTGCCTCCGCGCAGGACGCCTACCCCAACAAGCCCATCACCATGATCGTGCCGTTCGCGGCGGGCGGCGCGTCCGACGTGATCGCTCGGCTGATCGCGGAGCAGATGGGCCAGCACATCGGCCAGCGCTTCGTGATCGAGAACGTCGCGGGCGCCGGCGGCTCGACCGCGATGACGAGGGCGTCGCGAGCGGCACCCGACGGCTACACCGTGATCATCGGCAACAGCGGCACCGCGACCGCGGTCTATGCGCTCTACCCCGACCTCAAGTTCACGCCCGACGACTTCGCCGCGATCGGCATTGTCGCCAAGACCTCGCCGGTGATCGCGCTGAAGAAAGACCATCAGGCCAAGACGCTGAAAGAGTTCATCGACTATGCGAAGAAGAATCCCGGCAAGGCGACGCTCGGCCACGCCGGCGTGGGCTCGTCGAATTACCTGATCTGCAAGGCCTTCGTGCAGGCCGCGAAGATCGACGTGACGCTGGTGAGCTATCGCGGCGGCGGGCCGGCGCTGAACGATCTGCTGGCGGGGCAGATCGACGGCGTCTGCGATAACGCGGCCTCGATCGCGCCATCGATCCAGGGCGGCCTCACCAATGGCGTTGCGATCGGCATGCCGCGGCGGCTGGCGAGCCTGCCCAATGTGCCGACCAGCATCGAAGCCGGCCTGCCGGAATTCCAACTGCAGGGCTGGAACGGCTTGTTTGCGCCGAAGGGGACCCCGCAGCCGATGATCGACAAGCTCAATGCCGCGCTGCGGAAAGGTGTCGCGAGCGATGGCTATCAGAAGCGCCTTGATGAGCTTGGCGCGCTGCCGCCCTCCGACGAGGAAATGTCGGCGGCCTATCTCAAGCAATTCGTGCCGGCCGAGATCGACAAGTTCAAAAGCCTGCTCGCAGAGAAAAAATAAGGTGGCGCTTCATTGCCCAGGAAACGCCGCTGTGGGCGGCGATGGTGAATCAGGGGCGACCGCACCATAAGACGGGGAGGAAGCGGATGCGGCCTGGGAGCGTATCGCGGACACGCGGCAGCATTGGACCATCGTCCTTGGCTGGGACAGTTTGCCGATTTTGGCGGCGCGCTTCAGGACCCAATTCTCAAAAACCGAGGGAACTGTCCGGAAGTCCGATTGGCAGGCAGTCTTGGCCTTTTGGCTGTGCACGGATGGGTATTTTTGGGCTTCCGTTTCGGATCGTTAATTGCTTAAGATCATTGGCGGCACTTTTTCGTGGGGCTGGGGAGTCCGGGGTCATGCGCAAAAGCGCGACTTTGATCGTCGCCGCGTTGTTGGCAATGTCGGCAAGCGCCGCATCCGCAACGATGCGGATCAGCGACGACATCGGCGGACGGATCGGCACCTATGTCGATCAGTATTCGGCAGTCAAAAATTCCGGCGAACGGGTCGTGATCGACGGGGCCTGCCTGTCGGCTTGCACCCTGGTGCTCGGCATCGTGCCGCGCAGCAAGATCTGCGTGACCCGGCGCGCCACGCTCGGCTTCCACGCGGCCTGGATGCCCGGACCGAACGGCAAGCCGGTGCCGAGCAACGTCGGCACGCAGGCGCTCTGGGACATGTATCCGGCGCATGTGCGGCACTGGATCACCTCGCGCGGCGGGTTGTCGGCGAAGATGATGTTCCTGCGCGGCCGCGAGCTGATGTCGATGTATCCGGAATGCCGCAACGACAGTTGGATGCAGTAAGTATCATCGCCGCGCAGCGTAGAGCGCGCTCAGCGTGCCGATCAAAGCCATCGCGGCTGTCATCAGATAGGCGTGGCCGCCCGCCCAGGCATAGACAAAACCGGACGCCAGCGTCGCCGACGCGTTGACGAGGCTCGCCAGCGTCGCGACGTAGCCCTGGGCGCGGGCGGCAAGCTCGCGCGGCACCGAACGGGCCATGAAGCCCATCAGCCCGAGATGCGTCGCCGCAAACGAGCAGGCATGGAGCAGCTGCAGCGGCGCGAGCACCGCAACCGGCGGACTGAATGCCATGGCGCCCCAGCGCAGGATCGCGCCCGCCCCGCCGATCGCGAGCAGCGTGGTCGGGCGAAGCGTCGCGGGCAGCCGCCCGGACCAGGCGAACAACACGATCTCGGCCACGACACCGACGCTCCACAGCGCACCGATCAAGGTTCCATCGAAGCCCGCCGCGCGCCACTGCACCGTGGAGAAGCCATAATAGAGCGCGTGACTGCTCTGGATCATGGCGGACGCCAGCGCCACCGCGAGGAATGCCGGATTGCGCAGCAGCAGCTTCGGCGACAACGCCGTGGACGCAGCTTCGGCCGGCGCAGCCTGGCCTTTGCCGTGGATCGGATCGAGCGCCATCGAAGCCAGAGCCGACACCGTCAGCGCCGCAACGATCAGCCAGATCAGCGTGCCCGGTGCGAATCGTTCGAGCATCAGGCCCGCCACGATGTTGCCGCCGATAAAGGCCGCCGAACCCCAAAGCCGAACCGGGCCGTAGGTGCGGCCGCGCAACGCGAGCCCGCTCAGCGCATAGGCATCGGTCAACGCCAAAATCGGTGAATAGGCCGCGGCCGCAATGACGAACACCACGAAGATCGCAACCGCGCTCTGCGCCAAGCCCACCGCGGTCATGGCGCAGGCCGCAAGCACCGACGCCGCGATGATGGTGCCGCGCAAGGCGCGGCGGTGATCGGCCCAATGTGTTATCAGCGGTGTGGCGATGATTCGCACCACCATTGGAACAGCAATCACGAAACCGATGGTCTGCGCATCGAGCCCCCGCGCACCGAGCCAGAGCGGGAAAAACGGCAGTTGGATTCCGCCAAACACGAAATATGCGGCGTAAAACAACGCGAGTTTCTTGGAAAAGTGATCGGTGGAGAACTGGGGTGCTCCGGCCATCGATCGGTTTGCCTCGCTTGATCGATCGTGCAGATTGGGAGCGCTCTCGCGAAGCGGTTCAACCATGGCGACAGAGCCCCGATCAAGCGAGCCCATGTCGAACGAACCCATGCCCAGCGAGCCCATAGCAAGCCGCGGCATGACAGGCGAGCCTGACGAAGCAGGATCGCGGATCCCGGCCACGTCAAATGTCGACGTTGATGCCGCCCTGGCGGTGGCTGCGGTCGCGCGCATGCAGGCAGCCGACCAGGAGACGCGCCTGACCCTTGCGCGGCTTCGCAACGGGCTCAGCGCCATGGCCGAAGCGGTTGATCGCGCCAAAGCCCAGAATGCAGCCGCGGCTGCGGCAGGCCACCAGGACCTCGCCAAGGTTGTGGATATCGCGGCGATGCTCGACGAGTTCGAGCATCTGGTCGACGGCCTGGTCGAGGTCGCAGCCGGCCGGACCGATCACGTCCCGCATCGGGCCATGGAGTCCGAGCAGGCGGCTGCGGCGCCGGACGTCGAGGCGGCGACTCCCTCGCCTGCGGACCTGGATCAGGTGCCGACCGTGTCCGGCGTGGTGTCACGGCTCGATCCGGAACAGCCTTTGGAGCTGGCGGAGGCCGAACCCCGCGAGCCGGCCTTCACGCACGCGTCGGCGCCGTCGGTCGAGATGCTGAAGAGCCTGGTCGAGGCGCTCAACGCTTCGATTCCGGACGAGACGCCTGAGGCGGAGGCGCTGGCCGAAACGCCGGGCTACCAGGCGACAGCGAAAGTCATGGCGCAAGACGTCATCCAGGCCTTTGCCTGGGAGTTGACGCGAAGCGACGAGAAAGAGCCGCCCGAGGCCGTGGCCGTCGAGACGCCTCTGGCGGAAACAAGTGAGGCACCAGAGGTCGCGACAGCCGAGTTGCCGGAACAGATCGCAGAATTTGCCGAGATCGTGCCGGTTGAACAGATCGAGCCGGAAGCGGTAGCGGCCCCAACGCTCGAAGCGGTCCAAGACGAGGCCCACTTAACTGACGCCCAGGTGGCTGAGGCTCACGTGGCTGACGCCCACGTGCCTGAGGCCGAACTGACCGAGGAGGTCACCGAAGCGCTGCAGGCGTTTGAGGCACCGCCGGAGACGGTGATCGCTCAAGAACCTGAGCAGCTCCCTGCCGAAGCGACCGAGCCCGCATTTGTCCACCACGCGGAGCCGGAAGTTGCACAGGCGGCAGCGCCTGAGAACACGGCAGAACTCGAGCCGCTGGTGTTCGACGTCGTGGTCGAATTCGATCCGGTCGAGCCGGAGCCCGCGTCTGTGGCAGAAACCATCGTAGCTCCGACCGAGCCTGCCGAAACGGATGCGCCGATCCCTGTCGCGGAGTCGACCGACGCCTTGGTGAACGCGGCCGCCGAAAGCGGCACCGACGTTTACGCTCTCTCGGCCTACGACCTGATGGCGGTTGAGGCGCAAGCTTCGGAGGCGGAGGAAGCAACCGCAGAGACAACGGCTCCCGAGACAGTCGCTTACGATATTCCGGCCGTGGACGCTGCCGCGGGCCTAGAGCCCGAGGCGGTCATCGAAACTGTCGAACCCGCGCCCGACAGCGTTGAAGCTCCTGCCGATATCGCGCAAGCCGAAACCGGACAGCCGGTCGCCGAGGTCGCGGTCGCGCCTGAAGCAGCCGAGCCGATCCACACCGAAGCAACACCGGAAGCCGCGGCTGACACCGTTACAGTCGAGCCGCCGCCGGAGGCTCACGCCGAAGCCGTGCCGGTTGAAGACGTCTTTCTTGTCGAAACGACATCTGCTGATGTGACCGTTGCCGAAGCCGCAGCGCTCGAAAATTCGCCCATCGAGTACACCCTAGCCGATCTGCCGGCGATGCCCCACGAGCACGCGCTCGAAGAACCCGTCGCCGAGCAACCGGTCGCCGAAGCCGAACATTCTGTTGCCGACGCGGCGGTCGAAACCATAGCGCAGCCGGCGCCGGTTGCCGAGGCGGCGCCAGCCGCACCCATCGTGGTCGCAGCGGCGCCGGCCGCCGCGGCTCCGCCGACAGCTGACGTCGTGGTCTACGAGGTCGAGCTCATGGCGCGCCTTGAGCAGGTGGAAGCGCTGCCGCTCCTGCCGCCTGAGCTTGGCACTGCGGTGATCTTCGGGCGGCACGATACCCAGTCGGTGCCGGCCATCGATCTCAACATTGCGCCAGAGGCTGAGCCCGCGGCGACCGCCGATGCCGTCGCCGAGCCCGCCGTGATGCACGATCCGATTGCGGACATGACAGCGGAGCCGGTCGCCGACATCGTTGCAGAGCCGGCGCCCGAAGTCGTGGCGGCAGCAGCGCCCGAAGTGCCTGCCGAAACCGCGCCCGCCGCCGAGATTGCGGCTTCGCCTGAAGCCATTGCCGAGCCTTTGCCCGAGGCAATAGCGGCACCCGAAATGCCGCTCGCGGCAACGAATGAGCCCGCCGCCTCGGAATCCGTCACCGCCGAAGCCACACCGCAACCGGCCGCCAGCAAGCTCGCAGATCTCGAAATCGAGGCCGATTCGGACGATTTCCTGTTCGAACCTGCCGTCAACACAAACACCAACGGTGCCGAAGCTGCGCCGAACAAGCTTGCAGCGGTCACATCTCCACCTGCTGAAAAAGCCGCGACGCCAGCTCAGCGCGCGGCGCCCGCCGATCCGCTCATCCCGATCATGGCAATGAGTCCGGAAGAGCGCCTCGCGCTGTTCAGCTAGCGCTTCCCCAGCGTCTTCCACACGCCGTTCGCGGTCGCCACCACGCGCGGACCGACCACGAGCTCGCCGCTCATGAACACCAGCGAGCGCGTCCGCCGCACCACCTTGCACTTGCATTCGACGAATTCGCCGATCTGCACCGCGTCGATGAAATGCATGTCGAGCTGCACCGTCGCCTGCGGCTGTTTCTCGTTGGCGTACCAGCACGTCATGCCCATGGAGCGGTCGGCGAAGGTCATCAGCATGCCGCCCTGCACGACACCGCGGCGGTTGTGATGCTTGGACTCGGCCATGAAGGCGTAAAGATGCGTGTCGCCCTCTTGCCGCGTCCAGAACGGCCCGACGAGCCCGATGAAGCCCTCGTCGCCATAGGCCAGCCAGCCGGCGGCCGCAGGATCGAAGGGCGCAATCTCACGGTCCGACATCGGCAGAGCTCACATCAAAAAAGCCGCGGACTGCGGCGCTGTCAGATTGGGCTCTTAGCATCGCGCGGCGCGGCCTTCCAGCAGCAGGCACGCCTACATCGTGCCGCCAGGCCTGATTTCGCAGAGCAGCCGATAGACGCCCATCTCGGCTCTCGGAAACTCCTGAGCCAGCGCCGCCGCGACGGCCTGGGCGTCCTGCACGCGCAGCGTCTCGACCAAAAGGCACGCCTCGATCCTGCGGTCGCCGCCGCGCAGGCGCTCCTCCTCCGACACCGGAAACTCACGCGGATCGGCGGCGCGCCAGATTTCGCCGCAGGCCACGGCGCGATCGCGCATCAGTGTCTCGATCACGACCTTCAACATCGACTCATCGGGCCGGTCGCCGAAGCGAAGCGCCACAACGCCGGTGCCGCGCATGGCGCCGAGCCGGAAGGTGCGATGGCACACGGTCCGGATCATGTCCTTGAAGATTTCCGACATGACCGTACGGGTCATCGGCGTTGGTTGATCGAGCCGATCGAGATAGTCGGGCGATTTCAACACCTGTGCCGATTGCGTGAGATAGAAATTGAAATAGCGCGGCTGCCCGGCGATCGCCTCGTGCCGCCGCCCGATCAGAAAACCCGGCACCGCGATCCGCTCGGCCAGATGTTCGTGCTGGAACCACTCCTCGAACTCGGCCTCGCGCCCGGGCGCGACATTGTTGAAGATCGCCAGAACACCAGGAGCGACGCCGGGCTGTGTTTCGGACATGTCGATTCGCTACGCCGCGATCAGCTTGTCGAACATCTCGGCATCGACATTGCCGCCCGACAGCACGCCGACCACCACCTTGCCTTTCACGTCCAGCTTGCCTGCGAGCAGCGCCGCGAGACCGATAACCCCGCCGGGTTCAACCACGAGCTTCAGTTCGCGGAACGCAAAGGCGACCGCCCGGCCGACCTCGGCATCGCTTGCCACCACGCCCTGCCCGACCAGCCTCTTGTTGATCTCGAAGGTGACGACGCCCGGCCGGTCGGTCATCAGCGCGTCGCAGATCGTGCCGCTCATCCGTTCGTTGCGCTCGCGCTGGCCGCTCTTGAACGAGCGAATGGTGTCGTCAAAGCCCTCCGGCTCGACCGCATGGATCGAGATGTCCGGCACGCGGGCCTTCAGCGCCAGCGAAATGCCCGCCATCAGCCCGCCGCCCGAGGCGCCGATCACGGCCACATCGGGCTTCACGCCGAGCGCGCTCAAGTCCTCGCAGATCTCGCGGCCGGCGGTGCCCTGCCCCGCGATGATCAGCGGGTCGTCGAAGGGCGGCACCAGCACCGCGCCGCGCTCGTCGGCGAGCTTGCGGGCGATCGCGGCGCGATCCTCGCGGTCGCGATCGTAAAGCACCACCTCCGCGCCGAACGCCTTGGTGCGCTCGCGCTTGGCCTTCGGCGCGTCCGACGGCATCACGATCACGGCCGGCACGCCGCACAAGGTGGCCGCGTGGGCCACGCCCTGGGCGTGATTGCCGGACGAATAGGCCACCACGCCGCCCTTCTTCCTGTCGGGGGGGATCGAAGATATCTTGTTGTAGGCGCCGCGGAATTTGAACGATCCGGTGCGCTGGAGCGTTTCGGCCTTCAGGTACACGCGGGCGCCCAGGCGCTCGTCGAGCACCGGGAAGTTCAGGAGCGGCGTGCGGATGGCGACGCCCTTGATCCGGACCGCGGCGGCCTCGACGTCGGCGATGGTGGGAAGTGCGATAGGTTCAGGGCTGGGTGCGTTCATGACGGCAGATTATCATCGCAGGGACCCGCGTCGAAGCCGAAACCGGCGTAAAGACAGCCGAACTCTGCACAGCGAACTGAGGTCCGGTCCTGGTACCGGATCACCGAATCGGAAAAACTTGGTTGGCAAAATGCTCTGGGCGTCGCGGAAAGCCGCCCGGAGCAATACGGATGGAGAGGTCACATGCGCTGGTTGCTGAGCATGGCGTTGGCGCTCGCGGTGGCGACGCCGTCACTTGCGGCGGACCTCAATCTCACGCCGCGGAAAAGGATCGTCCACGTCCGCCATCATCATCACGTGCGCGTGGTGAGGGATTATGACGGCACGCCCATAACGATCCGCCGCCGCGCTGACGGGACCGCGGACGCCCGCGTCGCGTGGCGCGCCAGCCCAAGCCGCTATCTGAACGGCGAGCTCGTTGCGTCCTGGATCGGACGCTAAGCCAGATTCTCGATTTGGCGCATGTCCTTTACGGAAAACCGCTGCCCACCCCGGATCAAGTCCGGGGCAGGCTTTTTCCGAGACATGCGCTAGCGGCATTCCTTGTAGCCGAACTGGTCGATCAACTCGCTGCCCGACATCGCGTGAAACGCATGGGTCTGCGTATAGCCGCCGGCCACGAGAAACTGCCGCAGCTTCGGCTTGTAAGCGTTCAGCATGTGGTGGGTTGACGTCACCGAAATCTTCCCGCTGCGGTCATTGCCGGCGTGAAACGCGAGCACCGCGGTGCGCTCGATGCAGACATTGCGGATGCCGAGAAACAGCGTGCAGGCCGACTGGCAGCGGCCTTCGATCTTGAACAACTCACCGCTCTTGTTGTGCGCGGCGACGATCGGGTCATAGCTCGCGAAGCGACCGCCGGCGCCGTAGCCCTGCGATGTGCCGGCCATGGCGGACGACGAAAACAAAACGACGAACAGCGCAATCAGAACCCGCATGGAAGACCCCGGACGACAATGAGCAGCGCCGGACTATACGCGCACGCTCGCGCCGCAGGCGGGTCATTGTTCACCGCCTCCACAGAGGCTACTGGCGTTTCTTGTTTGGCTTGTCCGCCGCCCAGTCTGTGACGGCGCTGGCGCGCTCCATCATGTCGCGCGCCATCTCGTGAAACAGCAGCCGAGCCCCTGCCGTCGTCGCCGTGCGGCTGAGCTCCTGATATTTGCCGGCGCGCCGCAGATACTCCTGGACGCGTTCGCCCGGCGGCAATCGGTCAAAGCTGTACAGATGAGTCTGCCCCATACGGGCCATCTGAGCACAGACCCGCGGCGAGCGGTTTACGATCCTTATCCGTACGAATACGGACCCATATGACCCGAATCGGCAGGATTCCTGGGTTTTTCGGGCCTTCTGGCCGAATTGCGCCATGATTCCGCCGCGCCCCGGCCGGGGTGTTTCAACGGACGAAAGCGCGGCTATGATCCGCGCCGCCAAAACAAGGAGACTACGGAATGGATCTCGGAATCGCCGGCCGCAAGGCCATCGTCTGCGCCTCGAGCCGCGGGCTGGGGCGCGCCTGCGCCATGCGGCTCGCGGAGGCCGGCTGCGAGGTTGTGATCAACGGACTGGACCCCGCACGGCTTGAGGCCACGGCAGCCGAAATCCGCGCCAAGACCGGCTCCAAGGTGACTGCGGTCGCGGCGAACGTCGCAACGCCCGAAGGCCAGGCCGCCCTCTTTGCCGCCTGCCCGGACCCGGACATTCTCGTCGCCAACAATGGCGGACCGCCGTTCCGCGATTTCCGCGAGCTCGACCGCCAGAAGATGATCGACGGCGTGGTCGGCAACATGGTGGTGCCGATCGAGCTCATTCAGAAGGCGATCGACCCGATGATCAAGAAGAAGTTCGGGCGCATCGTCAACATCACCTCGGGTTCGGTGAAGATGCCGATTGCCGGCCTCGACCTGTCGTCGGGGGCGCGCGCGGGCCTCACGGCCTTCCTCGCCGGCGTCGCCCGCTCGGTGGCGCAACACAATGTCACCATCAACTTCCTGTTGCCGGGACCGTTCGACACCGACCGCCTGCGCTCCAACAACGAGCAGACCGCCAAGAAGCAAGGCATCAGCGTCGAGCAGGCCGCAGCCGCCCGGGCGCAAACCGTACCGGCCAAGCGGATCGGCAATCCGGACGAGTTCGGCGCGGCCTGCGCCTTCCTGTGCTCGTCCCATGCCGGTTTCATCACCGGGCAAAACCTGTTGATGGACGGCGGAATCTTCCCAGGGGCGTTCTAGCTTGGCCACAGGGCCCTCCACACGCGGAAGAGAAACCGGGGTCCCGGGTCTGCGACGCATCACTTCGTGCTGCGTCGCGCCCGGGACACGTGCCGCCAGACTTGCTCCAAACCCAACAGCCAAGCATGATGCCGCATCACATCATCGTCCCAGCCAAACCACACACATCGAATAAGGGGGAACGCCCATGAAGCTCGTTCGCTATGGCGCCGCAGGCAAGGAAAAGCCCGGCATTCTCGACAAGAACGGCAAGATTCGCGACCTGTCGAAGATCGTCAAAGACATCGACGGAGAGGCGCTCTCGCCTGCCGGCCTCGCCAAGATCAAGAAAGCCAATATCGACAAGCTGCCGCTGGTGAAGGGCAATCCCCGCCTCGGCTCCTGCGTCGCCAAGCCCTCCAACTTCATCGCCATCGGCCTGAATTACGCCGACCACGCGGCCGAGGCCGGCATGAAGATTCCGCCGGAGCCGATCATCTTCAACAAGGCGCCGAGCTGCGTCTGCGGCCCGAACGACAACACCATCATCCCGAAGGATTCGACCAAGCTCGACTGGGAGATCGAACTCGGCATCATCATCGGCAGCCGCGGCCGCTATCTCTCCAAGGAGCGCGCGATGAGTGTGGTCGCGGGCTACTGCCTGTCGAACGACGTCTCCGAGCGCGTGTTCCAGATCGAGCGCGCCGGCCAGTGGACCAAGGGCAAGGGCTGCGAGAGCTTCGGCCCGCTCGGCCCCTGGATGGTGACCAAGGACGAGATCAAGGATCCGCAGAACCTCGAAATGGAGCTCACCGTCAACGGCGAGGTCCGGCAGAAGGGCAACACCAAGACGATGATCTTCGGCGTCGCCCATCTGGTGTGGGCCTGCTCGCAGTATTTCATCCTGGAGCCCGGCGACGTCATCATCACCGGCACGCCGCCCGGCGTCGGCCTCGGCATGAAACCCGAGCCGAAGTTCCTCAAGGCGGGCGACGTCGTGCACCTGAGGATGGACAAGGTCGGCGAGCAGACCCAGAAGGTCGTCAAGGGCAAGTACTGAGCACAGCACCATAAGACAAAGGCGAAGCCCCGGGCTGACAGCCCGGGGCTTCGTGTTTCAGGCTCTTCGTTTCGCGGTCCGATCGCTTAGTAGCGGCGGAAGATCGGGCCGGAGAATCTGTGATTGATGCCGGCGCGGACGATGTTCTCCGTGAAGCTGACATTGCCGGCGACAGGGCCTGGCGCACAGGAGGCGCCGCAGTTGAATCGGCCGAGATCGGCGTAAAGGTATTCGATCTTGGCCGACCAGTTGCCGAGGAAGGCGTATTCAATTCCAGCGCCGACCGTCCAGCCGACCATCGTGTCGCTTGCGCCCGGCACCGCCGGATTGGAGAGTGACGCCTTGACGTGACCGAAGGCGGCGCCGCCGGTGATGTAGGGCAGCCAGCGGTCAAGGGCCAAGCCGACGCGACCGCGGGCGGTGGCAAACCAGGTGTTCTTGGTCTCGCAGGAGAAGGCACCGCAAGCGGCGCTCGCGCTTACATCCGCCCAATCGAAGTCACCCTCGAGACCCCAGACGAAAGCGCCGGTCTGATAGTTGTAGCCAAGCGTGCCGCCGGCCATCCAGCCTTTCGGCTCCGACGAAACGATCGGCAAGTCCCAATTCGAAGTGCCCCAGCCGTAGCCGCCGTTGATGCCAGCATAGATGCCGGTCCAATTGTAGTAGGACACCACCGTGCGCGGCGCCTTGTCGACCGGACGCAGAAGGTCCGCTGCCTGCGCTGAGAATGAGAATGTGGTTGCCAGCAAGCCCAGTGCGGCAAGGCCCGCCCTGAATTTCATTGTCGCCTCCCATCCGTACAACGTGGATTGCTGATCGCAGCCGGCAATCACCCAACGTGCCGTGCGCGAGCTCACGCTTCGACCGGGTCACATTCGACTTGGGAACAACTGGAGTAGCGCCACGCAGGCGACAGTGCGGTCGCCTGAACGTTGGACTGCCGGGGAAAGGTCCGCAGCGCCAAACGAATCAGCGGGACTCGCTATCTGCAGATTAAGGAACCGCCGAATGCAATCAAGCGCCACACGTTGTGCCCAGCTTTTTAGGAAACCAACGCCGCCAAGCGTGGCGCAACCGCAACAGATTCAAACGGCAAAGCAAAAGCCCCGGGCCGGAGCCCGGGGCTTGGGAGTGCTTGGACGTTCTGTCCGCGAACAGCTTTCGGGAGAGCTATAGGGCTCTCAGTAGCGCGAGAAGATCGGGCCGCTGAACTTGTAGTTCAGGCCGGCGCGGATGATGTTCTGCGTGAAGCTGACGTTGTCGTTGAGGGCGAACCCGCAAGACGTGCCGCCGCAATTGTTGAACGTCCCGAGATCGGCATAGAGATATTCGACCTTGGCAGTCCAGTTGCCGAGGAAAGCGTATTCAATGCCAGCGCCGACAGTCCAGCCCGTCAGGGTGTCAGACCCGCCCACCGCCAGCGGGTTGTCGCTCGCCGCCCTCACGCGACCGAAGGCCGCGCCGCCGGTCACATACGGCAGCCAGCGATCGAACGCATAGCCGAGACGGCCACGGGCGGTTGCGAACCAGCTTTCCTTGGTCTGGCAGATGAAAGCGCCGCAGGCGGCGGTGGTGCTCACGTCGGCCCAGTCAAAGTCGCCTTCGAGACCATAGACGATCGCGCCGCTCTGCCAGTTGTATCCGACCGTGCCGCCAGCCATCCAGCCCTTGGGCGACGCCGAAACGAGCGGCAAATCCCAATTCGTGTCGCCCCAGCTATAGCCGCCGTTCACGCCGGCGTAGAAGCCGGTCCAGTTGTAGTAGGACACCACCGAGCGCGGCGGCGCCTTGTAGTAGCTCCTGAGCGGCATGTCCGCCGCCTTGGCGGCGAACGGAGTGACGAGCAGCGCCAGCGTCGCGATGCCCATCTTGGTGAACCTTGAAATCATAAAAGCCCTCTCCCCTAGGGGTTGGATTGCGGTCGCATCGAGTTGAGTGATCGCGCAACGTGCGCCCGCGCGCCTGCAACGATCCCACGCCGTCACACTTGAACTGAGAGCCGGACATCACATGACAGGCTTCGGTACGAAGGCGCGGATGGCCAACGCCGGCTTTTGGCCGAAGCGCTTCGGTTAACGAATTTGACCAGCTATGGTTAACGGCTGGTAAACTCCGCGGCATTTCGGTGATTTGGCCAAGAAAAAGCCTCGGGTCTTACCGCCCGAGGCTCTCTAACCCTTTGGCCGGGCAGGCTTTCCCGCCGACCCTAAATGTCACGCGCCTCGAGCACCGACTTGAGCGAAATCTTCGACCAGGCGCCGGCACGCTCACGGAACGCCGTATACGAATCATAAACCTTGCGAGTCGCGGCGTTGCGGCCGCCGAGTTCGCTCAAGACCTCAGTGCTGGTGCTACGGGCCGCCGCGATCACCTCCTGCGGAAACGCGCGAAGCTGCACGCTGTGCTGGCCCGTCAGCGCCGACAGCGCTTCGGTGTTGAGGCGCTCCATCTCGGACAACGCAAAGTTTGCTTCGGTGGCGCAGGCATGCGCGACGATGGCCTTGAGCTCGGCATCGAGCGCGTTCCAGGCGTTGAGCGAGACGATGCACTCGCCGGTGCCGTTCGGTTTGTTGAAGCCCGGATAGTAGTAGAACGGCGCCACGCGATAGAGCCCGAGCGCGATATCGGTGCCGGGACCGACGAATTCCACCGCATCGATCACGCCCGATTGCAGGCTCGTGAGAATCTCGGCGGGCGGCGTGGTTTGCGGCGTGGCGCCGAGGCGGCGATAGACTTCGCCGCCGAGGCCGAGCGAGCGGACCTTCATGCCGCCCAAGTCGGCGCGGCCCTTCACCTCATGGCGAAACCAGCCACCCATGCAAACGCCGGTGTTGCCGCCCATGAAGGGCTTCACACCGAACGGCGCGTAAAGCTCATCCCACAGCGCCTGACCGCCGCCGGCATCGACCCAGGCGACGTGCTCGCCCGGCGTGAGTCCGAACGGCACGGTGGTGTAGAACGCGGCGGCCGGCATCTTGCCCTGCCAGTAGAACGAAGCGGTGTGGCCGATCTCGGCAACGCCGCCGCCGACCGCGTCGAGCACCTCGAAGGCCGGCACGATCTCGCCCGCGGCATGCACCGAAATGTCGAGCTTGCCGCCGGAGAGGGTGCGGATGCGCTCGGCGACACGTTCCGCCGACATGCCGGGACCGGGCAAACGCTTCGGCCACGACGTCACCATGCGCCAGCGCTTGGCCTGTGCGAGCGCCAGCGAGGGTGCGGCGAGTGCGCCCGCGGCGGCACCTCCGGCAACCCGGGCGAGCTTTCGTCGCGTGATGTTCGGCATGGGTGGCTCCCTGTTCGTGGTTCGCGAGAGACGCTCACCACCAGCGATAGAAATGATGCACCGGGCCGTGGCCCGCGCCGATCGCAAGGCGATCGGACGCAGCGATCGCGCTCGCGACATAAATTTTCGCAGCGCGTGCCGCGTCGGCGAGCGTCATGCCTTTGGCGAGGCCCGCCGCAATCGCCGACGACAGCGTGCAGCCGGTGCCGTGGGTGTTCGCGGTGTTGAAACGCGGGCTCGTCAGCCGGGTGACGCCGTTTGGCTCGATCAGAAGATCGACGCTTTCTGCGCCCTCGGCGTGGCCGCCTTTGATCAGCACGGCCTTGGCGCCCAGCGCCAACAGGCGCTCACCCTGCGCGCGCATCGCGGGCTCGTCTGCCGCAATGCCGGTGTCGAGCAGCGCCGCGGCTTCCGGAAGGTTCGGCGTGACCACCAGAGCTGCGGGAATCAGGCGCTTACGCAGCACGTCGATAGCGTCGGGCTTGAGCAATCGGTCGCCGGACGTCGCGACCATCACCGGATCGAGCACCATGCTGCTTTGCTTGTAGCGCGCGAGTCCGTCCGCCACTGCGCCGATCACGGCGGCATTCGACAGCATGCCGAGCTTCACGGCGCCAACCTTGAGATCGGAAAACACCGCATCGATCTGTGCGGTGACGAAATCGGGCGGCACGTCGTGAATGCCGGTGACGCCCTTGGTGTTCTGCGCGGTGAGCGCCGCGATCACCGACGCGCCATAAACGCCGAGCGCCGAGAAGGTTTTCAGATCGGCCTGGATGCCCGCGCCGCCGCCGGAGTCCGATCCCGCGATGGTGACGGCGATGGCGGTCATTTCTTCGAACGCTTCGACAGCGCTGCGTCAACCGCGCGCAGCAATTCCGCCGCCGCGGCCTTCGGGTCTTTGGCCATCGACAGCGCCGAGATCACCGAGACGCCATCGGCACCGGCTTCGATCACCGGTGCGGCGTTCGCCGCATTGATGCCGGCGATGCCGCAGGTGAGGAATCCGGGCTTGCGCCGATGCAGCGCCTCGATCACGCGCGCCATGCCGGCGATGCCGATCGGCCCATTCTTGGTCTGCTTCGACGTGGTGCCGTAGACGCCGCCGATGCCCGCGTAGTCGACCAGCGACAGATCGGTGACGTCGGCCCGCTGCGGGCTGTTGATGGTGAGGCCGATGATCGCGTCGGGCCCGAGCAGCCGACGCGCGTCGACCGGCGCCATGTCGTCCCAGCCGATGTGCACGCCCTCGCAGCCGATCGCGAGCGCCACGTCGATACGATCGTTGATCAGGAGCGGCACCTTGCCGAGCGCGGCCTTGCAGGCGCGGGCGCGATCGACCATCACGCGGGTGTCGGACAGCTTGTCGCGGAGCTGCACCAGGGTCGCGCCGCCGGCCGCGAGCATCCGGCACAGGTCGGGAAGCTCGTGACCGCCGGCCACCTCCGGATCGACGATGGCATAACAACGCAGATCGACACGCATCAGCTCACTCTCGCTTTGGCGATCACGGTGCCGCGATCCAACGCATACACCGCGTCGAGAATCTCCATGGCGAAGCTGCCCGGCCCGCGCGAGCGCGCGGCCGCGACTTCACCCGCAACCCCGACCGCGATCAGCGCCGCAGCCATCGCCTTCCAGGCGTCGGGCTCAACCGCAAGCGCGGCGCCGACCAGGGCCGTGGCGACGCAGCCCATCGCCGTGACGCGCGCCATCAGCGGATCGCCATTGGCGATGGTCGCAAGCCGCTCGCCGTCGCGGATGAAATCCTTCGCGCCGGTCAGTCCGACCACGGTGCGCCTGGCTTTGGCAAAGCGCGCCAGCGCCGCGTCGTCGATGTCTTCCGCCTTGCCACCGGCAAGCGCGGCAAACTCCGCGGCGTTGAGCCGCACGGCGCGCGGTTTCTTCGCCAGCAACGCCTTGGCGAAAGCCGCACGCGGCTTCGAGCGATCGACGAACACCGGATCGAGCACCCAGGGGATGCCCTGCCGGTTCGCAACCGCAATGGCCGCGAGCGATGCCTTCTGCCGCTCCGGATCGAAGGTGCCGAGATTGACCAGCACCGCATCGGCGCGCGCCACGAAGGCCCGCACCTCCTTCTGCGCGATGGTCATGGACGGCACCGCGCCCGCCGCAAGCAGCATGTTGGCGGTGAAGTTCTGCGCCACCGCATTGGTGATGCAATGGACACGCGGCCGCCTGGCGCGGATGCGCTCGATGATGTCGGCCGTGATTGCAGGAAGCTCGCTGTGCGGCGCCCGCATCTCTCCCTCCGCCGGCATGACCCGGATCAGGTTCTATGGGTTGGCTTCCGCCTCTCAGCCCAACGAAGACGTGTCGGGCACCCCATGAGATTGCAGAAATGAACTCGTCACTGAAACGTAGCGTGCAGCCAGAAACCGTTCAAGGCCCGACACTTGCGGATATCGGCCTACCTCGGCTCGTCCTTCGGAATATCGCCGGCCTGCGCCAGCACCTTCGTGATCTTGTCGATCTCCCGGTCGATGAGGGCTCCAAACTCGGCCGGCGTCATCGGCTGCGGCTCCATGCCGATGTCGTGGATCCGCTGCACCACTTCGGGGTCCTTGAGCGCCGTCACGATCGCCGCATTGAGCTTGGCGAGTGTGTCTGGGGGAATTCCTGCGGGTCCTACCAGACCGAACCAGCCGCCGACCTCGTAGCCCTTGAGGCCCTGTTCGTCGAAGGTCGGTATCTTGGGAAAGAACCGCGCACGGTGTTTCGACGAGATCGCGATGCCCTTGATCCGGCCGTCGAGAATCGCGGCCTGCGACGGCGGCGGATCGACGATGCCGAGCCCGATGTGGCCGCCGATGAGATCATTGGCGACCAGCACGGTGCCGCGATACGGCACGAAGCCCACCTTCACATCGGCCATGGTGGTGAACAGCAACGCCGCGTAGAACATCGACGTGCCGTTGCCGCCGTGGCCGATGGTGAGCTTGCCGGGTGAAGCTTTCGCCTGTGCGATCACCTCTTGCAGAGAGTTCGCCGGGTAGTTGGCCGAAGCCGCAAGGATGAACGGTGTCTCGCAAAGTCCGCTGATCGGCGTGAGGTCTTTGCGCACATCGAACGGCATTTTCACCTGCATCGCAGGATTGACGCTCAGCGCACCGGCCGGACCGATGCCGAAGGTGTAGCCGTCCGGCGCCGACTTCGCGATCACGTCGAGGCCGATGACCGCCCCCGCGCCGGCGCGGTTCTCGATCACCACGGTCTGGCCGAGAAGCTTCTCGAGCTGCGGCTGCATCGCGCGCGCGGCGGCGTCGGTCGCGCCGCCCGCCGGAAACGGGACGATGAAACGGAACGGTTTGCTTGGAAATGTGTCGGCTTGTGCGTGCGGAGCGACACCCGCGAACACGAGCGCCGCGAAGCCCAACCCCAGAAATTCTCTCCTCATGCCCATTCCTCCGAGACCCGTTCAGTTCGGCTTGTTGTCGCCGAGGTTTTGCAGACGTTCGGCCTTGACGATTTCGCGGTCAAGAAACGCCGAGAATTCCGCAGGTGTGGTCGGCGTCGGTTCCATGCCGACCAGGCGGATGCGCCGCGTCACCTCGGGGTCCTTCAACGCCTGAAGCACCGCCGCGTTGAGCTTCTCGACGATCGGCCGCGGTGTGGCGGCAGGCGCCGCAATCCCGAACCAGCCGGTGATCTCGAAGTCCTTCAGGCCAAGCTCGTCGAAGGTCGGCACATCGGGAAACACCGAGAAGCGCTGCTTCGACGTCACGGCGACGGCTCTAAGCTTGCCTTCGTTGATCGATCCCATGGATGGCGGCGGATCGGCGATGGCGAGTTGCACATGGCCGGCGATCGCATCGGTCACGGCCGGTGCGGTGCCGCGATAGGGCACGAGGTTGATCTTCACGTCCGCCATGGTGACGAAGGTCAGCGCCGCGAGTTGCATCGCGGTGCCGTTGCCGCCATGGCCGATCGACATGCGGCCGGGCTCGGCTTTGGCCATCTTGATGATGTCGGGAAGCGACTTTGCGGCAAGGCTCGGCGCCGCCACCAGGATGAAGGGCGACTCCGCGGCGCGGCTGATCAGCGCCAGATCCTTCTTCGGATCGTAGGGCCGCGTCACCCGCTCGCCGATGTTGACGCCGAGCGCGCCCGCCCCTGCAATCCCGATGGTGTAGCCGTCGGGCTGCGCCTTCGCGATCGCATCGACACCGAGCATGCCGCCGGCGCCGGCCCGGTTCTCCACCACCACCGTCTGGCCGAGGCGCTTTTCCAACGCCGGCGCCATCGCGCGCGCCACGGCGTCGGTCGAGCCGCCGGCCGGAAATGGCACAAAGAATCGAATCGGACGGTCCGGGTAGCTCTCCGCAACCGAGGGCGCCGCCGCGAGCAGCCCTGCCGCGAAAAGTCCTGCGGCGTAGAGCGCGGCCGCAACGGCAAGACGCCGCCCAGGATGCCACCATCGTCTCGGCATGCGATTCCTCCAGGATTTTTATGGGATCATAGGGGAGCCGTCCGGGACCGAATAGCCCACGCCCCATCGGACGGAAGCCTTGCCAGACGCTAGGGTTTTTGCTGGATTGGCCCCGGAGGTCCCATGGTCCCGTTCTTCGTCCAGATCAAATGCCAGCTCGGCAAATCCTACGAGGTGGCGAACCGGCTTGCCGACGCCGAGGTGGCGTCCGAAATCTATTCGACCGCGGGCGAGTTCGACCTTCTGGTCAAGGTCTATGTCGACACCGGCGTCGACATCGGACATTTCGTCAACGAGAAAATCCAGATCATCCCGGGCATCCAGGACACCCGAACGATCATCACGTTCAAGGCGTTTTGATCGGCAAAACTTCCGGCTTCGGGCATTCTGCCTGATGCATGGGAGTGCCTGTCATGGACCGTCCACCGCTGCCGCCATTCGATGCCACGACCGCCGCGCAGAAGGCGCGCATGGCCGAGGACGCCTGGAACACCCGCGATCCAGCGCGTGTCGCGCAGGCCTATACGGTCGACAGCCGCTGGCGCAACCGCTGCGAATTCATCCAGGGCCGCGAGGCGATCCAGGCCTTCCTCACCCGCAAATGGGCAAAAGAGCTCGACTACCGCCTGATCAAGGAGGTCTGGGCGTTTCGCGACAACCGCATCGCGGTGCGGTTTGCCTATGAATGGCACGACGACAGCAGCAACTGGTTTCGGAGCTTCGGCAACGAGAACTGGGAGTTCGACGAGCACGGGCTGATGCGGCTGCGCATCGCCAGCATCAACGACCTGCCGATCAAGGAGAGCGATCGCAAGTATCACTGGCCGCTCGGCTGCAGGCCCGACGACCATCCGGGGCTCAGCGCGCTGGGTTTATGACCTCACGCGCCGCCGGCGCAACTGCCGCTCGCGCCAGATCACGAACAGGCCCGAAGCCGCAACGATGATCGCCCCGATATAGACCGTGATGGTCGGCAGTTCGCCGAACAACACGTAGCCCAGCACGTAAGCCCAGATCATCGTGGTGTAGTCGAGCGGCGCGACCAGCGAGGCCGGGGCGTAGTGGTAGCTCGAAGTCAGAAAGATATGCGCGAGCCCGCCGATCACGCCGGAGGCGATCAAAATTAGAAGCTGAAATGGCGTCGGCCACAGCCATCCGAATGGCAGGGTCGCAAGACCCGCGAGCGCGCAGTACGTCGAGAAGTAGAACACGATCGCAGACGTGGTCTCGGTGTCGACCAGCCGCCGTGTCTGGACCACCGCTCCGGCGTTGGTGAAGGCGGCAATCATCCCGCAGGCTGCGCCGACGGTGGCCGCGGTCGAGGCCGAGCCGCCGGCGCCGTATTGCGAGAAGTTGAGGTACGGCCACAACATCACAACGATGCCGGCGAAGCCCACGGTGACGGCCGTCCAGCGATAGATGCGCACCGTCTCGCCGAGCACGAGCCAGGCCAGCACCACGGTGATCAGCGGGGCGGCAAACGAGATGGCAGTGGCATCGACCAGCGGCAATCGCGCCAGCGCCGCGAAGTTCAGAAACATGCCGGCAATGCTGATCATGCCGCGAAACAGATGCCCGAACGGACGCTGGGTGTAGAACGCCTGCGCCAGTTGCTTCTGGTAGGCGCACATCAGCAGCACAGGCAGGATCGCGAAGAACGCCCGGCAGAACACCACCTGGCCAAGCGGCACACCGCTGTCGCCGAGAAAGCGGACGCAGGCCGAAAGCATCGCAAACAGAAGCGCCGATGTGCCCTTGAGCAGGAAGGCCTTGAGGATGTTCATCCTGCTCGCAGACTCATTTGGACTCCGGACTCACTTCGACTCTGGCCGCTTGGGTCCCTCGACCGGCGGCAGCGAGAGAATATAGGTCGCAACCGCCTCGCGGTCGGCCGCGCCGAGCTGCTTCAAGTTGCCGATCACCTTGCCCATCTCGCCGCCCAGGCTGTCGCCGTCCGGCGTCTCGCCGGTCTCGAACAGCTTGATAAGGTCTTCCTTCGAATAGGTCAGGCTTTTCTGGGTGATATTGGGCACGAAGCCATTCGGATCGCCGCCCGGATCGGGTCCGCCGGCGAAGCGCTGACTCGTGATGATGCCGCCCAGGATGTTGCGTGGCGAATGGCACTCGGCGCAATGGCCCGGGCCGTTGACGAGATACGCGCCGCGGTTCCACACGGCGTCTTTCGCCGGATCGGGCTCGAACGTCTTGCCGTCGAGGAACAGGAATTTCCAGACGCCAAGCGAACGGCGGATGTTGAACGGAAACGGCACGTCGTGCGGCTTGGACTTGTCCTGTGCCGCCGGCAGCGTCTTCAGAAAGGCGAAGATGTCGCGCACGTCGTCGAGCCGCATGTGCTGGTAGGACGTGTAGGGAAACGCCGGGAACAGGTGCGAACCCTCCGGCGAGGTGCCCTTCACCATGGCGGTGACGAAATCCGCCTCGCTCCATTTGCCAATGCCTTCGTTCGGGTCCGACGAGATGTTCGGTGCATAGAACGTGCCGAACGGCGACTTCAGCGCCACACCGCCGCCGAGCCGCGTCTTGTCGTCCTGTTCGGGCGTCGCATGACAGGACGAGCAGCCGCCCATCGTGAACATGGTCTTGCCGTTGTCGAGATTGGCCGTCCGCTGCGGCAGTGCGCTCGCCGGCACGGTCGCCGGAATGGTCAGGCCCCAGAACACGCCAAAGCCGATGATCGCGGCGACCACCGCCAGGATGAAAAGCTTTCGCAGCATTGGGCTCCCCATGTCGATGTTAGGCAATCAAACGCTATCCGAAAAGCTGCAGGGCGGCGCGCGAAACCGCACCGCCCTGCAATGGCCTTCTTAGCGGCTACACCTCGCCGGTCAACGATCTATGACAGCTTCTGCCGATAGGCGTTGTGACAGCCGCCGCAGTGTTTGCCGATCTCGCGGAGCTGCGCCTTGAAGCTGTCGAGGTCCGTCACTTTGCCCTCCGCGGCCTGTGCATCGGCGCCGAACGCAGCCAGCTTTGCTTCGAAATCCGTCTTGTTCTCCCAGATCGCCGGGAGCGAGGCAGACTCACCGGTCTTGGAGCTGTCGGGCCAAAGATCCTTGCCCTTGGTCGCCACGCCACCGAAGGTCGTGAACACTTTGCGCGCCACATCCAGATCGAACGGCCGTGATCCGTCGATCATCTCGCGCGCGATGCGGACCTGATTGTTGTTCTCCTTCATGAGCGCCTTGCGGGCCGCGATCGGATCGCCCTCCGCGATCACGGTGGCGACGCCGAGCGTGGCGAAAGCCGTGGCAAGAACGAGACGCTTCATCGGTAAGACCCCCTCTTTGGCATGGAATTCAGCCAATGAGCGCGATCCCACCGGCCCAAAGAAGGACCTCGCAGGCCAAAGCACCAAATGTCCGGCTGACTCCCGACGAGTCCTATTATTCCGGGTGCGCGAATCTTATTCCCGAGGCGCGACAAAAAAGCTGCAGGGCGGCGCGTCGAAAACGCACCGCCCTGCGATCGTTCGTCGGCGAACGCGCCCGCCAATTACGACTGTTTCTTGCGATAGGTATTGTGGCAACCGCCGCAGTTCTTGCCGACATCGCCGAGTTGGGCCTTGAAGCTGTCGAGGTCGGTCACCTTGCCCTCCGCCGCCTTGGCGTCGGCGCTGAACTTCACGAGCTTGGCGTCGAAATCGGCCTTGTTCTCCCACACGGCCGGGAGCGACGCCGTCTCGCCGCCGGTCTTGGAACTGTCAGGCCACAGGTTCTTGCCCTTGTCCGCAGTCTCAGCGAAGGTCGCGAGCACCTTCTTTGCGGCAACGAGATTGAACGGCTGCTTGCCTTCGATCATCTCACGCGCCGTGCGCGACTGGTTGCCGTTCTCCTTCATCAGCGCCTTGCGGGCGGCGATCGGATCGCTCTGAGCAACCACGGCGGTGATGCCTAGCGTGGCGAAGGCTGCGGCAAGAACAAGACGCTTCATCGTTGAGACCCCTCTTTGGTGTGGAAATCAGTCGGTGACCCGCCTCTTCCACCGGCCTGGACGAGCCTTTGGAAGCCAGATGGCGGGGTGTCTGGCTAACACCCCGAGACGAGCCTTATTCCTGGTACCCGTGTCTTATTCCGGGTACGCGACATCTTGACCAGATGCCCTCACGATTTCGTGAACACTCAGTCATTTCAATGGGTTACGGGAGTTACTCGGCCGGATGCGGGGCGCCGTGCGCGGTTGTGCGAGAGGCACGTGCGGCAAGCCACCGCGTCACCACATAGAACACCGGCGTGAAGATCAGGCCGAACACGGTGACGCCGATCATTCCGGAGAACACCGCGGTGCCGAGCGTCTGGCGCAGTTCCGCGCCGGCGCCGACGGCCCACACCATCGGCGACACGCCGAAGATGAAGGCGAGCGACGTCATCAGGATCGGGCGAAGCCGCAGCCGCGCCGCCTCGACCGCGGCGGCGAAGCGATCGCGGCCCTGCTCCTCGAGTTGGGTGGCGAACTCGACGATCAGGATGGCGTTCTTGGCCGCAAGACCGATCAGCACGATGAAGCCCACTTGCGTGAGGATGTTGTTGTCCTGGCCGCGAAGCACCACGCCGACGATCGAGGCGATGAGACACATCGGCACGATGAGAATGACGGCGATCGGCAGCGTCAGACTTTCGAACTGCGCCGCCAGCACCAGGAACACGAACACCACGGCGAGGACGAACGCGAAAGCCGCCGTGCTGCCGGCGCGAAGCTGCTGGTAGGCCAGCGTGGTCCATTCATAGGCGAAGCCGTCCGGCAACGTCTCGGCCGCAAGCTTCTGCATGATCTCCATCGCCTGGCCCTGGCTGTAGCCGGGAGCCGCGGCGCCATCGAGCTCGGCAGCCGGATAGAGATTGTAACGCGGCACGCGATACGGACCCGAGATGTCGCGCACGGTGGTGAACGAGCCGAGCGGCACGGTGTCGCCGCTCGCATTGCGCACCCGGATCGCCAGCACGTCCTTGGTGTCCATCCGCTCATTGGCCGCGGCCTGGGCGACCACGCGGAAGGTGCGGCCGAACAGGTTGAAGTCATTGACGTAGGACGAGCCGAGATAGACTTGCAGCGCATTGAACACATCAGGGACGGCGATGCCGAGCATCTGCGCCTTGGTGCGGTCGATATTGAGATAGAGCTGCGGCGTCGAGGTCTCGAAGATCGAGAACACCTGTGCGACGCCCGGCGTCTGCGCGGCGCGCCCCATCATCGCAGAGACCGCAGACTGCAACGCGGCCGCGCCCCGGCCGCCACGGTCCTCGACCATCATGCGGAAGCCGCCGGCATTGCCGATGCCCGGCACCGGCGGCGGCTGCACCACGAAGATGCCGGCCTCCTGGATGTCGGCAAGAGCCGCAAAGAGCGCGCGCTGGATGCCCGCCGCCGACTGCTTCGGGTCTTTGGCGCGCTTCTCGAACGAATCCAGCACCAGGAAGGCGGCGCCGGCGTTCGGCGAATTGGTGAAGGTCGCGCCGGAGAAACCGACGATGTTCACCGCACCGATCACGCCCGGTATTTTCATCGCCGTCTCGACGATCCGGCGCTGCACGTCGTCGGTGCGCTGCAACGAGGCGCCGGGCGGCAGGTTTGCGACCACGATGAGATAACCGCGGTCGAGCGCCGGAATGAAGCCACGCGGCGTCTTGGCGAACTCCCAGGAGCCGAACGCGATCACGCCGGCGTAGACCACAAGCATCACAACGGCGTAGCGGACCACGCGGGCGGCGAGCCAGCCGTAGCCCAAAGCAAGCTTGTCGAAGCCCTTGTTGAAGAGACCGAAGAAGCGGTGCAGCGGCTTCTCCCACCAGCGCTCCCGGCGTTCTTCGTGGGGCCTGAGCAGCAGCGCGCAAAGCGCTGGCGACAGCGTCAGCGAGACGATCAGCGAAATCACGGTCGCGCCGGCAATGGTCAGCGCGAACTGCCGGTAGAACTGGCCGGAGATGCCGGTGATGAATGCCGACGGCACGAACACGGCGCACAGCACCAGCGCGATCGCGACCAGGGCCGCGCCGACCTCGTCCATGCTGCGCATCGCGGCTTCGCGTGGGCTCAGCCCCAGCGCGATGTTGCGCTCGACGTTTTCGACCACGACGATGGCGTCGTCGACCACGATGCCCACGGCCAGAACCAGGCCGAACAGCGACAGATTGTTCAGCGAGAAGCCGAACGAAGCCATCAGAAAGAAAGTGCCGACCAGCGACACCGGGATCGCGACCAGCGGAATGATCGCGGCGCGCCAGGTTTGCAGAAACAGCACCACAACGATGACGACCAGGAAGATCGCTTCCAGAATCGTCTCCATCACGGCGTCCACCGACTGCTGAATGAACTGCGTCGGGTCGTAGATGATGTCGTAGGTGATGCCAGGCGGAAATTTCTTGGCAATCCCCGCCATGGTCTCGCGGACCGCTTGGGCGGTCGCGAGCGCGTTGGAACCCGGACGCTGGAACAGCGCGATGGCGACCGCCGGCGTCGTATTGAGATAGGAGTTCGACGAGTAGTCCTGGCCGGCGAGTTCGACGCGGGCCACATCCTTCAGCCGCACCACGGCGCCGCCGTTCTGCTTCACCACAACGTCACCGAACTGATCCGGATCGGCGAGGCGGCCGAGCGTCTGGACCGAGATCTGAAACGCGCCGGCCTTATCGACCGGCGGCTGGTTGAGGATGCCCGAGGCGACCTGGATGTTCTGGCCCTGCAGGGCCTGCGTCACGTCGCTCGCCGTCATGTTCAGCGACTGCAGGCGCGCCGGATCGAGCCAGACCCGCATCGCATAGTCGCGGCTGCCGAACGGCGTGATTGAGCCCACGCCGTCGACGCGGGTCAGCGCGTCCTTGATCTCCAGATTAGCGTAGTTCGAGATGAACAGATCTTCGCGCGAGCGATCGGGCGAATAGATATGCACGACCATCATCAGGTCGCTCGAAGCCTTGGCGACCGTCACGCCGATATTGCGGACGTCGGCCGGCAGGCGCGGCAGCGCCACGGCGACGCGGTTCTGGACCTGCACCTGGGCGATGTCGAGATTGGTACCGATGTCGAAGCTGACGCCGATCGAGAAACGGCCGTCGCCGTTCGAATTCGACGACATGTAAAGCATGTTCTCAACGCCGTTGATCTGCTCCTCGATCGGAGCGACCACGGTCGTCGCCACCACGTCGGCATTGGCGCCGGGGAACTGGCCCGAGATGTTGATCACCGGCGGCGCGATCTCGGGATACTGCGCGATCGGCAATCGCGTGAACGCCACCGCGCCCACGATCACGAACACGATCGAGATCACCGACGCAAAGATCGGACGGTCGATAAAGAAATGCGACATGCGCATGGGTGCGCAGCCCCTTAGTTCTTGGCCTGAGTGCCGCTTTCGGCACCGGTCGCGGCCGCAGCGGATGGCGAAGCGCCCTTCTCCTGCGGATTGACCTTCTGGCCCGGCCGCGCGCGCATCAGGCCGTTGACCACCACGCGGTCGTTGGCGTCGATGCCGTCCTTAATGACGCGAAGATTGTCGTCGGTGAGCTGGCCGAGCGTGACGTATTTCATGACCGCTTTGTTTTCGCCGTCGACCACCAGCACGTACTTCTTGATCTGCTCGGTGCCGATCGCGGCGTCCGGCAGCAGCAGTGCGTCATAGCTCGGCGAGCCCGGCACGCGGATGCGGCCGAACATGCCGGGCGTCAGCACGCCATCCGGATTGGAGAACACGGCGCGGCCGCGGATCGTGCCGGACGACTTGTCGATCACGTTGTCGACGAAGTCCATGGCGCCGCGGCGATCGAAGTTCTTCTCGTCGAGGAGCTTCAGCCCAACGATCATGCCGCCGGCGCGGCCGGTGACTTCCTTGCCCATTTTGGAAAAGCGCTCGTAACGAAGGTACGAGGCTTCATCCATGGTGAATTCGAAGCGGATCGGGTCCATCGAGACGATGGTGCCGAGCATCGTCGTGGTCCCGGTCGTGCCGCCGGTCACGAGGTTGCCGGGCGATACGCGGCGGTCGCCGATGCGGCCGTCGACCGGCGCGCGCAATTCGGTGAACTCGAGATCGAGCTCGGCCTGCTTGACCGCAGCCTCGTTCGCCGCGACCGCGGCCTGGGCGCTGCCGAAGGCCTGCGTGCGCTGCTGGAACACCTGCTCCGAAATCGTGCGCTCGCGCACCAGTTGCTTGCCGCGCTCGAGGTCGGATTCGGCAAACGCCAGATTGGCTTTCGCCTGGGCGAGATTGGCTCGCTGCTGCGCGACCGTGTTCTCGAACGGCCGCTTGTCGATGGTGAACAGGAGATCGCCCTGCTTGACCATCTGACCGTCACGGAAATGGATCTTGTCCAGATAGCCCGAAACCCGGGCCCGCACTTCCACGGCGTCGATGGCGACAAAGCGCCCGACATACTCGTCCTGGTCGGTGACCGCACGAACGGTCGGCTTGGCGACCGTCACGGTGGGGGGCGGCGGCGCGCCAGCGCCCTGCTGGCCCTGGCCGCAGGCGGCAAGGGCGAAAGCGAGCGAAAGCGCGGCGGCAATCCGCGGCAGGCTTTGAAGCTTCGTCATGCGGGCTGTGCTGCCAGCAAATTCATCATGTTGCAATGCGGCAAAGCCACCCCTCCCCCGATTGCCTTAACAGCTGGCCCTTCGGCCAGCCCCTCGCAAGATTGGCAAGCTCACAAATCCCTCCCCTTTGGCCGTATTTTGGGCTTGAAGGGCTTTGCCGGGGCTCGAAGCGCCATGATAGCTGTGCCCCGATGAACGTGAAATTAGAGCCCAGAAACGCCCAGGCCGAGTCCTCCCGGAGCCGACGAGCCCCAGGCAGCCGGGAGCAGGATAAGCAGAAGGAAATCGCGTTTTTCGACGGCCATGCCGCCATCGATTCCTACGACGTGTTCGCGCCCGAAAGCAGCGCGCTCCTGATCCAAACCGCGGTCAGGCTGGGGGGCTTCAAGCCCGGCGACAGGGTGGCCGACCTAGGCTGCGGTTCCGGTCTGTTCTCGGAGCTGCTGCGCCAGCACGGCAGCGTGCCCACCGGGCTCGATATCAGCCCCAAGCTCATCGCGCTCGGCCAGCGGAAATATCCCGGCATCGAGTTCCTGGAGGGCGACGTCGAGCGCCTGCCCTTCCCCGATGGCAGCTTCGACGGGGTGCTGCTGGCCGGCATCGTCCACCACTTCCCCGACCCGTCGCGCTGCGCGGCCGAGGTGTTCCGGGTGCTGCGGCCGGGCGGGCGCTTCTTCGCCTTCGACCCGAACCGGATGAACCCGTTCATGTGGCTCTATCGGGATCGCGCCTCTCCGTTCTACAGCCCGGTCGGGGTCACGGAGAACGAGCGGCCTTTGCTGGCGAGCCAGGCGGCGGCGACCTTCCGGGCCGCGGGTTTCACCGTTGAAACCGACTATCTCTCGAACCTTCGCTATCGATACGTCGCCTCGGGCCGTGTGCGCTGGCTGCTGCCGCTCTATAATGCGATCGACAGCATGTTGTTCACGCCGGGCTTCATGCGGCCATTCCGTTCGTTCGTCCTGACCTTTGGAGTGAAGCCTTGAATATCGCCGAACGTCCGGCCTCCGCTCGCACCGTGACCGCCCAGACCGCGGATCTCACCGTCGTCGGCGGCGCCGGCCATGTCGGTGTGCCACTGGTGCTGTCGTTTGCGGCCAAGGGGCTCACGGTCAACATCAACGATCTGAACACGACGAGCCTCGAGACGCTGCGTTCGGGCCGCATGCCATTCATCGAGCACGGCGCCGATGAGCTCCTGCAGAAGGCGCTCGCCGAAGGCCGGCTGTTCTTCACGAGCAAGCCCAGCGATATCTCGACCAAGGGGCCGGTGATCGTCACCATCGGCACGCCAGTCGACGAGTTCCTCAATCCGGTGCGCCGGGTGATCCAGGACTGCGTCGATCCGCTGCTGCCGCACATGCGCAGCGGCCAGCTTCTGATCCTGCGCTCGACGCTGTTCCCCGGCACCACCGACTGGATCGACAGCCACATCAGGCGGCAAGGCAACGACCTCAAGGTGGCGTTCTGCCCGGAGCGCATCGCGCAAGGCTACGGCATCGAAGAGCTGCGGCGCATGCCGCAGATCGTCAGCGGGCTTTCACCCGAGGCCGAGCAGGAGGCGAAGGCGCTGTTCAATCTGATCGCGCCGGAGATCGTGACGTTGTCGCCGATGGAGGCGGAGTTCGCCAAGCTGTTCAACAACGCCTACCGCTATCTGGAATTCGCCATCACCAACCAGTTCTATCTGATCGCGAAGTCGGCGGGCCTCGACTACACCCGCATCCTCGAAGGCATGAAACACAACTATCCGCGCGCCAAGGGCATTCCGACGCCCGGCTTTGCTGCGGGTCCATGCCTGGTGAAAGACACCATGCAGCTCCTCGCCTTCGCGCGAAACGAGTTCGCGCTCGGCAACGCCGCGATCATGGTCAACGAGGGCCTGCCGTTGCACATTATCGCGGACCTGCGCCGCGATTACGATCTTCCGAACATGACGGTCGGCCTGCTCGGCATGGCGTTCAAGGCGGAGAGCGACGACGCGCGCGCCTCGCTGAGCTACAAGCTCAAGAACGCGCTCGCCGGCCACGCCCGCGATGTGCTCACCACCGATCCGCTGGTGACGACCGACCCGAGCCTTTTGCCGCTCGATGAGGTGATCGAGAAGAGCGACATCCTGATCGTGTGCACACCACACCGCTGCTACAAAGACGCGGATCTCAAGGGCAAGCCGGTCATGGATGTCTGGGGGCTGTTGCGCGGCTCGCCCAACGTCATTTCGTAGAACCAGCTTGCGACGCGATGCCATCGCAGCTCGACATCGTCATTCCGGTCTACAACGAAGGCGATAACATCGTCGGCGTGCTGCGCGGCTTGTCGCAGAATGTCAAAACGCCGGCGCGGGTCTTGATCTGCTACGACCACCCCGATGACGACACGCTGCCTGCGGTACGCGCCAATCCCGACGCGCACCAAGGCATACCGGTCGAGTTCGTGCGCAATCCGTCGCGCGGCGCGCATGCCGCGATCATGGCGGGCTTTGCCGCGAGCACCGCACCGCTGGTGGTGGTCTATCCGGCCGACGACGATTTCAATCCGGGCATCATCGACAAGATGGTGGAGCAGGCCCGGCAAGGCTGCGACGTGGTCTGCGCCAGCCGCTTCATTCCGGGCGGCACCATGCAGGGCTGTCCATTGCTCAAGGCCACGCTGGTGCGGGGCGCAGCCTTCACGCTGCATCACATCGCGCGATTGCCGGCACACGACCCGACCTCCGGCTTCCGGCTGTTCTCGCGCCGCGTGATCGAGAACCTGCAGGTCGAGTCCGATCAGGGCTTCACCTACAGCATCGAATTGCTGGTGAAGGCGCACCGGCTCGGCTGGCGCATCGGCGAGGTGCCGGCGCTGTGGTTCGAGCGCAAGCACGGCACCAGCCGCTTCCGCGTGCTGAAATGGCTGCCGGCCTATCTGCGCTGGTACGGCTACGCCTTCGCCACGACCTTCCTGCGCCGCCCGCCGGAGAGCGTGACGCGCAAACCGCAAACCCATGGCGCAGGCTGATCCAGTGTCCGACGAATGGCCGAAAATCAAAGCCCGAACCGTCACCACGATCTCGCCGTGGATGGACGTGATCGCCCGCGAGGTCGAGTTCGCGCCAGACGCCAAGGCCGAGGTCTACCACGCGGTCGGCCAGCGCGATTATCTCGCGATCCTGGCGCGCACGCCTGACGGCCGCATCCCGCTGGTGCGGCAGTATCGTCCGGCAATGGAGGCTTTCACGTGGGAGTTGCCGGCGGGCCTTCTTGAAGAGGGCGAAGACGCGGCTGAGGCGGCCGCGCGCGAGCTTCTGGAAGAGACCGGCTATCCGGCCCGCGCCACGCATTCGCTGGGCGCCCCGGCCTCGCCCTGCACCGGACGCCTGAGCAACCGCGTTCACTCGTTCTTTGTCGAGACCGGCGAACAGCTCTCGGACTTCAAGCCGGAGCCGGGGCTCACCGTCGCGCTGAAAACGCCCGCCGAGCTCGTGGCCATGATCAAGGCCGACGAATTCGTCCAGCAGCTGCACCTCGGCACGCTGATGATGGCCGGGCTCAAGGGCTTTCTGAAGCTGCCGGTCTGACCATCTGCCTGCCGCGCGGCGCGGCGATGCCGGTGAGCCTCGCAAACCAGTCGAGCACGCGCTCGAGCCGTACGCGTGCCGGATGACGCTCCAACGCTGTCGTGATGCCGGGCAGCTGCTTCTGCAAGATCCCGAAGCCCTCATCGCGCACCCAAACCGCGCAGACCAGCAGGGTAAGAAACCAGACCAGATAGTAGTAGCGGTCGGACGACAGATAGAACCAGGCGACGGTGTGCTGCACGAGAGAGGCTGCCGCGATCAATCGCAGCCACGGATCGAACGATCTCAGGATCGCGACGCGTATCAGCACAACGATCGCGAGCGCATTGAGCGGGATCATCAGAAATGATTCGGAGGGGCCGGCGAGCCAGCGCGCCCATTGCAGAACCCACATGCGAACATGCTCACCGGCGAGATCGAGCCGCAGCAATTCGCCGAACGCCGCCACATAGGCCGAAGGCGGCATCGGGATAGCCTCCGTGATCGTCGCATTCGAGCTGAACAGCACGAACTCATGGCCGAACACCCAGTTGTGCAGCGCCATGCCGAGCACCGGCAGGAAGCCGATGCACATGCCCACGAGGCGAGCGACCTGCCATTGCCAGAGCGCCGCAAGGCCCGCGCCGCCAAGAAGAATGCCCGCGGCCGGCGCCAGATTGGGCCGAACCCAAAGCGCCAGCGCGAACAGAAGTCCCGCGCCAAAGGCCGGACCGAAGCGGCGGTCGGGTCCTGCATCGTCGCGGCCGATCAGAACAACCAGCGCCGCGACGAACAGCATCGCCGCCGCGGGATCGGCGAAGCCCCTCGCCGCCCATTTGACGTAATGGATGTAGGTCGAGCCGAACAGCGTGCCGACCGGCAGCGCGATGAAGATCAACGTCAGCCCGAGCGCCGAGCGCGGCGTGAAGAAGCGTTTGAAGGCCGCGAACACCGCCAGCGGCAACACCAGCATCAGCGACAGATAGCCGAGCGGCGTGTCGCCAAACAAAAAGCGCTCCAGCGCGCGGAGATAACGCAGGCCCGGACCGCCGTAATAGTAGACGGCTTCGCCGCCCTCCAACGCGTGCCAGTCATCGCCGGCGAGCGCGGACTGCACGATCTTGCGGGCAACGCTTTCATACCAGAGCCCGTCGTCGCCGCCGTCGAACGGCCGCCAGCCGCCGATGAAGCTTGCATCCACCGGCACGATCATCAGCAATGCGAGACCGATCAGTGTCAGCGGCAATGCCATCGCGCGCATGCGTGCCTGGACCAGGATCAGCAGGATGGCGATTGCGCCGAGCAGCGCCAGGCCGCTTTCGGCGGCCCGGTGCAGCCGCACCGGCCATGCCGCCTGCAGATGCATTTCGAGTGGCGACCCAATCGAGACGCCGAAGATCATCCGGCCCGCATCGCTCAATTGGATGTCGTGACAATCCAACTCGGCGTTGCGTTGCGACTCGAAGCGGCCGGGTTCGGTCTCCCAGAGGATCAGTCCACGCCAGCACAGCCGGCTGCCGGCAAAATCACCCGGGAGGCGGATCATGACGAAGTACGGCATGGTGATCGCCCACGGGTGCAGCAGCTTCCATCGCGGCTCGCGCTTGTTTCGCTGCAGGTCGTTCGCGCCGTACCAATTGTAGCCTTCATTGATGAAGCCGAGCCGCTGCCAGAGCGGGTCGGAGAAATCCAGGCGGGTGACACGGCGCGAGAATTCCGCGCCGCCGAAGATCGCATCCGCGGAGAATGCGTAAGGCCGCGTCGGGAACTCGCCGTTGCGCCAGCATCCGGGCGAACTCACCGCGCAGCGTTTGTCGCGCGGGTACCGGGCGTCGAATTCGACCTTCATCTGCCGGAATGCATCAGCGGGAAGGCCCCGCTCCAACGCGCCAGAGCGGCCATCATCGGTCACGAAGACGTTGTGTCCTTCCTCGATCCGCGGTGCAGGCCACAGCCACGGCCCGCCGAACGAGACGGCAAGCGCCGCGATAGCCAAGAACCAGCGCGCGGGGCTGAGCTGGATCGGGCTGGCGAAGATTGCAACCGAGCCGATCAGCAGCACGAAGTAGCGCGGCAGGTCGTTGATCGGCAGCCGCAGCGCCGCGACCACAAGCGCCAGCACGGCGACACGAAGCGCCGTGCGCGTGGTCAGGCCGCTGTCGGGAGAAGGCAAGTCGAGACACCCCGGAAAACGCCGGACCGTATCGCCGCCGGCGGGTCTTGTCGACGTGATCCCTTGACCCGCGCGAGTGGGCCGACCAGATTGCGCGCGCCTGACCGGGCGAGCCTCAGGGAGCCCTCTTGATCCGTCTTGGAATTGTCGGCTGCAACTATGGACGCGCGGTGCAACTGCCCGCGTTTCGCGCGGATTCGCGCTGCCGGGTCGTGGCGCTGGCGGGCTCGGACGCGGCACGGACAGCCGGCCTGGCGCGCGAAGCCGATATCCCTGACGCCTATGGCGATTGGGCCGAGATGATCGGACGGACCGACATCGATGCGGTCGCGATCGCTGTGCCGCCCCGGCTGCAGCCGCAAATCGCGGTCGCGGCGTTGAAAAGCGGCAAGGCCGTGTTCGTGGAAAAGCCGATGGCCGCCGACCTTGAAGGCGCCGCCGCGATGCTCCGCGAGATGGGAACGCGGCCGGCCGCGATGGATTTCAATTTCACCGAGGTGATGGCGTTCCGGAGGGCGAAAACGCTGCTCGACGGCGGCGCCATCGGCCGGCTGCGCCATATCGCCGTGACCTGGCTCGTCGAGAATGCGTCGACGCGGCTGCGGCTGAAGAACTGGAAGACCAGCGCGGGCGATGGCGGCGGCGCACTCGGCAACTTCGTCAGTCACTCGCTGCATTACCTTGAATGGTTCGGCGGACCGATCGCGGGCCTGTCGGCGCGGCTGTCAGGCCTGCCGGACGATCCGGCATTCGAGACCAACGCAATGTTGAGCCTGGCGTTTGCGTCGGGCGCCGCCGGAAACCTCACGATGAGTTCGGCCTGCTTTGCCGGCAGCGGTCACCGCCTGGAGTTCTACGGAGACGACGGCGCGCTGGTGCTCGCCAATCCCACGACCGATTACATGCGCGGCTTCACGTTGCAGCTTGCGCGACGGCCGAACGCAGCCCTTGCGCCCGTCGCGCTCGACGACGATCCGCTGGACCGACAATTCCCAACGGATGGCCGCATCGCGCCGGTGGCGCGGCTGGCGAGCCGTTTCATCGACGCCATCGAGCAGAAGCGGTCCGTCTCCCCGGGCTTTGCCGAAGGCTACCGGGTGCAGGAGTTGCTCGAAGCGGTGCGGCGCTCGCATGAGCGCGGTCAGTGGCTCGACGCCGAGCCGGAGATACGCCCATGAGCCGCATTCTTGTCACGGGCGGCTCGGGCTTCATCGGCTCGGCGCTGGTGATCGCGCTGGTGAAGGCCGGTCACACGGTGCGCGTACTCGACGACAATTCGCGCGGCGCGCCGCGCCGGCTCGAAGCCGTGAAGAGCGATATCGAATTCATCGGCGGCGACATCCGCAATGCGGCGGCCGTCGAGAGCGCGGTGCGCGGCATGGACGAGGTGCACCATCTCGCCTTCGTCAACGGCACCGAGTTCTTCTACAGCGCCCCCGATCTGGTTTTGGATGTCGGCGTCAAAGGCATGATCAATGTGATCGACGCCTGCCGCGCCACGGGCGTGCGCAACCTGATCCTGGCCTCGAGCTCCGAGGTCTATCAGACCCCGCCCAAGGTGCCGACCGACGAGACCGCGCCGCTGCTCGTGCCGGACCCGACCAACCCGCGCTACTCCTACGGCGGCGGCAAGATCATCAGCGAGCTGATGGCAATCAACTATGGCCGCAAGCTGTTCGACCGCGTGCTGATCTTCCGGCCGCACAACGTCTACGGCCCGGATATGGGCTTCGAGCACGTGGTGCCGCAATTCGCTCTGCGCGTGAAGAAGGCTGCGGCGCAACATCCGAGCGGCAAGCTGCCGTTCGAGATTCAAGGGGACGGCCGGCAGACGCGGAGCTTCTGCCATGTCGATGACCTCGTGCGCGGCGTCATGGTGATGCGCGACAAGGGCCAGCATCTCGGCATCTACCACGTCGGCACACTTGAAGAGGTCACCATCGGCGACGTGGCACGTCGGATCGCGGCCATCGCCGGCCGCGAGATCGAGTTCGTGTCGCTTCCCGCGCCGGCCGGCGGCACCGACCGGCGCTGCCCGGATATCGGCAAGCTCGCCGGGCTGGGCTATGCCCCGCAGGTGCCGCTCGATAAGGGCCTGCGCCCGACCGTGGAATGGTACTGGGCCAACGAACGGCTTGCGCCGCGCGCCTGATTCATTGCATCAACGGCCGATCCAGGGAGAAACAGCCGTGTTTCCGACAAAGATTGCGCGTGGCGCCGGCACCGGCGGAAGCGTTCCGGTCGAATGCTGCCAGGTGTGCGGCAGCGAAAAGCTCGAAACCGTGCTGTCGCTCGGCTACATGCCGCCGGTCAATCAGATGGTGCCGGTCGGCGAGGTGCAGCGGCAATTGCCCTGGTTCCCGACCAACCTGCTCTACTGCGGCAATTGCGAGCTGGTGCAGCTCGGCCTTGCGGTCGATCCGGTGATCATCTTCCCGCCGGAATATCCCTACACCAGCGGCATGACCAAGGTGCTGCGCGATAACTTCGCCGAGCTCTATGCCGAGTCCTCCAAGATGCTCGGCCTGGGCAAGGACGACTTCGTCGTCGACATCGGCTCCAACGATGGCACGCTGATCTCGAATTTCCAGAAAGGCGGCCACCGCATCCTCGGCATCGAGCCGACCGACGTGTCGAAGATCGCCAACGAGCGTGGCATCCCGACCATCCAGCGCTACTTTGGCAAAGACGTGGCTCGCGAGGTCAAGGCCAAGCATGGCGCGGCCAAGGTCATCACCGCCGCCAATTGCTTCGCGCACATCGAAGACGTGCACGCCATCGTCGACGGCATCCTGGAGATGCTCGCGCCCGACGGTGTGTTCATCTCCGAGTCGCACTACCTGATCGGCCTGCTCGACAAGCTGCAATACGACACGATCTATCACGAGCACCTGCGCTACTACTCGGTCGCAAGCCTTAAGCATCTCCTGGAAATGCACGGGCTCGAAGTGTTCCACGCCCGTCATATCCCGACCCATGGCGGCTCGATCCGCGTCTATGCGGCGCGCAAGGGCGCGCGCCCGGTGCAGGCCAGCGTCAGAGAGATGCTCAACGCCGAGCCGCGCGGCGACGCGATGCGCAAGCGGCTCGCAGCGTTCCGCAACGACGTGATGCTGTCGAAGCTCCGGCTCTATGCGCTTATCCGCGACATCAAGGAAAAAGGTGGCCGCATCGTCGGCATCAGTGCGCCGTCGCGCGCCTCGACGCTGGTGAACTATGTCGGCCTCGAAGAGGCGATCATCGATTACGTCTGCGAGATCCAGGGCTCGCTCAAGATCGGCAAATGCATGCCGGGAACGCTCATTCCGGTGGTCGAGGAAAGCCAGATGTTCGCCGACCAGCCGGAATGCGCGATCATCTTCTCCTGGCACATCGCCGACGAGCTTGCGCCGAAGCTTCGCGCCAAGGGCTACAAAGGCACGCTGATCACGCCGCTGCCCGTGCCTCGGACGCTCTGACGGCTATTGTCCGGAAGGCGGCGGGCTCTTTTTTCGCCGGAACGCGCTGAGCAACTGCTGGCCGAACAATATGGCGGCCACGCCGCCATAGACCACACCACCGACGGCCACGAGGACGACGAGCACGATCACGTTGCGCAGCGAAGTCCCCTCGGGAACGATGCGTTCGACGCCCCAACGGGTCAGCCACAAGGCAGTCGCCAGCACCACCGCCGCAATGACGAGCTTGACGCAGGTCTGCCGCAGGCGCCGATCAAGCAAAATGAGATTTTGTCTGTACGCAAACCAGAACAGCAGGCCGACGTTAATCCAGGCGCCGACCGAGGTGGCGAAGGCCAACCCGACCTGCGCGTAAGGCCCCATCAGCAAAACCTTCAGAATGACGTTCACCGTCACGCCAGCGAACAGCGCTTTGACCGGCGTCGCAGTGTCGCCTCGCGCCAAGAATGTGGTCGAGGCGTTGCGCGTCAGGACGAACGGAAGGAGTCCGATCGCATAGACCGCAAGCGTGGCGCCGGCGGCGTGCGCGTCGGCGGCGGTGAACGCGCCACGGCTGAACAGCCCGCGCATGATCAGGTCCGGCACCATGACGAATGCGACCAGGCACGGCACCGACAGCACCAGCGCGAATTCGACGGCGCGGTTCTGCGCGTGCTTGGCACCCTCCTCGTCGCCGGCGGTGATCCGCCGCGACATCTCGGGCAGCAGCACGGTGCCGACCGCAATGCCGATGACGCCGATGGGGAGCTGATTCAATCGGTCGGCGTAATACAGCGCCGACAGCGCACCGGCCGCGAGAAAGCTCGCGATGATGGTATCGGCAAACAGCGCAATCTGGGTACCGGCCGAGCCGATGGTCGCCGGGCCGAAGCGCTTGAGGAAGACCAAGACCTCACCATCGAGCTTCGGCCAGGCAAATCGCGGCAGCACGCCGTTCCGTGCGGCGTCGCCCGCCACCAGCAGAAACTCCAGAATGCCTGCGAGGAGCACGCCCCATGCTGCCGCATGACCCGCGCTCGGAAAGAACGCCGCGAGGGCGAGCGTCATCATCATCGACAGGTTCAGCAGGATCGGCGCGGCGGCGGCTGCCGCAAAGCGGTCGAGCGCATTGAGAATGCCGCCATAGAGCGTCACAAGGCTGACCAGAAGAAGGTAGGGAAACGTGATGCGGGTCAGATCGACCGCGAGCGTGAAGCGCCCGGGGTCCTTGCTGAATCCCGGCGCCAGCAGGCCGATCACCACAGGCGTAAACAGCAGCGCCACGCCCAGCAGGACGACCTGGCTCGCGAGCAACAGCACGAACACCCGGTCGGCGAACAGCCGCACGGCGGCCTCCCCGCTCGACCCGCGCACCCGGGCGTAGGCCGGGATGAAGGCCGCGTTGAACGCGCCTTCGGCGAAGATCGCGCGGAAATGGTTCGGCAGCCGCAGCGCCACGAAGAACGCGTCCGCCACCGGGCCCGCGCCCAGCACGGCCGCCAGGATGATGTCGCGCATGAAGCCGGTCACGCGAGACAGGAGCGTTATGCCGCCTACGGTCAGAATTCGATCGATCATGCGCCTTCGGCCGGTCTGGTTAATCGCCGGACAACCTCTAGCAGACCGGCGGCGAAAGTCTGGCTATCGCCGATGGTTTTTGGAATAGTGCCGCCGCATGAGCAAGATCGTCCCCGTTCTTTTGGCCGGCGGCGCCGGCACCCGATTGTGGCCGGTGTCTCGCGACGCGCTGCCGAAGCAGTTTTTGCCGCTGGTCGGCGAGCGCTCGACCTATCAGGAGACGCTGCTGCGGGTGGCGGACGACAAGCTGTTTGCAGCGCCGATCGTCGTCACCGGCTCGGATTTCCGGTTCTTCGCCAAGCGCCAGGCCGAGGAATTGGGGATTGAGGTGACCGTGGTGATCGAGCCGATGCGGCGCGATTCCGCGCCCGCGCTGGCGGCCGCGGCGGCGCTCGCCAAAAGCCGCGAGCCCGAGGCCGTGGTGCTGGCTCTCGCCGCCGACCACGTCATCACCGATGTCGAGGAATTCCGCGCGACCTGCGTCGCCGGCCTCAAGGCTGCGCAAGACGGCCGTATCGTGACCTTCGGCATCACGCCGAACGCGCCCAAGACGAGCTACGGCTATATCCGCCGCGGTCCGAGCATCAACGGCACCGAGGTGTCCGCCGTCGAGGCCTTCGTCGAGAAGCCCAATGCCGAGACCGCAGGCCGCTATGTCGCCGAAGGCTATCTCTGGAACTCGGGCAACTTCCTGTTCCGGGCCGACGCTCTGCTCAACGAGTTACAGCGCTTTGAGCCGGCCATCGCCGCGGCCGCCGAGCGTGCGGTGGCAAAGGCCGTCACCGATCTGGGCTTCCTGCGGCTTGATCCCGAAGCCTTCGGCAGTGCGCCGCAGAAATCCATCGACTACGCGGTGATGGAAAAGACCGATCGCGCCGCCGTCGTGGCCGGAAACTTCGCCTGGTCCGACATCGGCTCGTGGGACGCGATCCTCGACGTCGCCGCGCGCGACAAGGCTGGCAATGCTGTCCACGGCACGGTGGTGACCGCCGACGCCCACAACTGCGTGATCCACTCCGCTGACCGGCTGACCGCCGTGCTCGGCGCTGACGATCTTGTCGTGGTGACGACGCCCGACGCTGTCCTGGTGATGCCGCGCAGCCGCGCCCAGGAGGTGCGAGAGCTCGTCGCCAAGCTCAAGGCCGCCAAACGCCCCGAAGCGACCGACCACCGCCGCGTCCACCGGCCTTGGGGCTATTACGACTCGGTCGATGCCGGCGAGCGCTTCCAGGTCAAGCGCATCGTGGTGCAGCCTGGCGGAACGCTCTCGCTGCAGAAGCACCACCACCGCTCCGAACACTGGGTGGTGGTGCGCGGCACCGCCGAGGTCACGATCGAGCAGGACGTGAAGTCCGTGCACGAAAACGAGTCGATCTACATCCCGATCGGCCGCGTCCATCGTCTTGCCAATCGCGGCAAGATCCCGCTGGAGCTGATCGAGGTGCAGACCGGCAGCTATCTCGGCGAGGACGACATCATCCGCATCGAGGACGTCTACAAGCGGACGTAGTTCGCATCAGGTCAGCTGCGATACAGTCGTCCGAAACGTTGCAAGCGGCGTGCGCCAACCCGCCCCCTTCGGGGCCGCCCGTTGCCAGTGGACTATTCGAGCGAGATGGCCGCCTTCTTGATCACGCGATCCCACATCGCGCGTTCCCGCTGCAGCAAAGCGGCGAAATCTTCGGGCGAATTGAGGACGGCGTGTGCCTTCAGGTTGGCAAGGCTCTTTTTCAAGGCGTCTCGCTCGCCCGCTTGACGCAACGCTGACTGCACGGTTTTGACGATGGCGTCGGGCGTGTCCTTGGGTGCAGCGACCGCCACCCATCCACTGACAACGAATCCCGCGACACCGGCCTCTTCGGCTGTCGGCACATTCGGCAGGAACTCGCTGCGTCTGTTGCTGGTGACGGCAAGCGGAACGAGCTTGCCCCCTTCGATCAGCGGCGCCGACAGTGCGATCGTCTCGAACAGAAGATCGGCCTGATTGCCGAGCACCGCATTGACCGCTTGACCTCCACCATTGTGGGCGACGGTCAGAAAATCGATGCCGGCGGATTCCTTGAACAACTCAGCAGTCAGGTAAGCGGCGCTGCCGAGCGCCGTCGTCGCCGCGATCAGCTTACCTGGCTCAGCTTTCGCACGCGCGATGAGGTCCTGTACGTTCGCGATGTTCAGCGACGGCCGCGCGGTGACGACGAAGTCGAGATCAACGAGCTTGGTCACGGGCTTCAGCCCGGTCACCGCGAGCGCTCCGGTCTTGGGATAGAGCGAAGGATTGGTGGTCAAGGTTGCCGCCGTGGTGACCAGAAAGGTGTAGCCATCGGCGGGCGCGCGGGCGACTGCGCCGACGGCGATCTGGCCGTTCGCGCCTCCGCGGTTTTCGACGACGACCGTCTGCCTCAGCGACTCGCCCAGATGATGCGCGAACAGACGGGCGACGATGTCCGGCGACGCGCCCGGCGTGGTGCTGACCACGAACGTAATCGGCTGGGCGGGGTATTGCTGCGCGTCGGCCGCCGGCACGGCGCAGACGGCCAGGGTCAACGCGACGGCAACGCCGCCAACTGCCGAATTTCGGCCCCTCGACATTTTGATCCTCCCTGTCGCCGCCGGCATTGTTGACAGCCGATTTTGTATCGTTTCATATGAAACGACTAGGAGCCCGTCAATGCCCGCATCGGCACCAGCGACAAAGCGACACGCACCGGCCGCCGACGCGACCGGCATCAGCCTGGAGAACTTCATTCCATATCGGCTGGCGGTGGTCGCGCGGGAGATGAGCGCAGAGCTGGCCCGCAAATATGAGGATGAGTTCGGCATCTCCATTCCGGAGTGGCGTGTCATGGCGCATCTGGCGGAAATCCGGACGTGCTCGTCCGGCGACATCTGCGCTCGGACGGCGATGGACAAGGCTCAGGTCAACCGCGCCGTCACTCGCCTTGCGGCCGCGGGCTTGATCATCGCCGGTGTTTCGAACATCGATCGCCGCTTGAACGTGCTGACGTTGTCACGCCGAGGACAGGCCATTTACCAGCGAATTTCGCCGATCGCATTGGAAGCCGAACGCCGGATGTCTGGATCGCTGACGGACGCCGAACGGGCGACGCTGTTGCGGCTGCTCGGCAAGCTGCAGAACGATATCGACGGGTACCGCGCGCCGGCGACTTAGCAGACTGTGTAACCTCTGAGGGTGAGTGATGAAGGCTCTTGTGATCGGCGGCGGTATCGGAGGTCTCACGACGGCGTTGAGCCTGCACGCCACAGGCATCGACGTCGAGGTGTTCGAACAGGTCCCAAGGATCGAAGCGCTCGGCGTCGGGATCAATCTGCAGCCGAACGCCGTACGCGAATTGATCGAGCTCGGCCTCGGCGACGAACTGGCTCGAGTGGCGATCGAAACCGCGGCCCTCTCCTACTACAACAAGCTCGGCCAACTGATCTGGTCCGAACCGCGCGGCATCGCGGCAGGTTATCGCTGGCCGCAGTATTCGATCGACCGGGGCGACCTGCACCTGATCCTCTACGCCGCCGCTTGTTCGCGCATCGGCTCCGAGAAGATTCACACCGGACACCGCTTCAGCCATTTCGTCCAGACGGCGGAAGGCGTGGAGGCTCATTTCGTCGATCGGGCGAACACGGGCAGCCTGCCGTCTCGCAAGGGTGACGTGCTGATTGGCTGCGACGGCATCCATTCCGCCGTGCGCTCGCAACTCTACCCCGATGAAGGCGGGCCGGTTTCGAGCGGCCGCATCCAGTGGCGCGGCGTGATCGAGGCCGAGCCATTCCTCGACGGCCGCAGCCACGTGACGATTGGCAGCAGCCAGAGGCGTGCTGTGATCTACCCCATCAGCCGCAAGGTCGCGGCAACCGGCCGATCTCTGATCAATTGGATCACCGTGCTTGGCAAGCAAGCCGCCTCGGATGTGCCCGGGACATGGGATCGGCGCGCGCCGAAGGAACGCTTTTTCGAGCACTTCAAGGATTGGAATTTCGATTGGATTCCGTTCGCCGACCTGATCGCCAGGACGGAAGAGATTTACGAATACCCCAAGGACGACCGCGAACCGCGGCCGCGCTGGACGTTCGGCCGCGTGACGTTGCTGGGCGACGCGGCTCATCCGATGCGGCCGGTCGGCTCCCAGGCGGGCAGCCAAGCGATCGTCGATGCCCGCGTCCTCGCCCATGCTCTTGGCACGACGCGAAGCCCGGAAGAGGGTCTCGAACAGTACCAGGCCCGGCGGCTCGCACCGATGAAGGCCATGGTTCTCCGCAACCGGCAGTTCGGACCCTCCATCATCATGGAGATGGCCGAAGAGCGGGCGCCGAACGGCTTCAACCGTATCGAGGATGTCATTCCGCGAAGCGAACTCGAAGAGATCTCACGCTCGTTCAAAGCCGACGCCGGCTTCGATCCGGAACAGCTCAACCGCCGGCCGTCGTTCGACGTCCCGCAGCACGTCGGACAACACGCGTAGATTCCATGAAGATCGACATCCACGCTCACATCGTAGACCGGACTTACATCGATCGACTCGGCAGCACGCTCAGGCTGGAGACGGAGAAGACCGCCGACGGCAAGACGCTGTTCCGACACAACGGCTATACGGTCGCGTGGTCGCGCGACGACATGTTCGACATCGACGAACGGCTTCGTCAGATGGACCGCAAGAAGATCGATGTCCGTGTGCTCTCGCTCAGCACGCCGAGTGTTTACCTCTGGGACGAGAAAGCGCAGATCGGCGTGACGCGCGACATCAACGACGCGCTGGCCCGGATTTGCCGGCAGCATCCGGATCGCTTCACAGGCCTTGCGAGCTTGCCGTTGAAGAACGTCGATGCTTCGCTTCACGAGCTCGACCGCTGCATCGGCGAACTCGGCATGAAGGGCGTCGCCATCGGCTCCAATATCGACGGCGCAGCCCTGGACGAACCACAATACGAACCGCTCTGGCGCAAGATCGATAAGCTCCGGCTGCCGGTGTTCGAGCACCCCATGTTCCCCGACACCACTAATCTTCGCGGCTACGAGCTGCCGCTCCGCGTCGGTCTGATCTTCGATACGACGCTGGTGGCGACGCGTCTGATCTATTCGGGCATTTTCGAGCGCTATCCGAATTTCCCCTACATCATGGCGCACAGTGGCGGCGCCCTGTTGATGATCCTTGAGCGCCTCGACAACGGCTACCGGCTGTTCCCGGATTGCCGCAAGCACATTTCCCGCCTGCCCAGCGAATACGCCGCAAAGCTGTTCTACGACACGACCTCGTTCGGCAAAGCGGCGCTTCAGTTCGCATTGCAGTCCGTGGCCCCGAGTCAAATCCTGTTCGGCACCGACGATCCCTTCATCGACGCAGGCCCGTCGCATGTCGAGCAGCTTGGGCTCCCCGACGACGACTTCAAGTCTGTCATGGGCGGTAACGCCATGCGCCTATTAACTCGGGCCGCCTAGGGATGCGGGCCGTCGGTGCATCAACACTTTGAAAAGCGCGCAGGACTCTGGGAGCCGGCCAGGGCCAGAAGGCTCCATGCGTCTGAAGGCGGTCGGGTACCTGGCTTGATCTACTTCCCGGCGGCGCGGCCTTCGTAGAGATCGCGTCCCCGAGCCAAGGCGCGAATCTTGCCGTCGGCGATGTTGCGCTTCAGCATCCAGAAGCCGCAATCGGGATGGATGTAGCGCACACGGTCACGGCCCAGGAGATTTTCGGCGCGCTCGATGCTGCGCGCAATGGCGTCGGCGGATTCGATCACCGTGGATTTGACGTCGATGACGCCAAGCCCAAACCCGATCTCCGGCCGCAAACCGCGGAATGCCGCCAACTCCTCCGCTGGCCGGTGCGCCGTCTCCATGACAATATGGTCGACGTGGAGCGCGTTGAGATAATTGATCAGCTTGTCCCAGCTTCCCTTCTGAATCGACTGGCCGCCGTAGTTGCCGAAGCAGAGGTGGATTGCAGGAACGCCCTTCACGGCATCCAGCACCCGGTTCATCGACGCGGCCGCCCATTCCCACTCGTCAGGCGCACCCGGAATGTTGGCCTCGTCGATCTGCACCACGTCGGCATCGAGATGCGCGACCTGAGCCGCCAGCGCGTCGGCGATTGCCATCGCAAGATCGGGCACATTGCCGTAGTGCTTGTCGATCACGCTTTTCGCCAGCATGTGCGGCCCGGTCAGCGTGAACTTGAACGGCTTCGAGGCGAGCCGCTTGCCCTGCGCGCAAGCGAGCGGCAGATCGAGCGTGCCGGGCCCGACCTTGCCGTCCACCACGGCCGGCGGCCGGGTGCGGAAGCCCATGCCGCGCTGCGAGCGGTAGGCCACGAGCTCGTCGAAGGTGATCGCCGTGCGCATGCCGGCCATCGGCCGCACGAAGTATTCGATCATGCCGTTGGTCTCGGGATGGTTGACGTCGAAGCGAGAGAATTCGCCGTCGCAAACGAGATCGATGCCGGCCTGCTCCTGCGTGTGGATCACGACGCGCGTCGCATCGAGCAACGCCTGCTCCGACGGCAACGCCAGCAGCCAGTCCGGCATCGGATAGGAGCCCACGACGGTGGTCTTGATACGGGGCGTCGTCATTCGAGAAGTCCTTGTTGTGCGGCGGTCGCGCCATTAGTATCCAACTGGTTACTTATAGCCCTGCTCTGACTTTCTGGCCAGCGTCGAACAAGGATCGCCATGCCGCCCGCCACGACCGCATCCACCGCCGACGCCTTGCCGGATCGCTTTCGCGATGTCGATCACCTCGAAGACATAATGAGCGCGCCGTCAGCGGCCCTGGTCGCCGACATGAAGAAGATTCCGGGCGACATCATCGTCCTCGGTGTCGGCGGCAAGATCGGGCCGACGCTGGCGCGGCTCGCCAAGCGCGCAGCGCCAGGCAAGCGCGTGGTCGGCGTCGCGCGCTTCAGTGAAAAAGGACTGCGCGAGCGGCTGACCGGATGGGGAATCGAATGCATCGAGGCCGATCTGCTCGACCGCGCGCAGATCGACAAGCTGCCGAAGCTACCGAACGTGGTGTTCATGGCCGGGCGCAAGTTCGGCTCGACCGGCGCGGGGGATTTGACGTGGGCGATGAACTCGCACGTCCCTGCCCTCGTCGCCGAAGCCTATGCGGGCTCACGCATCGTCGCCTACTCCACCGCCTGCGTGTATCCGTATGTGAGCGTCACCACCGGCGGCGCCACCGAGCAAACACCCGCGGTGCCGCCGCCCGGCATCTACGCTTATTCCTGCGTCGCCCGCGAGGCGATGTTCCAGTATTTCTCGCGGAAGCATGGCACCCCCGGCCGCCTGATCCGGCTGAGCTATGCGATCGACATGCGCTACGGCGTGCTGTTCGACATCGCCTCCCGCATTCATGCCGGGCAGCCGATCGACCTCGCCATGGGGCATGTCAACGTGATCTGGCAGGGCGATGCCAACGAATACACGTTGCGCGCGCTCGCCCATTGCACCACGCCGACCAGCCCGCTCAATGTCAGTTGCCCGCCGACGAGCGTTCGCGCCATCGCCGAGGCGTTGGGAAAACGGCTCGGCAAGGCGCCTGTGCTGAACGGCACCGAGGCATCCGACGCCTGGGTGATGAACGTCTCCGAGCAGAACCGGCTGATGGGCGAGCCGCGCGTGCCGCTTGACCGGATGATCGGCTGGGTCGCGGATTGGGTCGCTCGCGGCATGCCGAGCCTCGGCAAGGACACTCACTTCGATACCCGCGATGGCACATACTGAACCGATCATCGACGCGCCGCTTTCAGCGGCGGAACGGCCCGACGCCGAGGCGCTGGTGCGCGAGGCCGGCTGGAACCAAGTCCCGGCGGACTGGGAGATATTCCTTGCGCTCGGCACGATCCATGCGGCGCGTGTTGGCGCCCGCGTGGTGGCGACTGCCGCGACCTTGCCCTACGGCGAATTTGCCTGGATCAGCCTGGTGCTGGTCAACGGCGAATATCGCCGCCACGGGCTTGGCACCCGATTGCTGAAGCGCTGCATCGAGCAATTGAAATCGCGGGGCTGCATTCCCGTGCTCGACGCAACGCCGGCGGGCCAGCCGCTTTACCGCGGTTTGGGTTTCCAAGAGACCTGGAGTTATCGGCGGCTCGTGCGACAGGCCGCGCTATCGGAAGCGGCGATCGCAGTCCCCAACGATGGCACGCGCGTCCGCCCCATCACCAACGCGGATTGGACTTCGCTCTGCGCCTATGACTCCGCGGCCTTCGGCGCCAACCGCAGCGCGCTGCTGGGGCGGATGCGTGGACGACTTCCGGCGGCGGAACTGATCGCCGAGCGGCACGGCCGGATCGTCGGCTTCTCGCTCGGCCGCGATGGCCGCAGCGCCTCGCAGATCGGACCGATTGTTGCCGAGGACGACGCGGCGGCGCTGGCGCTGCTGGCGGAAGCGTTGCCCGCCCTCTCGGGGCCGGTCTTCGTCGATCTCGCCGATGCGAAGACGGCCGTCGGCCGCGCGCTCGCCGCCTGCGGCTTCACGGCGCAGCGGCCGCTGACGCGGATGCTGCTGGGCCGGTCGCAAGGATTCGACGATCCGGCGCGGACGTTCGCGGTGGCCGGACCGGAGATCGGTTAGAGCATAAGCAAAAAGGCCGGCTGCATTGCAGCCGGCCCCAGCAAACTCCCGACTCGCCGCGTTCAGTAGAGCTTCGGCGGATGGATCGGCGGCATCTTCACATTCTTGTCGAGGAACTCGTTCGTATAGGCCGTCTTGATGTCGTACGGCTTCTCCATGTGGAGATATTCATCGACCAGCTTGTAGTCATCCGCCATTCGCTTGTCGTCGTGCCAGCCGAGCGCGACGGTGCGCGAGGTCTCGTCGTTCATCAGGATGGATACGAGGTGCCAGTTGGTCAGTTCGTTGTCGTAGAGCAGCCCGCTGTTGGCTTCAACCAGAGCCTTCACGCAGGGCTCCGGGGTCACCGCGCAATCGTGGAACGCCTTTTGCGTGACCTTGATGAACTTCGCCGCCTGATCGCGATTGCCCTTGAGCCACGCCCCGTTGGCAATGATCGAATTGCCGTAGGGGTTTACGCCGTCATCCTTCCAGGCGAGGAATCCCATGTCGCTGCCCAGCTCGCGGGCGAACACATGATGAATGTTGAAGAACGAGGTGGTCGCGTCGATGGTGTGCGCCTTGAGCGCGCCGAGTTTGGCGTTGGCGTCGATGTTCACCCAGGTGACGGAATTCGGGTCGATGCCGACCTTCTTGGCGAGCGCCGGCCACATGGTGCGGGCGCCGTCGCCGGCCGGATTGCCGATCTTCTTGCCGGCGAGGTCCTTGACCGACTTGATGCCGGAGCTCTTGAGCCAGTAGAGGCCCTGTGGCGAGTTGGCGTAGACGTTCATCAGGCCGACGAGGTCCAGGCCTTTGCCGCGGAACAGCAGCACGCCGGCCATATCGGAGAGGCCGAGTTGCGAGGCGCCGGCCGCGACCTTCTGCGCCGAGGCCGCCGAGCCGCGGCCGGTCTCGAAGGTGACATCGACGCCGGCGTCTTTGTACCACCCCATCTTCTGCGCATAGAAATACGGCGCATGGTCGCCGCCGGCGACCCAGTTGAGCGTGAAGGTGAGTTTTTCAGCGGACGCCGTCGAAGCGCTCAGAGCAAGCCCCGCGCCGGCCGCCAATGCGAGTTTCCAGATTTTCATGCTGACCTCCCGTAACGCTTTGCGACCGATCGCCAAGCCTCGACGGATGGCAAAGGTCCGTGGTAACTGCGTGGTTACCTGAAACGATAGGGTTCGCCGCGCGGGCCTGTCAACGGCAGCGAGATGCGACAACGAACCAAGATGCCGCGGCAAAACGGTCAACGTCGCGACCCGGTCCGCACCCGCGAGGCCATCCTTGTTGCGGCGCAGGATGAATTTTCGCGCAAGGGCCTGTCCGGCGGACGCGTCGACGCCATCGCCCGCCGCTCGCGCGCCAACAAGCGCATGATCTACCACTATTTCGGCGACAAACAGGGCCTCTACCTCGCCGTGCTGGAGCGCGTCTACGAACGGCTGCGCGGCAGCGAACGCACGCTGGAACTGACCGACCTGCCGCCGGAAGCGGCCATCACGCGGCTGATCGAGTTCAACTTCGATTATTGCCGCGAGCATCCCGAGCTGATCAGCCTGCTCAACACCGAAAACCTGCATCGCGCGCGATATCTGCGCCAGTCGAAAAAAGTGCGCAAAATGCACAGCCCGTTCGTTCGCATGATCGGCGACATCCTCAAGCGGGGCGTTGCCAAAGGCCTGTTCAGGAGCGGCCTCGATCCCGTCGAGCTCTACGTCAGCATCGCCTCGCTGTCCTATTTCTATTTCTCCAACAACTGGACGCTGTCGGAGATCTTCGGCCGGCAGCTTGGCACCGACGCGGCCTGCCGACGGCGCAAACGGCACCACGTCGAGACGATCCTCAACGCCATCCGGGCATGAGCGTGCGCGTTGCGTTGACGCAATCCCTTATCGCTGCCACTCTAGGGCGTCGTAACCGGATGGTTACTTGAGATCGGCCGATGGGTTTGCGCTTCACTGACTGGCCCGCCGAGGTGCTGACGACGCTGCGGCAAGGCGTCGTCATCCCGGCCCACCCGCTTGCGCTCGATGCGCAGCGCAAGCTCGACCCGCGCCGTCAGCGCGCGTTGTCGCGCTACTATCTCGATGCCGGCGCCGGCGGGCTTGCGGTCGGCGTCCACACCACACAGTTCGCCATCCGTGAGGCCGGGCTTTATCAGCCGGTGCTGCAGCTTGCGATGAATGAACAGGCCGAGTGGGCGCGCCGGCCCGTCGTGATGATCGCAGGCTTGGTCGGCAGGACCGCACAGGCCGTGCAGGAGGCCCAGGTCGCGCGCGGGCTTGGCTATCATGCCGGCCTCTTTTCGCTCGCCGCCATGAAGGGCGCGAACGAGGACGAACTGATCGCCCATGCCAAGGCGGTCGCCGGCGAAATTCCCCTGATCGGCTTTTACCTTCAGCCGGCCGTCGGCGGCATCCTGCTGCCGACGTCATTCTGGCGGCGCTTTGCCGAGATCGAGAACGTGGTGGCGATCAAGATGGCGCCGTTCAACCGCTATCGCACGCTCGATGTGGTGCGCGGCGTGGTCGAAGCCGGCGCAACCGATCGCGTCACGCTCTACACCGGCAATGACGACCACATCGTGCCGGACCTGGTGACGCCTTACGCCATTCCGCACAAGGGCGGCATCACAACGGTCCGTATCAAGGGCGGGCTCCTTGGCCACTGGAGCGTCTGGGTCAGCAAGGCGGTGGAGCTATTGCACCAGGCGCATGCGGCCGTGGCGTCAGGAGTCGTGCCGGCCGACCTGCTGGCTCTCGACGCGCAGGTGACCGATTGCAACGCCGCGATCTTCGACGTCGCCAACAACTTCCATGGCGTCATCGCCGGATGCCACGAGATCCTGCGGCGCCAGGGCCTGCTGGAGGGCATCTGGTGCCTCGACCCGGCGGAAACCCTGGGGCCTGGACAGAAAGAAGAGCTCGACCGGGTTTGTGCCGCCTATCCGCACCTCAACGACGATGCCTTCGTGCAGCAGAACCTGCAGCGGTGGCTCGCATGATGCGGCATCATGAACTGGCCGCGCCGAAAGGCATGGCGTACAGTCGCGCCATCGTTAGCCTGTTGCGAGCCAGACTGTGACCAATCATAGCGACGCACTGCAACGCTACTCGCTCGCGGTGGTCAGTCACCTGCTGCTGGTGCTCGCCTGGTACCTGTTCGTCGAGCTCGGCCATGTGCCGAAGTTCGTGCTGCCGTCGCCACAGGCCACGCTGCAGGCTCTGTCCATCCAGAACTATCGCTGGATCGACAACACCCTCGCGACCGCCTACGAGATTTTCGGCGGCTACATTCTCGCCGTCGTGGTCGGCATCGGCATCGCACTGCTGTTCTCCTGGTTCCGCGTGCTCGAAATGCTGATGATGCCGCTGCTGGTCAGCCTCAATATGATCCCCAAGGTGGCGCTCGGGCCGCTCATCATCGTCTGGTTCCGCTACGGCATCGGACCGAACATGCTGATGGCCTTCGCCATCTGCTTCTTCCCGATCGTGCTGACCACGGTGCGCGGGCTTCGCGAGGTCGAACCGGACCTGCTCGATCTCGTGCGCTCAGTCAAAGGCTCGCGCTGGCAGATCTTCACCAAGATCCAGCTTCCCGGCGCCCTGCCCTACATCTTCTCCGGCGCCAAGGTCGCGGCGATCCTCGCGGTCGCGGGCGCCATCGTCGGCGAATTCCTCGGCTCGGATCAGGGCCTCGGCTACCTGATGCTCCAGGTGCAGGTCACGCTCGACACCGCCGCCATGTTCATGGCGGTGATCCTGATCACGCTGCTCGGCATGGTGCTGTACGGCCTCGTGCTGCTGCTCGAACGCATGCTCGTCGTGCGCGACGCGCGCATTCAATAGCCATGGGCGAGCCCTTCATCCATCTCTCCGGCGTGAAGAAGGTGTACCGCACCCGCGGTGCGGATTTTCTCGCCGTGTCGGAGGCGACGTTCGATGTCGACGCCGGCGAGTTGGTGGCGCTCGTCGGGCCGTCGGGCTGCGGCAAGACCACGCTCCTGAAAATCCTCGCCGGCCTGCATTCGCACGAAAGCGGCACGGTCCGGATCGGGTCGAAAGAACAGCCGTTCGATCCGTCGCGCGATATCGGCATGGTGTTCCAGCAGCCGCTGCTGCTGAAATGGCGGCGCATCATCGACAACGTGCTGCTGCCGTCGGAAATCCTCGGCCTGCCGATGGCGGCGAGCCGCGAGCGGGCGCGCGACCTGCTGGCGCTGGTCGGCCTCAAAGGTTCAGAGGAGAAGTTTCCCTACGAGCTCTCCGGCGGCATGCAGCAGCGCGCCGCGATCGCGCGCGCCTTGGTGCACGATCCCAAGCTGATCCTGATGGACGAGCCGTTCGGCGCGCTCGACGCGCTGACGCGGGAGAAGATGAACATCGAGCTCCTTCGCATCTGGCATGAGGCGAAGAAGACCATCGTCTTCGTCACCCACGGCATCACCGAGGCGGTGTTCCTCGGCACGCGCGTGGTGGTGCTGACCGCGGGGCCGGCCCGGATGGCCGACAACTTCCGCGTCGAGCTGCCGCATCCGCGCACGCTCGACATCAAGACCAGCGAGCGGTTCGGCGAATACAGCCGCCGCATCTACCGCCTGCTCGGCATGGAATAGCGGCGAA